>PNOJ01000077.1 GCA_013824755.1 Gemmatimonas sp.
CAGCGAGATGATGACCGTGATCGGCAGGTACTTCATGAACTCGCCCATGATCCCCGGCCAGAAGATCATCGGCGCGAAGGCGACCACCGTGGTCAGGGTCGAGGAGGTGATCGCGGCGGCCACCTGCGTGGCGCCGTAGACGGCGGCCTCCTCGGGGCCCTTCCCCTTGCCCCGCTGGCGGTAGATGTTCTCCACGATCACGATGCCGTTGTCCACGAGCATGCCCAGCGCCAGGATCAGCGAGAACAGCACCACCATGTTCAGCGTGATGCCCAGCGCCCGCAGCGCGATGAAGGTCAGCAGCATCGACAGGGGGATCGCCGTGCCCACGAACAGCGCGTTGGTGAAGCCCATGAACAGCAGCAGCACCAGCACCACCAGGATCAGGCCGCTGATGATGTTGTTCTCCAGCTCGCGGACCATGTCGCGGATGTCCTTGGACTGGTCCCCGACTAGGCTCACCTCGGTGCCCGCCGGCAGCCGCGGCCGCTCGCGCTCGAGCACCGCCTTGATCTCGTCCACGATGTCGATGATGTTCTCGCCGCTGCGCTTGGTGACCGTGAGGATCACGGCCTCCTTGCCGTTGACGCGCGAGAAGCTCTCGCGGTCCTTGATGCCGAAGCTGACCTCGGCCACGTCGCGGACGTAGACGGGGTCCGGCAGCCCGAGGTTGAGCACGAAGCCGAGGATCTCCTCGGCGCGATCGACCTCGCCCGGCACGCTCACCTGGTAGTCGTAGGTGCCCAGGGCCAGCTTGCCGCCGGGGATGGTCACGTTCTGCAGGGCGATGGCGTCCTGGACATCCTGCAGGCTCAGGTTGTAGAAGCGCAGGCGCTCGGGGTCGACGTCCACGCGCACCTCGTGCTCCACGCCGCCGGTCAGCTTCACCTCGAGCACGCCGCGCACCTGCTCGAAGGCCTCCTGCAGGTCCTCCCCCGCCTGCTTCAGCAGCGCGGGGTCGTAGTCGGCCGCCAGGTTGATCTGCACGATGGGCCAGTCCGAGGAGCTGAGCTCCAGGACCATCATGTCGTCGCGCGGGTCGTCCGGCAGCTCGGGCTTGGCCAGGTCGACGCGGTCGCGCACCTTCTGCAGGGCGTCGCTCATCTCCACGTCGGTGGTGAACTCCAGCACGATGGTCGAGGCCCCCTCGACCGAGGTGCTGGTCATCTCCTTGAGGTCGGCCAGACCCTTGAGTTCGCGCTCGAGCTTGCGCGTGATGAGGTTCTCGACGTCCTCGGGGCCGGCGCCCGAGTACGGGGTCATCACCATCACGAAGGGGATCTTGACGTCGGGGCTCGACTCGCGCGGCAGCTCGAGGTAGCTCTTGACGCCCACGATCGTGATGATCGCCATGAAGGCGAAGATCATCGGGTACTTGCGGATCGCACTGCTGACGAGCCTCATCGCGCGGCCTCCGTCGGATCGGACGCGGCCTGGTCGGGCACGGCGGCGCGCGTCGCGGCGCCGGCCTCGGTGGCGACGGCGGGGTCGCCGGCGAGGGAGCCGTCGCGGGCGGACGCCGTCTCGACCGTCATGACGAGCGCGCCGTCGATCAGGTCGCGCTGGCCGCGCACGACCAGCAGCTCGCCCGCGCGCAGGCCCTCGGTCACCGCCACCAGCAGGCCCTGGTCGGGGCCCAGGACGACCCGTCGCAGCTGCGCCCGGTCGCCGTCGACGACGTAGACTGCCGCGCCGCCGCCGGCGTCGAGCACCGCGTCGCGCGGGATGGCGATCACGCCCGCGAGGGTCTGCTTGTGGATGCGGGCGCGGCCGACCACGCCCGGCCGCAGCGACAGGTCCTTGTTGTCCAGACGGATCTCCAGCGGGAACTTGCCGGTGACCGGGTCCGCCTCGAAACCGAGCCAGGCCACGCGCCCGACGACCGGCGCCGCGACGCCGTCCAGCGAGACCTCGGCCGCCGCGCCCTCGCGCAGCCAGACGATGTCGCGCTCGGTCAGCCAGCCGGCGAGCTTCAGGATCGACGGGTCGACCACGCGGGCCACGACGGTGCCCGGGGCCACGAGCTGCCCGGGCTCCACGAACCGCTCGGCCACGATCCCGGCGTAGGGCGCCGCGATGGCGGCCCGCTCGTGCCGCAGCTCGGCGACGCGGGCCGCGGCCGCGGCCCGGCCGTGCTGCGCCTCGGCGGTCAGCAGCTCGACGCGGCTGACCTTGCCGGCCTCGTACAGCCGTTGCGTCTGCTCGACGTTGTAGGCCTGCAGCGCCAGGTCGGCGCGGGCGGCGTCGGCTTCCGCCGACAGCAGGCGGCGGTCCAGCTCGATGAGGGTCTGCCCCTTGGCCACGCGGGAGCCCTTGTCGCGCGGGATCGCGGCCACGGTGCCGCCCTCCTCGGCGGCGACGTCGGTGCCGCGCAGGGGCTCGACCGCACCCGAGACCTCGAACATCTCGGTCAGGTCGGTGGCGTCCAGCTCCAGCACGCGGACGTTGCGGGCGGTCTCGGCCGGCGGCGCACCGCCGTCCTTGGGTCCGCAGCCCGTGGTCGACAGCAGGGCCGGGGCCAGCATCAGGGCCGCGGCGGCGAACAGCTTGCGCGTCGTCATGATGGTCTTCTCCATTCCGATGGTCACTGCGAACCTCCCGCGACGAGCCCGTCGACCGCCGCCAGGGGCAGCAGGGGCGAGACGCCGATGGCGCGCTTCAGGGACGCGGTCGTGGTCAGCACGTCGTACCGCGCCTGGATCAGGTTGGTGCGGGCGCGGGAGCGCTCCGCCTCGGACTGCAGCACGGTCAGGTAGTCGGCCTTGCCGTGCCGCAGCATCAGGATGCTGGTCTCGAGCAGGTCTTCGGCCCGGTCCATGTTCAGCTCGGCCGCGCGCAGGTTGTCGCGGGCGGCGTCGCGGCCGTCGAGCAGGTCGAGCACCTCGACGCGCGCCTGCCGCAGCAGGCCGTTGCGCTCCGACTCGGAGCGCAGGATCGAGGCTTCGGTCTGCTGGACCAGGCCGCGGGTCAGCAACCCGTCGAACAGCGGCACGTTCAGCGCCACGCTGGCGTTCCAGAAGTCGTGGCCGGTGTCGTCGAGGTCCTTCAGCCGGCGGCCCACGTAGCCGTAGCTGCCGAGCATCGACAGGTAGGGGCGCATCTCGGACTTCTGCGCCCGGCGGTTCTGGCGCAGCAGGTCGCTCATCACCTCGGCCTGCATCACGTCGGGCCGGCGCGCGGCCAGGGCCAGGGCCGTCTCGCGCGAAACGACGTCCGTCTCCACGCGCTGCTCGTTGCGGACGGACAGGGGCGACTCGGGGTCGGCGCCCATCACGGCGTTGAGCCGGGCGCCGGCGGTGCGCAGGCCCTGCTGCGCCTGGCGCAGCTGCGGCGACAGGTTGGCCGCCGCGACCGCGGCCTGCAGCGTGTCCAGCTCGGTCGCCATCCCGAGACCGAAGCGCAGGCGCGAGATGTCCAGGAACTCCTCCTGGTTGCGGAGCTCCGCCTCGACGGCGGCGAGCTGCTCGGCGGCCAGCACGACGCCGTGGTAGGCCGCCACGACGTCCTGCTCGGTCTGGTGGACGGCGCCCAGCAGGGCCAGGTCCTGGCGGCGGATGCCCTGGCCGGCGGCGCCGACCGCGCCGAGGATCTTGATCGGGTTCAGGGTCCAGCTCAGGTTCAGGCTCGAGCGCCAGTAGGTCTGGGCCGGGATGTCTTCGGGCGGCGGGATGAAGCTGAAACCGCCGAACAGGCTGTCGATCAGGGCGCTGCCCGTGCCGCCGCCGCCGCCGAAGCTGGAGTCCAGGGCGAAGCTCGGGTCGCGGCTGCGCGACCAGGTCCCCGTGGCGTCGAGGGTCGGCAGACCGGTGGCGAGCGCCTGCTTCATCTGGCCGTCGAGCTCACGCCGACGGTAGCGCTCGGCCTGCAGCAGGTCGTTGCCGGCCAGCGCGCGCTGCGCGCAGGTCTCGAGATCGAGGGTTTCGGCCGCGCCGGGGCGCGCGGCGATGACGGCGCCGGGGCCGGCGTCGAGGGTCGCGGGAACCGGCTCGTCGGCGGCGGCCGCCGTCGGCGCGGGCGCGGCGGTGAAGAGCCCCAGGCAGGCGGCGGCCAACAGCGCCGCCCGCGCCAGGTGTCCGATGGTCATGCTGTCCTCCGTCCGGGATCGTGGTCGGGGTTGCGGATGCCGTTGATGATGAAGGCGCGCAGCTCGCTCGCCAGGAGCGGGTCCTCGAGCGCGCTCACGCGCCCGGTCATCTGCGGGAACATGTAGTACATGGTGTCCAGCAGGCTGTCGATGATCCACACCAGCGTGGGCGGGTCCAACGGCCGCAGCTCGCCGCGGACGACGCCCTCGGCCAGCACGTCGGCCAGGGCGTCGCGCATGGCCTGGACGCTGGGGTGGTTCTCGAATTCGCGGCTGCAGGCGTCGTTGTCGATCTCGTGCATGCACTTCGCGAACGCGGGGTGCTGCCGGCCGAACGCCTCGTAGCCGTCGAGGTAGGACAGGACCTTCTCGACGGTGGGCTGGTCGGGGTCCAGCGCGTCCCGCCAGCCCAGCGCCGCCTCGCTGGCCAGGTGGACGAGCATCCGGGTGAGCAGGTCCGCCTTGTCGCGGAACAGTTCGTAATAGGTCCGCTTGGAAACACCGGCGGCGCGGCAGATTTCCTCCACGGTCGTCTTGCGGAAGCCGTACCGCTCGAAGAGCGGCTCCGCAACTGCATAAATTTGCAGCGACTTGTCGTGTTTGCGAGCTTCGGCCATGAATCGATTCCTTCGTTGCGAAACATTGAAACGTTAATTGTTTAATCGTTTCAAGGCGCCAATATGGTGCTGATTTCCGTCCTGTCAAGGAAATCAGATCGCTCGGGGCGCTGCGGCGACCGGGATGCTATGATCGGCGGCGGCCGCCAACCCCCGGAGGAGCATGAAACCGCACGTCCTGGCCCTGATCCTGGCCCTGAGCGCCAACGCCGCCGCCAACCTGCTGATCCGCGCCGGGATGCGCGACCGGCCGCTCGACCCCGCCGACCCCGTCGGCGCCCTGCGACAGATCCTGCTGAACCCGCTGGTGGTCGGCGGCATCGCGCTGTTCGCCGTGAACGTCGTGAGCTACGCGTACGTGCTGAGCCGCGTCCCGGTTTCGCTCGCCTACCCGATCATGACCGGGACGGGCTTCCTGATCGTGGTGTCGGCTTCGGCGCTCTGGCTCGGGGAGAGCCTCGACCTCGTGCAGGGGGTGGGGCTGCTGCTGATCGTCGCCGGGGTCGTGCTCGTCGCCAGCCGTTTGAACTAGGTTCTGGCCGGGGGATTGTCTCTGCCCATGCTGTGTTGCGACTTGGATCCACACATCCTGTGGTGACAGGGGGCGCTCGTCGGGCACATCCTGTGCCCGACTTGCTTGGCCTTCCGGCCTTTCCGCCATCCTGGCTCCAAGGCCTGCAGGACACCCCTGTCACCACAGGATGTGTGGATCCAAGTCGAACAGCCGCGTGGGCTTGGGCGGGGATTATTCGCAGCCGCAACCCATCGATCAGCGAACGGTTGCGAACTGGCGCCGGCCCGTTGCGCTGCCTATGTTCGAACGCGCGAAGCACGACCACCCCGGACGAGGACGACGACATGAACAACGGATCGACCACGCAGACACGCTGCCTCGTCACCGGCGGCGCCGGCTTTCTCGGCATCAACATGGTGCGCTACCTGCTCGCGCGGGGCTACGAAGTGGTTTCGCTGGACGTCGCGCCCTTCGACTATCCCGAGCGCGACGACCCGCGCGTGCGCGTGGTCGACGGCGACATCCGCGTCCGCGCCGACGTGGACCGCGCGCTCGCCGGCTGCGCGCAGGTCGTGCACGCCGCCGCGGCGCTGCCGCTGTACACACGCGAGGAGATCCGCTCGACGGACCTCGACGGCACCCGCACCGTGCTGCAGGCCGCCCTGGACGCGGGCTGCGAGCGCGTCGTGCACGTCTCGTCGACCGCCGTCTACGGCATCCCCGACCACCACCCGCTGCTCGAGGACGACCGCCTGCACGGCGTGGGCCCCTACGGCGAGAGCAAGGTCGAGGCCGAGCAGGTCTGCGCGGAGTTCCGCGCGCGCGGCCTGTGCGTGCCGATCGTGCGCCCGAAGTCCTTCATCGGGCCGGAGCGGCTGGGCGTCTTCGCCCTCTTCTACGACTGGGCCAAGGACGGCAAGGGCTTCCCGATGATCGGCGACGGCCGCAACCGCTACCAGCTGGCCGACGTCGAGGACATCTGCCAGGGCATCCACCTCTGCCTGACCGGCCCGCGCGAGAAGGTCGACGACGTCTTCAACCTGGGCGCCCGCGAGTTCACCACCATGCGCGAGGACTACCAGGCCGTGCTGGACGAGGCGGGCTTCGGCAAGAAGATCCGCGGGTTCCCGGCCGGACCGGTCATCGCGACGTTGCGGCTGCTGGAGGCGATGAAGCTCTCCCCGCTCTACAAGTGGGTCTACGAGACCGCCAGCGAGGACTCCTTCGTCTCGATCGAGAAGGCGGAGCGGGTGTTGGGGTTCGACCCGCAGTACTCGAACAAGCAGGCGCTGGTGCGGAACTACCGGTGGTACCTGGAGCATCTGGCGGAGTTCGAGGGGCGGTCGGGGGTTTCGCACCGGGTGCCTTGGAAGCAGGGGATTTTGAAGGTGGCGAAGGCGTTCTTCTAGACTCCGGTCGCGAGCCGGTGTAGACTCATGTAACTCGATCTCATGACTGAAGATATTTGATACCGACATCCGGGCGGCGGAGGAGTGTTTTCACATGTCCATTTCGGTGCACAGCCATCGCCTGGCGGTGAGCGCCATTGTTGGTGCCGCCGCCCTATGCTGCGGCAGCATGGCCGGTGAGTCCCGTGCCGGCTGCGCCGATTACGCGGCCGGCATGCATTGGGTATCCGGCGCGGCCACCACCGGCTTTGCCGAGAGTGTGGCCATCACCCGCAATCATGCCCTCGTCGCTGATGGAGTGCACGGACTGGAGGTGTTCGACATCTCCGACCCGCAGTCTCCCGTTCACGTGGGCGGCGTGAGCACCGCCGGCAACGCCCGCGATGTGGCTATATCCGGACTCTACGCATACGTGGCGCTCTACGATTTCGGTCTCCAGGTTGTCGACATCACCGATCTTGAGCATCCCGTGATTGTCGGCAGCGCGGACACCCCGGGCTATGCTCAAAGCGTGGTCGTGTCGGGATCCTATGCCTATCTCACGGATGGAAGAAACGGGCTGCGCGTCTTTGACATCAGTGACCCGGCCCATCCGCGTGTCACCGCCGTGGCGCCCGCTCAGGAATACATCGTCGACGTGGCTGTTTCGGGATCCTACGTCTTCGCTGCGGACTGCAACGCCGGGCTCCAGATCTTCCGGATCGTCGGCTCCGGTCAGCTCCAGTTCATGAGTCGCCTGGAGTCCCCAACGACGATCATCAACGTGTCGGCCCACGGTTCATACGCGTTCGCATCCGACGCCTATGCCGGTCTCCTGGTCGTCGATATCTCCGACGCCCAGAACCCTCGGATCGCGGGCAGCCTGGATTCCCCGGGGCACCACAGCGACATCGCCGTGATCGGCGACATCGCGTACGTCGCCGGCGGGGGCGGCGTGCAGGTCGTGGACGTCTCGAATCCGGAACGTCCCCTGCTTGTGGCCACCGCCCTGATACCGGAAAGAGCATCCTGCGGCATGGCGATCCAGGGTGCTCACGCCTATTTCGCCTGCGGCGAATTCGGACTCCAGGTGTTCGATGTCTCGAACCCGCTGGAAGTCCAGGAAGTTGGCCGATCGGACACTGAGGACGAGGCCCACTGCATGGCGGTCTCCGGCGTGTACGGGTATGTCGGTGCGGGAACGAGCCTCCTGGTGATCGACCATACGGACCCGCAGCACCCCCAGCGAGTCGGCCACATCCTGACTCCGGATACGGTGAAGGGGGTCGCTGTCGACGGTGCTTTCGCCTATGTTGCGAACAGAGACCACGGCCTACTCGTTGTCGACATCACAGACCCATCGAATCCTCAAATCGCCGGCAATCTGGACACTCAGGGGGTATTTCTCGACATCGCGATCGTGGATACGCTCGCCTTTGTCGCGGATTACTATTCCGGGCTGCAAGTGATCAATGTTTCGGATCCCTCCAATCCCCGAAGTATTGCGAGCATCTACACAGGCCAGCGCACGACCGACGTCACCGTGTCCGGAAAGACCCTGTATGCCACGAACGGCGGGCACGGCATCTCGATGATCGACGTCTCCGACCCGCACAGCCCCGTGCTCCTGGGCAGCGCGATCACCGACTACTACGTGAACAATGTCGCAATCGCGGACGACAAGGCCTATGTCGTCGCCGGATCCGGCGGTGGTCTTCTGGTCCTCGACATTTCCGAGCCGGCCGCCCCCGTCATCCTGGGCCGCACCGACTTGACGACCTATGCCATGGATGTCGCGGTCCGTGGCTCCCATGCATATGTCGCCGACGGCTACAACGGGCTCTGGATCTTCGACGTCGCGGATCCTTCGACCCCGCACCCGGTCTGCGGCGTCCGTACCGGATTCCAGGCCTTCGCTGCCGTCGTGTCAGGCAGCCATGTCTTCATCGCCGACGGGTATGCCGGCATCCTCTTGATACCCGTGCAATGTGAATCCGTCGTACCGAACGATCTCGTATCGTTCACCGCGGTTGCCGACGATGGGGACTCCGAATCGCCTTTCGGCCAGGAAGAGGACGCAGATCCCGGGACTTCGCGACGGGCCGTAACGCTTTCCTGGACCCTGTCGCTGTCGAGCGACGTCGATTCGTTCCTGTTGACCGCCCACGCGGACGTCGCGGAGTGGGGCGTTCCGTTCGCGCTCGACCCGACCGATCCGAGCGGGATGAGCTACACTGCTCGAGACGTGGAACTCCGACTCGACGCGTCTACGCACGTACGTTATGCGTTGCAACACGCCGGGACATCGGGCGCGTTGTCGTTCTTGGGCGAACGGACGGTCACGTTCGGCTCCTCGGCCACGCCCGGAACTCTCGCACCTCGGCTGCGAGTCCATCCGAATCCCTTCAACCCGATCGCGCAAGTTTCGTACACGTTGATGCGGCCCGGCACGGCACGTGTCACCGTGCACTCGTTGACCGGCAGTCGCATCACGAAGCTGGCAGATGGACCGCATGCGATCGGCCACCACGTCGTGACGTGGGACGGTCGCGACGAACGCGGCCGCGAAGTCCCGACCGGAGCCTACGTGATCAGGATCGTGACCGAGTCGGGAACGGATGCGGTGAAGACCACGCTAGTGAGATGAAACCACTGCGCTGAGCAGGGAATCGTCCAGATCGGCATACAATCGGGAACATGCGATCTGCGACATCGGCTCCGAATCCCCTCACTCCTCCCTCCGGGTGTCCGCCTTGCGGAACCCGGAGAAGAGATCCAGCCGCACCAACCGGCACTCGATCCCCCCGTTCCACAGCGGCACCCGCTTCGCCGGCCGCAGCCCGAGCTGCCCGACCAGGGCCGTGTCCCCGCACAGAATCCAAGCCGTCGTCCCCGCACAGCGCCGCTTCAGGGCGTCCCCGAAGGCCTTGTACAACGCCTCGACCTCCCGCCGCTGACCAAGCCGCACGCCGTAGGGCGGGTTGGTCAGCACCGTGGCGCCGGGCGGCAGGGCGAGGTCGCGCGCGTCGGCGATGCCCAGCCCGATGGCTGCGCCGCCGGGCAGCTTCGCCAGGTTGGCGCGGGCGGTCCTCACCACGTCGCGATCCAGGTCGGCGCCGCTCACCAGGCCGGGCTCCAGCCGGCGTCGCAGCGCCGCCGCCTCGCGGCGCACCTCGACCCACACCTGTTCGTCGAAGTCCGGCAAGAGCGCCCAGGGCGGCGCCAGCTGCGCGCGCAGCCAGCCCGACGGGATGCGCGAGGCCGACAGCCACGCCTCGGCCAGCAGCGTGCCCGAGCCGCACATCGGGTCGTGCAGGGGGCCCTCGCCGTCCCAGCCGCTCAGGCGCACGATGGCCGCGGCCAGGGTCTCCTGAAGCGGGGCCTCCCCCGCCTCGGTGCGGTAGCCGCGACGGTGCAGGGCGCCGCCGCCGAGGTCCAGGCTGATCACGGCGCGGTTCTGGCGCACGTGCAGGTTCAGCAGCAGCTGCGGCGCGCGGCGGTCCACGCTGGGGCGGCTGCCCGTCGACTCGCGGAAGTGGTCGACGATGGCGTCCTTGAGCCGCTGGGCCGCGAACTGCGAGTGGTCGAGGTTGCTCTGCGAGACGGTGGCGTCCACGGCGAAGGTGGTCGCGGGCGTGAGCAGGACGTCCCAGTCCAGCTTGCGGGCGGTCGTGTAGAGGTAGCGGTCGCTGTGGCAGTCGAAGGTGATCAGCGGCGCCAGCACGCGCGCCGCCAGCCGCGTGCGGTAGACGACGCGGTAGAGCGCCGCCTGGTCGGCCAGGAAGCCCACGCCCTGGCGGCCGGGCGTCTCGGGCTCGGCGCCCAGCTCGCGCAGCTCCTCGGCGAGCAGGTCCTCCAGGCCCTGTGCGCACTGGGCGAAATAGCGGCGGTGCTGCTGGTACTCGAACATGGGGGGATGATGGGGGTTCGGGGGGCTTTCCGCCAGCTTCCCGTGCCGGGGCGCCGCCGCGGATCGGCCTTCCCCGCGGCCGGGGGCGCGGGTATACTCCGGGCCGCGCAACGTCTTACCTCCCCTTTCCGGCCCCCGGCCTAGGCGGTCACGTGGGACACTTCACCAACCTGGACATCTTCTGGGCGGCCGCGTACCTGCTGCTGATGGTGGGCGGGGCCTTCTTCTTCTACCGGCTGGGGCGGCGCTCGGAGAGCGACTTCTTCCTCGCCGGGCGCGGTCTGCCCTGGTGGCTGCCGGCCTCGTCGGTGTTCAGCACCCACACCGCCACCGACACGCCGATGTGGATCGCCGGCGTCATCTACGCCAACGGCCTGCGCGGCCTCTGGTACACGTTCTTCACGGCCTGGACCGCCATCGGCGCCTTCGTCTCGGCGCGCATCTTCCGCCGCTCGCTGGCCTACACCCAGGCCGAGTGGCAGACCCAGCGCTTCGGCGGCCTGGGCGCCGAGCTGCTGCGGGGCTGGATGGCGGGCTGGCAGGTGTTCATGAACATGTTCATCCTCGGCTGGGTGGGCATCGCCATGGGCAAGGTCTGTGCGCTGGCCTTCGGCTGGCCGGTGTGGGTGGGCCTGGTGCTGCCGAGCGTGATCACCGCCTTCTACACGCTGGCCGCGGGCTACTGGGGCGTGGTGATGGGCGACTTCCTGCAGGGGATCGTCGCGGTCTTCGCCATCGTCATCGTCACGCTGGTGGGCCTGGCCGCCGCGGGCGGGCCGGAGGCCGTGACCACGAACATCGCTGCGCTGGGGCAGCAGTGGCGCCTGGACGCCTTCGCCTTCTCCGGTTGGTTCACCGGCGACTTCCCCATCGCCTGGTGGCTGACCATGCTGGTGATCTCGGTGATCGGCGGCTTCGGGATGGGCACGAGCCTCGACTGGTACGTCGAGGCCCAGCGCATCCAGTCGGCCAAGTCGGTGCGCGACGCGACCTACGGCCTGTGGGCCGGCGGCGCCGTCACCCTGATCCGCAACGGGTTCTGGGCCGCGGGCATCCTCGCCTTCTTCTCGATGCTGCCGCATATCACCGACGCCGCGCAGTACGAGCTGGGCTGGTTCCGCATGGGCTTCGAGCTGCTGCCGGTCGGGCTGGTCGGCGTGTTCTTCGGAGCCGTGCTGGCCATCCACCTCTCGACGATCTCCAGCCACCTGAACCTGGGCGCCCTCTACTTCACGCGCGACATATTCCAGCGCTACCTGCGGCCCGAGGCGACCGAGAAGCAGCTGGTCTGGGTCGGCCGCTGGTCCACCTTCGCGCTGCTGATCGGCTCCTTCTTCTACGGGCTGATGATGCAGGAGATCACGCGCTGGCTGATCTTCGCGCTGTGGCTGATGATGGCCGGCATCTGGCTGCCCAACATCCTGCAGGTCGTCTGGTGGCGATTCAACGCCTGGGGCTACCTGGCGGGCTGGATGGCCAACCTCGGCATGTCCTGGCTGGTGGTGTGGATCCTGCCCGAATTCGGCGTGCTGCCCGCGCTGCCGGACTACCTGCAGTTCTGGCTGCTGATGGCCCTCGGCGCGGTGGTCTTCGTGCCGGTCACCCTGCTCACGCGGCCCGAGAACATGGACCGCCTGGTGCGCTACTACGTGATGACCCGGCCGCTGGGGTGGTGGGGACCGGTGCACCGCGAGGCGGTGCGTCGCGGCCTGCTCGCCGAGGTGCCGGCGCGGCGCGACACGGACGGCGGACGGCGGCCCCTGATCCGCCGCGTCTGGACGCCCGAGCAGGCCGACGCCTGGACCCGCGAGGACTGGATCGCCGTGGTCCTGTCGCCGCTGGTCTTCGCGGCGCTGATGCTCGGGGTGACCAAGCTGTTGCTGATGCAGACGGGCGGCCTGCTGCTGCTGCTGGGCGCCATCGGCGGGGCGGGCGTCATCTACTGGGTCATCGATCCCAAGCTGCGGGCCGTCTCGAGCGAGTACGAGGCCAAACAGGCGGCCTACGCCGAGCAGCTCGAACAGCGCCTGCGCTGGCAGGAAGAGGGGGGCCGCTGAGATGGACAAGGGCATCACCATGCTGATCGGCATGAGCATCGCCTACCTGGCCTCGTTCCTGGGCCTGGCCCTGGCGTGGAACCATTGGCGCAAGCGGCACCGGAAGGACGACGAGCGATGAACGGCACCACGATGGACTTCGTCCCGCTGCCCGTGACCACGCCCCTGCACGGCTTCTTCTGGACTTGGGGCCTGCCGATTCTGCTGTTCGCGGTCACGGCCGTCGCGACCTGGCTGCTCTACCGGCACTTCGCCGGCCGGGAGACCGGCGAATGAAGCGCGTCGCGGCGCTGTGCCTGGTCCTGCTGGCGGCGGGACCGCTGCACGCCGCCGCGACCGGCTCCGCAGAGCTCGTCGACCGCATCGACCCGTTCATCGGCACCGGCGGGCACGGCCACACCTTCCCCGGCCCCGCGCTGCCCTTCGGCATGGTCCAGCTCGGCCCCGACACGCGCCTCACCGGCTGGGACGGCTGCTCCGGCTACCACTTCAGCGATACCGTCGTCTACGGGTTCTCGCACACCCACCTCAGCGGCACCGGCGTGAGCGACTACGGCGACGTCCTGCTGATGCCCGTCGTCGGCGAGCCCTCGCTCGAGAGCGGCGAGCCCGATCGGCACGGCCCGGGTTACGCCTCGCCCTTCGACAAGGCGACGGAAAAGGCCGCCGCCGGTTACTACGCGGTGCGCCTGAGCGACGGCGGGATCGGCGTCGAGCTCACGGCCACCCCCCGCACCGGCCTGCACCGCTACGTGTTCCCGACCGGCGCGCCCGCCCACGTGATCGTCGACCTCGAGCACCGCGACCGCCTGCTGGACGCGGACCTGCGCGTGGTCGACGACCGCACCGTCGAGGGCCTCCGGCGCTCGTCGGCCTGGGCGCGCGACCAGGTCGTGCATTTCCGGGCCCGCTTCTCGCGCCCCTTCACGGCGACCCGGATCGAGGCCGGCGACCCGGCGCACCCCGACCGTTCCGCCAAGGCGGTGCTGTCCTTCGGCGACGAGGGCGGCGAGCTGCTGGTGCAGGTGGGGATCTCGGCCGTGGACGCCGATGGCGCGCGGCGCAACCTCGAAGCCGAATGGGCGGGGTTCGATTTCGAGAGGACGCGCGAACGGGCGCGCGACGCCTGGCGGCGGGAGTTGGCTCCGTTCGAGGTCGAAGGCGCCGACGCCGAGCAGACGACCGTGCTCGCCACCGCCCTCTACCACAGCTTCCTGGCCCCGAACCTGTTCAGCGACGCCGACGGCCGTTACCGCGGCCTGGACCTCGCCGTTCACCAAGCCGAGGGCGCGACCAGTACACCGTCTTCTCCCTGTGGGACACCTACCGCGCGACCCACCCCCTGTTCACGCTGGTCCAGCGGGAGCGCACCCGCGACTTCGTGCGCACCATGCTGGCCCAGTACGAGCAGGGCGGCCGGCTGCCGGTGTGGGAGCTCGCCGCCAACGAGACCGACTGCATGATCGGCTACCACAGCGTCTCGGTGATCGCCGACGCCTACCTCAAGGGGCTCGTCCGCGGCGACGAAGACCTGGCGCTGCGGGCCATGCTGGCCAGCGCCGCGGGCGACCGCTTCGGCCTGGCCGCCTACCGGCGCGACGGCTACATCGGCGCCGAGCAGGAGATGGAATCGGTCAGCCGGACGCTGGAGTACGCCTACGACGACGCCTGCATCGCGCGCTTCGCCGCCTCCCTCGGGCGGGACGACGTCGCGGCCGCCTTCGAGATCCGCGCCCAGGCCTGGCGCCACCTCTTCGACCCGGCGTCCCGCTGCTTCCGCCCCCGCCACAACGGCCGCTGGCTGCAGCCCTTCGATCCGCGCCGCGTCGACTTCAACTACACCGAGGCCAACGCCTGGCAGTACCGCTTCGCCGCACCCCACCACATGCGCGAGCACGCGGCCCTGCTGGGCGGCGACGCGGCCTGCGAAGCCGTGCTCGACTCGCTCTTCGCCGCCGACAGCGCGACGACTGGCCGCGAGCAGGCCGACATCACCGGCCTGGTCGGCCAATACGCCCACGGCAACGAGCCCAGCCACCACATCGCCTGGCTGTCGCACTTCAACGGGAGGCCCGGCCGCAGCGCCGAGCGCGTGGCGCGCCTCCGCGACGCCTTCTACACGACGGCGCCCGACGGCCTGATCGGCAACGAGGACTGCGGCCAGATGTCGAGCTGGTACGTGCTGGCCGCCTACGGCCTCTACGACGTGGCGCCGACGTCCCGCCAGTGGCTCGTGATCCCGCCCCTGCACGAGCGCATGAGCCTGCGCCTGGCCGGCGGGCGCACCTTCACCACCCGCCGCGAGGGCACAGGCGCGATCGAACGCGTCACCTTCGACGGCCGCCCCCTGGGGCGCAGTTTCCTGTGGCACGAGGAGATCGCGAGCGGCGGCGAACTGGTCTTCCACCTCGGCAAGGACGGGAAGTGGGGCGACTCCCCCGCGGCGCGCCCCGGCACCCCGGCCCTCGCGCCGCCGATCCTCACGGCGCCCTGGGCCGAAGCTCCAGCCGACCGCTTCCGCGGCGAGTTGGAGGTCCGTCTGGCCTCGGCCGACCGCGGGTGCGAGATCCGCTGGACCGACGATCCCCACGCAGAACCGCATGCGGGCCGCCTCTACGAAGGGCCCCTGGCCCTGCGGGAGACGACCACCCTGCGCTTCGTCGCCACCGACGGCGAGCGCTGGAGCCCCGTGACCACCGCCCGCTTCGACGCCCTCCCCACGGACTGGCGCGTCGACGTCCACGCCACGCCCAACCCCCAGTACACCGCCGGCGGCCCCGACGCCCTCCTCGACGGCCGCCGCGGCGCGACCGCCTGGGCCACCGGCGGCTGGCAGGGCTACCAGGGCCAGGACTTCGTCGCCGTCCTGGACCTCGGCCGCCCCACCCCCCTGACCCGCATCGCCGCCGGCTTCCTCCAGGACACCCGCTCCTGGATCGTGCTGCCCA
>PNOJ01000078.1 GCA_013824755.1 Gemmatimonas sp.
CCCGCCGCGCCACGTACTCCGACCACCCGCCCGCGAACTGCGTCGTCGTCGCCCGTCCCGCCGGGTCCCGCCCGAACACCAGCATCCGCCGCGCGATCCGGTCCAGGAACGACCGGTCGTGCGTCACCACCACCATCGTCCCTGCGAAATCCTGCAGCGCCTCCTCCAGCGCTTCGCGCCCGCCGATGTCCAGGTGGTTGGTCGGCTCGTCCAGCAGCAGCGTGTTGTGCCCTTCCTTGATCAGCCGCATCAGCGACAGCCGCCCGCGCTCGCCGCCGCTGAGCCTGCCGACGGGCCGGTCGATCATGTCCGCCCCGAACCCGAAGGCCCCGGCGAAGGAACGCAATTCCCCCTGCGACGCCGCCGGCCACACCGACGCCAGCTCCTCCAGCACCGTGTTGCGGTCCGTGACGTTGCCGAGGTGCTGGTCGTAGAGGCCGAGGTCCACGTTGTGCCCCACGACCACCCGCCCCCGTTCCGGGATCACGGACCCCGCGAGGATCTTCAGCAGCGTCGACTTGCCGCAGCCGTTCGGGCCCACCACGCCCAGCCGCTCGCCGCGGGCCACGCGCAGGTCCAGCCCCTCGAACAGCGGCGCCGCCCCGTAGCTCTTGGCCAGCCCGGTGGCCTCGAAGGCCGTCACGCCGCTCTCGCGCTCGGGGACCAGGTCGAACTTGAACGACGACGGACCGGCGACGGGCCGCTCGATCCGCTCCTCCTTCGCCAGCTGCTTGCGCCGCGACTGGGCCTGCTTCGTCTTCTGGCCCGCCAGGTTGCGGCGGATGAAGTCCTCGGCCTTCTCCACGCGCTCCTGCTGCTTGCGCCAGGCCGCTTCGTCGCGCTGGCGCTGCTCGGCCGAGTTGCGCAGCCAGGCGGTGTAGTTGCCGGCCCAGGCGGTCAGCTTGGCGCGGTGCAGGTGCACGGTGCGGGTGGCGATGCGGTCCAGGAACCACCGGTCGTGCGACACGACGAGCACCGCGCCGGGGCGGCGCAGCAGGCGCTGCTCCAGCCACTCGCAGGCGTCGAGGTCGAGGTGGTTGGTGGGCTCGTCCAGCAGGAGCACCTGCGCGTCGTCCAGCAGGGCGGCCGCCAGGGCGGCGCGGCGGCGCTCGCCGCCGGACAGCACGCCGGGATCGCGGCGCCACGCCTCCTGCGGCAGGCCCAGGCCGGCCAGGGCCTGCTCCAGGCGCGCGCGCCAGGTGTAGCCGTCGCGGTGCTCGTAGTCGGCCTGCAGGCGGCCCTGCTCGTGGGCGATCGCCGTGGCCTGCTCGGTCGCGGCGGCGGCCAGCTCGTCGGCCAGCCGCGCCAGCTCGGCTTCGAGGCGCAGCTCGCGGGAGAACGCCGAGGCGGCGACGGTGTCGTAGACAGTCAGGGCCGCGTCGGGGCCGGCGGTGAGCGAGGAGGACTGCCGCAGCAGCCGCACGCGCACCCCGCCCGCGGCCTGGCGTTCGCCGCCGTGGGCCTCGAGCTCGCCGGCGATGAGGTTCAGCAGGGTGGACTTGCCGGCGCCGTTCTGGCCGATCAGGGCGTAGCGCTCGCCCTCGAGCAGGGTCAGCGTGGCGCCGCGCAGGATCGGCTCGCGGCCGAAGTCGAAGTCGACGTTTTGCAGGGAGATGAGGGACATGGCTCCGGCGCGCAGAGGAGGTGGGGCCCCGGAGCGCGGTCCGGGGCCCGGTCGCGTGGCACGGGGGTCAGTTCGCCTGACCCATCACCTTCAGGTCGGCCGGGTCGCCGGCCGGCGCTTCGTGGTTCGGCGCCTCATGGTTCGGCGTCTTGCGGTACTTCAGCGGCGGCACCCCGCAGCGGTCCTTGAAGGTGCGCGAGAAGTGGGCCAGGCTGTTGAAGCCGCACTCCTTGCTGACTTCCTCCACCGACAGGTCGAAGCGGCGCAGCAGGCGCTTGGCGTTGTCGATGCGGATCTGGATCAGGTAGTCGCTGAAGCTCATGCCGGTCTCGACGCGGAACAGGTTGGAGAAGTAGCCCGGCGACAGCGAGACCATCTCGGCCATGCGGTCGCGGTTGATGTTCTCCTTGTAGTTCTGCAGCACGTAGCGGCAGGCGTACTCGGCGCGGTAGTCCTGGATCTCGACCGTCGCGGTGACGGTCTCGCCGTGCTCGCCGCCGTGCTCCAGGACCACCTGGGGCAGCGCGCCGTCCCACAGCGCCACATCGGCGGGCAGCGGCGCCAGGCCGGCCTCGAGGGTCACGCCCAGGGCGGTCTCGTGGCCCGCCGCGTGGTGAGCGGGGGCGGGGCGGCCCCGGGTGGCCGCGCCCTGAAGGAACTCCAGGACGTGCTGGGCCGACTTCTGGACGTTGGAGCGCTGGGCCACCAGCACCGGCGCGTTGTAGCGTTCCTGGATCAGCTCGAGCGAGGCCTTGAAGTCGGCCGGGATCTCGGCGGCGTAGACGAAGATGAGCCGGGCGCCCTCGGTCCGGTCGGCGACGTCGCCGCTGACGACCGGGTGCAGCAGGATCTGGGGCCCGAAGAACGCAAAACACAGCTCGGCGGGGTTCTTTTCGGGGGCGGCGCACAGGAAGAGGATCTTCTGCAGGGCCTCCTGGTCGCCCCGACGCTGCCTGGGATAGGACGGAAACTCAACAATGAAGCTGTTCCATGCTCCTTCGATCGGTTCCAGTCTGGATTTCACGACTGTCCCCCCCAAACGTGACTGACGCTCCATCGTAGGCAAATCCACAGGTGAGTCGTTGTCGACTTGAACTATGATAAGACGATTATAAGGGAACGGCAGACAACCTACAAGAAAATAATGTTAAAGACAACGCACGCTCATTCAGCGAGTTACGCCTCAAAGTTCCAGAAGTCGGCCCGTAGCCTACGTGTAGAAATCTTGAAAATCGTCAAAAATAATCACGGAGCTGTGAATATCGGCAGCACTAATGGTCAAATGCCGCTCCGGGGCGTGGTCACGCCCCGTCGGCCTGTCCCCCGTCGATCTGGTCCTCGCCTTCGATCGATTCATCAGCCTCGATGTCGGCGATCCCGACCACGGCGTCATCCTCGCCCTTGAAGCTGATGATGCGCACCCCCTGGGTGTTGCGGCCCAGGGTCGAGATGTCCCGCACGGCCATGCGGATGATGATCCCGTTGCGGGTGATGACCATCAGCTCCTGGCTGTCGGTCACCTCGCGGATGTCCACGACGTGCCCGTTGCGCTCGCTGCACTTGATCGTGATCAGGCCCTTGCCGCCGCGGCGCTGCACGCGGTAGTCGTCCAGCGGCGTGCGCTTGCCGTAGCCGTTCTCGGTGACCGTCAGCAGGGTGGCGCCGTCGCGCACCACCACCGTGCCGACCACGCGCTCGCCCGGGCTCAGCTCGATGCCCTTGACGCCGCGGGCGGTGCGGCCCATGGGCCGGATGTCGGACTCGTGGAAGCGGATGGCCATGCCGTCGCTGGTGGCCAGCACCACGTCCTGGTCGCCCTCGGTCAGCTGCGCCGCGACCAGCCGCTCGTCGTCCAGCAGGCTGATGGCGCGGATGCCGGCGCTGCGCGGGCGCGAGAAGTCGTCCAGCGACGTCTTCTTGACGATGCCCAGGTCGGTGCACAGCAGCAGGTAGCGGTCGGGGTTGAACTCCCGCACCGGCAGCACCGCGTGCACCTTGTCGTCCTGCGCGATGTTGATCATGTTCACGATGGGCCGGCCCTTGGCCGTGCGCGCGGCCTGCGGCACCTGGTGGGCCTTCAGCCAGTAGAGCTGGCCCTTCTCCGTCAGCACCAGCAGGTGCTGGTGCGTGGTGGCCACGAACAGGTGCTCGACCCAGTCCTCGTCCTTGGTGCCCATGGCGGTGATGCCCTTGCCGCCGCGGCCCTGGGTGCGGTAGGTGTCCGAGGGCAGGCGCTTGGCGTAGCCCTGGTGCGAGATCGTGATCACGACCTCCTCGTCGGCGATGAGGTCCTCGAGGTCGAGGTCGTCCTCCTCCGGCTCGACGGTCGTGCGGCGGGCGTCGCCGTACTTCCCGCGCAGCTCGGCGATCTCCTCGCGGATGATCTGCAGCTGCAGGGCGCGGTCGGCGAGGATCGCCTTGAGCCGCCCGATCAGGGCCAGCAGTTCCTGGTACTCCTCCTCGATCTTGCGGCGCTCGAGCCCGGTCAGCCGCGCCAGGCGCAGGTCCAGGATCGCCTGGGCCTGCTTCTCCGACAGGCCGAAGCCCGCCATCAGGCCGGCGCGCGCGATCTCCGGCGAGTCGCTCTTCTTGATCAGCTCGACGATCTCGTCGATGTGGTCCAGGGCGATGCGGTAGCCCTCGAGGATGTGGGCCCGCTCCTCGGCCTTGTTCAGGTCGAAGCGGGTGCGGCGGACCACGACCTCCTCGCGGAACTTCAGGAACTCCTGCATCGTCTCCTTCATCGTCATCACCCGGGGGCGGTTGTCCACCAGCGCCAGGTTGATCACGCCGAAGGTCTGCTGCAGCTGCGTGTGCGCGTAGAGCTTGTTGAGCACCACCTGGGGGTAGGCGTCCTTCTTCAGGACCACCACCACGTGCATGCCCTTGCGGTCGGACTCGTCGCGCAGGTCGCTGATGCCCTCCAGCACGCCGTCGCGCACCAGGTGCGCGATCTTCTCCACCAGGGCGGCCTTGTTGACCTGGTAGGGGATCTCGGTGATGGCGATCACGGCGCGCCCCTTGGCGTCCTCCTGGATCTCGGCCCGCCCGCGCACGACCAGCCGGCCGCGGCCGGTGTTGACGTAGTCGACGATGCCGCGCCGGCCGCGGATGACGCCGCCGGTCGGGAAGTCCGGCCCCTGCACGAAGCGCAGCATGTCGTTGGGCGCCAGGTCGGGGTCGTCCAGCAGCGCGACCAGGCCGTCGCAGATCTCGCCCAGGTTGTGGGGCGGGATCTTGGTGGCCATGCCCACGGCGATGCCGTCGGCGCCGTTGATCAGCAGGTTCGGGATGGCGGCGGGCATCACCGAGGGCATGGTGCGCGAGCCGTCGTAGTTGGGGACGAAGTCGACGGTGTCCTTGTCCAGGTCCCGCAGCACCTCGACGGCCACGCGGGTCATGCGGGCCTCGGTGTAGCGCTCGGCCGCGGCGCTGTCGCCGTCCACCGACCCGAAGTTGCCCTGCCCGTCGACCAGCGGGTAGCGCAGGCTGAAGTCCTGCGCCATGCGCACCAGGGTGTCGTAGGCCGACGCCGTGCCGTGCGGGTGGTAGTTGCCCGTGGTGTCGCCGGTGATCTTGGCGGACTTGCGGTAGGGCTTGCCCGGCAGCAGGTTCAGGTCGTTCATCGCCGTCAGCACGCGCCGGTGCACGGGCTTCAGCCCGTCGCGGACGTCCGGGATCGCGCGCGAGATGATGACGCTCATGGAGTACTCGAGGTACGACTGCTCCATCTTCTCGTTGATGTCGACCTCGACCACCGTGCCGAAATTCTTCTCCGTCATCGCGTCCTCTCCCCCGCCCCGCTCAGATGTCCAGGTTGTCGAAGCGGACCCGGCCCGCGTTCTCCTCGATGAAGCGCCGGCGCGATTCGACGTCGTCGCCCATCAGCACCGTGAAGACGCGGTCGGCCTGCGCCGCGTCCTCCAGCATCACGCGCGTCAGCGTGCGCTTCTCGGGGTCCATCGTGGTCTCCCAGAGCTGCTCGGGGTTCATCTCGCCGAGGCCCTTGTAGCGCTGCACGTAGACGCCCTTGGGGCCGCCGAACTCCTCCACCAGGCGGTCCTTCTGGTCCTCGGTGTAGCAGTAGCGTTCCAGCTTGTCCTTCTTCACGCGGTACAGCGGCGGCTGGGCGATGTACATGTGGCCGTTCTCGATGACCTCGCGGAAGTAGCGGAAGAACAGCGTCAGGATCAGCGTGCTGATGTGCGCGCCGTCGACGTCGGCGTCGGTCATGATGATGATGCGGTGGTAGCGCAGCTTGCTGAGGTCGAAGATGCCCGCGCCGACGCCGGTGCCCAGCGCCGTGATGACCGTGCGCACCTCGTCGTTGCCCAGGATCTTGTCCAGGCGCGCCTTCTCCACGTTCAGGATCTTGCCCTTCAGGGGCAGGATGGCCTGGAAGCGCCGCTCGCGGCCCTGCTTGGCCGAGCCGCCGGCCGAGTCGCCCTCCACCAGGTACAGCTCGCACTCGGCGGGGTCGTTGCTCTGGCAGTCGGCCAGCTTGCCCGGCAGCGCCGCGGAGTCCAGGGCCGACTTGCGGCGCGTCAGGTCGCGGGCGCGGCGCGCGGCCTCGCGGGCCTGCGCGGCGCCGATGCACTTGTTGACGATCTTCTTGGCCGCCGTCGGGTGTTCGGCCAGGTACGCGCCCAGCGTCTGGTTGACGAGCTGCTCGACCTGCCCCTTGACCTCGGTGTTGCCCAGCTTGGTCTTGGTCTGCCCCTCGAACTGCGGCTCGGGGATCTTCACCGAGATGATCGCCGTCAGCCCCTCGCGCACGTCGTCCCCGCTGAGGGCCGGCAGGTCCTTCTTGAACATGTTCTCGGCCTGGCCGTAGGCGTTGATCGTGCGCGTGAGGCCGGCCCGGAAGCCGGACAGGTGGCTGCCGCCCTCGTGGGTCGGGATGTTGTTGGCGAAGGTCAGCACGTTCTCGGTGTAGCCGTCGTTGTAGTCGATGGCGATCTCGATCTGGACGCCGTCCTTCTCGCCCTCGATCAGCACCGGCTCGTCGCAGATCGGCGTCTTGTTCTCGTTGATCCACTTGACGAAGGCGACGATGCCGCCCTCGTAGTTGAAGCGCTCGCCGCGCGGCGGACTCAGGCGCTCGTCGGCGATGTGGATCGTCAGGCCGCGGTTCAAGAACGCCAGCTCGCGCAGCCGCGAACGCAGCGTCTCGTAGTTGTAGGCGCGCTCGGGGAAGATCTCGAAGTCGGGCTGGAAGGTGACCGTGGTGCCGGTGGCGTCGCTCTCCGACGCGCGCACGGGGCGCACCTCGGTGACCGGGATGCCGCGCTCGTACTCCTGCTCGTAGACCTGGCCGTCGCGCCGCACCTCGACCCTCAGGTGCGAGCTGAGCGCGTTGACGCAGCTCACGCCCACGCCGTGCAGGCCGCCGGATACCTTGTAGCTGCCCTTGTCGAACTTGCCGCCGGCGTGCAGGCTGGTCATGACGACCTCGAGCGCCGGCTTGTGCTCGGTGGCGTGCATGTCGACCGGGATGCCGCGGCCGTCGTCCACCACGCGCACGGCGTCGCCGGGCAGGATGGAGACCGTGATCTCGCGGCAGAAGCCGGCCAGGGCCTCGTCGATCGAGTTGTCGACGACCTCGTAGACCAGGTGGTGCAGCCCGCGCAGCCCCGTGTCGCCGATGTACATGGCGGGGCGCTTGCGCACGGCCTCGAGGCCCTTCAGGACCTGGATGCCGTTGGCGGTGTATTCCTGGGACGCTGCGCTCATCGCCCGTCACCTCTCCCTGCGTCGCCGCCGGTTTCCGTACCGCGCGGCCGGTGTAACCCTACGGCTGGTGTTTCCCCGCGTCGCCGCGGTAGCCGGCGGCGCGGTCCCGGTTCAGCCACCGGATCTCGCGCACGGTGCCTTCGCCGTGGCGCTCGTTGTACTTGCGGGCGATGGTCGGGAACAGGAGCGTCAGCTCCTGGCGCCAGGCGCCGTGGTCCGCGTCCAGGACGAGCACGCCGTCCCGCAGGTCCACCGCGCGGCTGTGCGCGGCGACCCGCTCGCCGGCGATCTGCACCCAGTCCTCCAGCACGGACCGCTCCGCGAAGCGCCGTCCGAGGCCGGCCGCCGCCAGCGCCGAGGGCAGGATGTCGCCCACCGACTGGGGTTTGCCTTTGCCGCGCGCACCCGTCATGGAGCTTCGGTGATCCTTCCGGCCTCGACCGCCCAGCGGCGGGCGTCTCGCGGCCGCCAGCCGGCCACGTCGTCCGCGCGCGCGGTCGCGATGAACACCTGGTGCATCTGCGCGGTCGCCTCCTGCAGCCGCCGCGCGCGTTCCTGGTCGAGCTCGCTGAAGATGTCGTCGAAGAAGAGGATGGGGCGGATCCGCCTCCTGCGGAACACCAGTTCTCCCTGGGCCAGCTTCAGCGCGATGGCCACCGAGCGGGTCTCCCCCTGGGAACCGAACGTCCTGAGATCCACGCCGTCGAGCGACAGGACCAGGTCGTCGGCGTGGGGTCCGGCGAGGCAGCGCCCGCGCCGGATTTCCGCCTCCCCAATATAGTCGAGAAACGACGAAATTTCCCGGGATAAATCCGCCGCCGGGGCCTCTTTTTCGGCGATCTCGAGGCCGGGCGCGTAGACGATCTCCAGCGTCGCCGGCCGACCGGTGAATCCCGCCAGCACGTCCTGCGCCACCGGGCCGAGCTCGCGCGCGTAGCGGGCGCGATCGCGGATCAGGGGCGCGGCGTGCCGCGCCATCTCGTCGCTCCAGGCCCGCAGGTCGTCGCGCAGGCCCGCGCGGCCGCGGCCGCCGGCCGCCGCGTCCCGCAGCAGGCTCGTCTTCTGCTTCAGCGCGCGGTTGTAGGCCTGCAGCGTGACGAAGTAGGCGTGGTCCAGGCCGCAGAGCCCCTGGTCGAGGTAGCGGCGGCGTCCCTCCGGCGCGCCGCGCACCAGCGTCACGGTCTGCGGGTCGTAGACCACGGTGGCCAGGCGACCCACCAGGTCCGCCTTGCGCGGCACCGGTTCGCCGGCCACGCGCAGGCGTCGCCCGCCCCCGCGCTCCAGGCCGTACTCGTAGCTCTCGACCAGGCCGCTCTCGGTCTCAGCCGCGACTTCGACGCGGGCGGCGTCGGCGCCGAAACCGATGAGTTCCTCGTCGCGGGCGCCGCGGTAGGAGCGGCCCAGGGCGGGGTAGTTCAGCGCCTCGAGCAGGTTGGTCTTGCCCTGGCCGTTGGCGCCGGTGAAGACGTTGACCCCGGGCGAGAACGAGAGCCGGGCTTCCGCGAGGTTGCGGAAGCCCGACAGGGAGGCCTCGATCAGCCGCACGACGGCCTCACTCGGAGGTCAGGCGCAACGGCATCAGCAGGCAGAGCAGGTCGCCGTCCGGGGAGTCGCCCTCCGGCCGCACCAGGGCCGCGCTCTGCGAGTCGCGCAGGGAGAAGCGCAGGGTGTCGGCGCCGATGTTCTTCAGCACGTCCAGCAGGTAGGTGTAGTTGAACCCGATCTCCATGGCCTCGCCGTCGAACTCCACCGGCATCTCGTCCTCGGTGCGGCTGCCGTCGGTGCCCGAGGCGGTCAGCTCGAGGCGGCCGGACTCGACGCCCAGGCGGATCTGGCTGGTCACGCGGTCGGCGGTGATCGAGACGCGCCGCGCCGCGGTGTTCAGCGCCTCGCGGTCGACGATCATCTGCAGGTTGTTGGCCTGCGGGATCACGGCGGTGTAGTCGGGGAACGGTCCCTCGAGCAGGCGGATGTGCAGGACGGTCTCCCCCAGCCGGAAGCTGATCTGGTTGTCGCCGAACTTCACGCGGGCGGTCTCGATGCCTTCGGCCAGGCGCACGAACTGCAGCAGGCCCGGGGTGTCGGCGATGACGCTGCGCACCTCGGTGACCGTCCAGTCCATCTTGCGCTCGATGCGGGCCAGGCGGTGGGCGTCGGTGGCGACCATGGCCAGGGACGTCGGCTTCAGTTCCCACAGGATGCCCAGCAGGGCCGGCCGGGTCTCGTCGCGCGAGACGGCGTAGCTGGTGGCGCGGACCATGCGGGCCAGGACGCCGGCGTCGACCTCGTGGCCCTCGCCTTCGGGCATGCCGGGCAGCGACGGGAACATCGCCACGTCCATGCACTGCTCGCTGAGGCTCGACTTGCCGGCCACGACGCTGACGCGGCCGCCCTTCTCCGAGACGACGACCTCGCCCGCGGGCAGGCTGCGCACGAAGGAGACGAACTTGGCCGCCGGCACGGCGATCCGCCCGCCGTCCTTGACCGCGACCTTGTCGGTGGACGTCGTGACGGACATGTCCAGGTTCGACGACGAGACCGTCAACCTGTTCTTGTCCACCTCCAGCAGCACGCAGTTCAGCACGGGCATGACCGGCTTGTTGGCCACCACGTTGGCGACGATCGCCAAGGCTTTCTGCAGGTCGTCCTGCTGGATCGTGAACTTCAAGAGTCGTCCTCCGGATCTGGGTGGGTGCCCGCGGGCGGCGCCGCTTCGCGAGGGATGCCCATGATATGAACCGCGCTCTCCCTCTTCAAGTCTTTATAGATAAAGTAGGAGAGGTAGTAGGAGCGGTGGACAGGGTGGACATCTCCCCGTTTCCCGCCCCTTTCCCGCCCGGCGACACCCTGGAGAGCCCTGCGGCGCCGTTGCGGATGGTGGACGGTTCGTGGATGACCCGGGGCTTCGCGGCCCGTCGTCCACCGGGCCGCGTCCGTGCACGTTCTGCGCACCGCCCGTCCACAGGTTTCTCCCCAGGCGCGCCGGGGGGGAAAGCGAGGCCGGCCCCCCCGCGGAGGCCGGCCGGGCGCGTCGTCCTAGAAGCGCGCGAAGAGGTCCTTGATGGTCCCGCGGAAGCGCGGGTCCTCCTCGATGAGGCCCCTGATCTTCTGGCACGCGTGCAGGACGGTGGTGTGGTCGCGGTTGCCGAACGCGCGGCCGATTTGGTTGAGGGAGACGCCGACCTTTTCCCTGGCGAGATACATGGCCACCTGGCGGGCCAGGACGAGGTCCTGGGTGCGCCGTTTGGACTTGAGCTGATCGACCGTGACGCGATAATGCTCGCAAGAGACATGCATCGCGTCGGCGATCGTCGCCGCCCTGACCGGAGACGTCTGGAACACGGAGGAGAGTACTTCGGAGGCCATGTCCAGACTGATCTCGCTGCCAGTGAGACCTGCAAACGCCAGGAGTTTGATCAGCGCTCCCTCGAGATTGCGGATGTTGTTGGTGACGTTCGTGGCGACGTACTCGATGACGTCGTCGGAGATGTAGATGTTGTTGGTCTCGACCTTCTTCTTGAGGATCGCGACCCGGGTCTCGAAATCGGGCGCCTGGACGTCCACCAGCAGGCCCCACTCGAAACGCGAGCGCAGGCGCTCCTCGAGCGTGGGGATCTCCTTGGGCGGGCGGTCCGAGGTCAGCACGATCTGCTTGCTGTCGTTGTAGAGCGTGTTGAACGTGTGGAAGAACTCCTCCTGCGTGGACTCCTTGCCCGCGAGGAAGGCCACGTCGTCCACCAGCAGGACGTCGACGTTGCGGTACTCGTTCTTGAACTCGTAGGTGCGGTTCTTCTGGATCGACCAGATCAGGTCGTTCATGAACTGCTCGGCCGTGATGTAGCAGACCTTGCGTCCGGGCGCCCCGGCCAGCACCGCGTTGCCGATGGCGTGCATCAGGTGGGTCTTGCCCAGGCCGACGCCGCCGTGGATGAACAGGGGGTTGTAGACCCCGCCCGGCTTCTCGCTGACCGCCACCGAGGCCGCGTAGGCCATCTTCGAACCCGAGCCGATGACGAAGCTGTCGAAGGTGTAGTCGCGGTTCAGGTAGATCCGGCCGTGGCCCTGGCGGGCCGCGGCGGGCGGGGGAGTCGGCTCCTCCGCGGGCAGCACCTCGGCCTCCTCGACGATGGCGCCGGCGTCGAACAGGTCGCGCCGGCGGTCGGACGCGGTCTCGTCGAACGTGTAGGTGCAGACCACGGACCGGCCGAAGTGGTCGGCCAGGGCCTGGGTGAGCGTCGCGGAGTGGTGTTCGCTGAACCAGTCCTGGAAGAACCGGTCCGGGCACAGGATCCGGATCCCGTCGGCGTCCCACGCCACCGGGCGCAGGGGCGAGAACCAGGTCTCGAAGGTCTGCTGGGAGACCTTCTGGCGGATCAGGTCGAGGACCGCGTCCCAGTAGCTGGTCAGGGGAGCCAGTTCCATCAGGTGGGTGCCCCTTCCTTGGTCGCGAGACGGACTTCCCCAACCGGCGCCCACTTACGCACAGGCGGGCCGCCACGACAAATCCAACAAATTCATTGAGTTGCGAAAACCGACGCCGGGTTTCTATGTCAAGTTATCCACAGGACTGAAGAATTGTGGATAATCTTGGGGTGCCATTCCTTGGTTTTCAACAGCCGTGGAGCGAAGCTAGCATGGCCCAAAATGGGCTGCAAGGATTTTCTTCCAGGCGTTTTAAAAAGACCTGAACTCCCTGGCGCCCACAGAGTTGTGCTCCCGGAGCCGGGCCGCCGACGCCGGCCCCGGTCGGTGTCCGGACCCCGGAGCCCCGGACCCGCCGGACCCCGGAATCGCCCTCCGGCGGCATTCCGGGGCCGATCCGTCGGCGAAGTTCCTTGACACTCCCCTGCGGTCGGCATAATCTTCATCGGTTCTGCTCTGAAAACCCGTTGCACAAGGAAGGCCCCCGTGAAGAGGACCTATCAGCCCAGCAATATCAAGCGCGCCCGCACCCACGGCTTCCGTTCGCGGATGGCCACCAAGGGCGGGCGTCTCGTCCTGAAGCGCCGCCGCGCCAAGGGCCGCAAGCGCGTGAGCGTCTGATGTCGGGATGGGTCTGATGTCGGGGCCTCGAGGACGGATGTGAATCCGCGATCGCTGACCCGGCAGAAGGATTTCCAAAAGGTCTATCTGGAAGGCCGGAAACTCGTCACCCGCACGTTCGTCCTCCATCTGCTTCCGGCTCCGGACGACGCCAAGGCGGTCGTCGCCAGCAAGAAGGTCGGCGGAGCCGTCCAGCGCAACCGGGCCAAGCGACTTCTGCGGCACATGCTCCAGGCGGTGTTCTTCCCGGGCTCGGAAGCGACCGTGAAGAAGACCGCCTGGTTTGTCGACGGCGCCGGGACGAGATCGCTGGAAGACGGAGAGGCCGCGACGGGCCTGTGGGTCGTCGCGGTGGGACGGCGGCCGATCCTCGAGCGCAACATCCACGACGTCATCGCGGACGCGCGCGCCGCGCTCGCCCGCCTGGACGAACCAGATCGAGTCGAGCCCGATCGAGTCGAGCCCGACCGAACCGAGCCCGACGCTGGTCGGCCCCAGCAGCCGGAGGGTCACTAGAAGCATGTGGCGCGCGCCCTACCTGCTGGTCAGGATCTACCAGCGTCTGCTCTCGCCGCTGCTGCCCGCCACGTGCCGCTACGAACCGTCGTGTTCCGAATACGCCGCCGAGGCCCTGCGCGCGCACGGTCTGCGGCGCGGGACGGCCCTCGCCGCGCGCCGCATCCTGCGCTGCCATCCCTGGCGCGCCGGCGGCCACGATCCGGTGCCCCCCGCCGCGGCGGGCGCCTCCTCCCACCACGGAGATCACCGTCATGGATAGACGCACGCTCCTGGCCATGCTGCTGTTCCTGGTCCTGTTCCTGGTCTGGTCGAAGGTGATGGACCGCTACCGGCCCGAGCCGGCGCCGGTCCGTCCCGCCGCCGAGAGCGTCACCGGGACCGGCGCCGAAGTCGTCGCCGGCGACGCGGGAACCGCCGGACCCGCGGCCCTCGCCGCGACCGACACGTCGACCGCCTTCGCGGCCGGCTCCGGCGGCGTCTTCGCGACGCCGGGCGACGCGGTCTACGAGATCGGCAACGAGCTGTTCACGCTGCGCATCGCCGAGGCCGGCGGCGCGATCGTCGGCTGCAGGCTCCACGGCTACCGCAACGGCGACGGCGGCGGCGTGGAACTGGTGCCCCCCGCCGGCGCGCTCGACGAGCCGCCCGCGGGCGACGTCCTGGTGCGCGAGAGCGGCGAGCTGGATGTCGGCCGGGCGCCGTTCCTGCCCGTCGGCGAGGCGGGCTTCACGCTGGGTGCGGGCGCCGCGCCGCGCGAGCTGGTGCTGGAGGCCGCGGGCGCCGGCGGCCTGGTCGTGCGCAAGATCTACACGCTGCGGCCCGGCGACTACATCGTGGACGTGCGCTACGAGACGCCGTCGGGCGGCCCCGCGCTGCGCGGCGCGCGCTTCGTCTGGCGGCGCGGCATCGCGGTCACCGAGCACGCGACCAAGGTCATGATGCAGCAGGGCAGCTTCCGCTCCTTCGTGCAGGTGGGGGAGGACTTCCACGCGATGTCGCAGGACAACGTGGTCAAGGGCAAGGGCGAGGAAGCGTTCCGCGGCACCATCCGCTTCGCCGGCGTGCAGAACAAGTACTTCTCGATCCTCGGCTTCCTGCCCGACGACGGCCGCTCGGCCGCCGAGGGCCGCGTCAAGCTCGGCGGCGACCGCGAGACGGGCCGCCAGGCCTGGGAGTTCGAGGTCCCCGCGCGCCCCGGCGCCGGCGCCGCGACCGCCGCGGTGTCGCTCTATCTCGGCCCCAACGACTACCGTCGTCTGCGGGCCCACGGCCACGATCTCGAGAAGATCGTGAACCTGGGCTGGAAGTGGATCCAGCCCATCAGCGAACTCGTGCTGCGCCTGATGAACTGGCTGCACGGGTTCATCCCCAACTACGGTTGGGTCATCGTCATCATCTCCATCCTCAGCAAGCTGGTGTTCTGGCCGCTGACGGCCAAGGGCACCAAGGCCATGAAGCAGATGCAGGACTCGCAGGCCAGGCTGAAGCCGAAGCTGGACGCGCTGAAGAAGAAGCACAGCGGCGACCCGCAGCGCTACAACCAGGAGATGATGAAACTCTACAAGGAAGAGGGAGTGAATCCCCTCGCGGGCATGTCGGGCTGCATGCCGATGCTGGTCCAGATGCCGGTGTTCATCGCGCTCTACCAGGTGCTCTACAACATGGTGGACCTGCGCATGACGCCCTGGCTGGGCTGGATCAAGGACCTGTCGCAACCCGACGCGCTGTTCGTGCTGCCGTTCTCCCTGCCTCTGCTCGGCAACCTGTTCAACCTGCTGCCCCTGCTGATGGCGGCGGTGACCTGGTGGCAGACCAAGCTCACGCCCACCGGCGGCGCGGGCGGGCAGATGGCGGCCATGAACACGATCATGCCCGTGATGATGCTCTTCTTCCTCTACAACATGCCTTCCGGACTCGTGATCTACTGGACGATCAACACGGCCGTCACGGCCCTGCAGACCTGGAGGATCCACAAGTCCGCACCCGCATCGGGAGGTGCACCAGCGTGAAGAACGAGAAACTGCCAGGCGACGTCTGCGAGAGCAAGGGCCGCACGGTCGACGAGGCCGTCTCCGAAGCCCTGCTCCAACTCGGCGCCCGTCGCGACGAGGTCCAGATCGAAGTGCTCGAAGAAGGCAAGGACGGTCTGTTCGGCCTGATCGGCCGCCGCGCGGCCCGCGTCCGCGTCCGCCGCCGCGGCGGCGCCCGCGGCCGGCAGGACGCGCCGCGCTCCGCAGCGCCCGGCGATCGTGGTCGTGGTTCGGACCGTGGTCGCGGCTCCGACCGAGGTCGCGGCCAGGACCGCAGCCAGGGCGGCGACCGCAACCGCGGCGCGGCCCGCGTCGACGGGCAGCAGCGTCCGGCCGGCGGTCGCGACGAACAGCGCGGTCGCGACGGCGGCAGGGGCCGCGACAGTGATCGGGGCCGCGACGGCGGCCGCGGCCGCCGCGACGAGCGCCCGCGTTCCGAGCCGCGCCAGGACGCCCATCCGGGCGCCCGCCCCGGCGAGGCGCGCCAGGGCGAACCGCGCCGCAGCGAGGCGTCCGGCGCCGAGACCCGCGAGGCCCGAG
>PNOJ01000079.1 GCA_013824755.1 Gemmatimonas sp.
GGAGACCCCCATGCGGGTCCTGCTGGTCGAACCGCGCACCCCCGACACCTTCTGGAGCTTCCGCAACGCCCTGCCCTTCGTGGGCAAGCGCGCCTCGAACCCGCCGCTGGGCCTGCTGACCTTCGCCGGGCTGTTGCCGCGGGACTGGGAGTTGAAGATCGTCGACCTGAACTGCCGGCCCCTGCCGTCTGCAGATGTGGCGTGGGCAGACTACGTGCTGGTCAGCGCCATGCTGGCGCAGCGCGATTCGCTGCTCGAGGTGATCGCGACCTGCCGGGCGGCGGGCAAGCCGATGATCGGCGGCGGACCGCTGTTCACCGCCGAGGCGGCCGACAACCCCGGCGTCGACCATGTGGTGGTCGGGGAGGCGGAGGAGACCGCCGCGGCGCTCGTCGCCGACATGGAGGCGGGGCGCGTCCGGCCCCTGTACGAGGCGCCGCGCTACCCCGACCTGTCGCTGACGCCCCTGCCGCGCTGGGACCTGATCGACCTGCGGGAGTACGCGACGATGTCGGTGCAGTCGTGCCGCGGCTGCCCTTTCGACTGCGAGTTCTGCGACGTGGTGGCGCTGAACGGGCACAAGCCGCGCTACAAGACGCCCGAGCGCTTCCTCGCCGAGCTGGACGCGCTACGCGAGCGGGGCTGGCGCGGACAGACCTTCCTGGTCGACGACAACTTCGTGGGCGATCCGCGGCGCTGCAAGGAACTGCTGCGCGCGATGATCGGCTGGCGCCGCGCGACGCGCGCGCGCATGACGTTCCTGACCGAGGCCTCGGTGAACATGGCCGAGGACCCCGAGCTGCTGCAGCTGATGGTCGAGGCAGGCTTCAAGAAGGTGTTCCTGGGCATCGAGACGCCGAGCGCCGAGAGCCTGCAGGAGTGCCACAAGATGCAGAACCTGCGCAGCGACCTGCCGACCGCCGTGCGCCGCATCCAGCACGCCGGCTTGGAAGTGATGGGCGGCTTCATCGTGGGCTTCGACAGCGACCGCCCCGACATCTTCCAGCGGCAGTTCGAGTTCATCCAGAACGCCGGCGTGGTCACCGCGATGGTCGGGATGCTGCAGGCCATCCCGCGCAGCCGCCTCTACCGGCGGCTGGCGGGCGAGGGGCGCCTGCTGGGCGACGGCGGCGGCGACAACACCAAGGCGACCTTCAACTTCGTGCCGAAGCTGGACCGCGAGTTCCTGATCGAGAACTACCGCCTGCTGATGCAGCGGCTCTACGAACCGAACGCCTACTACCGGCGCGTCCGGACCCTGCTGGAGAACCACCGCGCCCGCGGACCGCGGGCGCACCTGTCGCGGAGCGACCTGCAAGCGCTCGCGAAGTCGTTGTGGTGGATGGGGATCCGCGAGCGGGGGCGCCGGGCGTACTGGCGTTTCCTGACCACGACGCTGCTGCAGCATCCCGACCGCATCGGCCTGGCGGTCACCCTCGCCATCACCGGACGGCATTTCCGGATCGTCGCGAAGGCGCTGTAGTCGGCGCCCGCCCGCCCCGCGCCCTATTCAGGTGGCGATTAGTCCTCATTAGTCCTACCCTTCACATCTCCGCGCTGTGTGATCGCGCCGCGCCGAGCAACCCCCAAGATGCGGCCGCATTGCCCGGTACATCAGGTGTGTATCCCGTCCGTGGGCTTCAATGATCGGATCGATGTCATGACCAGCTTGAAACCGACCGTCTCCCGCTTCGCCGTCGCCGTGTGCCTGTCGCTGACGATCGCGGGCGCCGGCGCCCGGGCCGCCTCCATCACGCACAGCAGCGTCTACGGCCCTTCTCCCTATCTGGGATCGAGCGTGTACACGTTCCCGGTCCAGTCCGTGCCGCAGTTCGATCTGCCCGGCCAGTGCCTGACCTCCGTCTGCGTGCAGGCGACGGCGCACGGGGCCGGGTTCATGGGCTTCGAGAACACCCAAAACTTCTTCACGACCGTGGCGAGCAACTTCCAGGTCCAGGTCACGGTCCGGCGGCCCGACCTGTCGCCGGTGATGGTGCTCCAGCCGTCGCAGATCTTCATGGATCCGCTCTCTCCCTACGACGGCACCGCGGACTATGCCGGCACGTCCGGCGTGACCCACACCGGCCTGGACGTGTCCGTCGGCGACACGGTCTGCCTGACGAGCGCCTCCGACCTGGCGCTGTTCACGGGCGCCGGCACGGTCAACATCCCCTGCACGGCCCTCAACCTGTCCACCCAGACCAACGCCAGCAGTTGGTCGATCGGCCTGCAGGCCTACGTCACCTACTCGGTCACCTACAACTACATGGAGTGCGGCGTCCCCGCCGAGCAGACCGCCTGGGGCAACGTCAAGAGCATGTACCGCTGATCGCCGGCCACCGACGCGCGAAGGCCGCTCCCGCCGGGGGAGCGGCCTTCGCATCTGAACGGGCGGATGGCGAGCGTAACCGACGTTTCTCGAATTCTTCTCGATCAGCGTTTACATTCTCCGGGTCCCGAAAGGAGCCCCGTGTTCACGCATCTGCTCACCTCGCTCTGCCTGGCCGCGGGCGCGGCCGCCCCGCGCAACGTCGTGCTGTTCGTCGCCGACGGCGCCGGATTCCAGCACTACGAGGCCGCCCGGCTCCAAGAGGCGGATCCGACCGGTCTGCAGGTGTACGACGGCTGGCCGGTGCGCCTGGCGATGTGCACGCCGCCCGCCGGCGGGACCTACGACCCCGAACAGATGTGGCGCGACCCCGCCTGGTGCGACCGCGACCTCACCGATTCGGCCGCCGCGATCACCGCCATGACCACCGGGGTCAAGACGGTCAACGGCCGCCTGGCGGTCGATCCCCGCGGCGATCCCCTCGTGACGCTCGCCCAGGCCATGGCCGCGGCCGACAAGTCGACCGGCGTCGTCACCACGGTGCCGTTCGTCCACGCCACGCCGGCGGGATTCGCCGTCTCCTGCCAGGATCGCGGCGCCTACCTGGAGATCGCGCGGCTCATGCTCGGCGGCAAGCTGGACGTCGTCATGGGCGCCGGGCACCCCTGGCACGACGACGACGGGCGCCGGTGCGACGTTGCGGACTACTGCCGGGTCGGCGGCGCCGCGACCTGGGATTCGCTCGTCGCGGGCAGCCTCGGTGCGGCGGGCGAAGGTCCCTGGTCGCTGATCACGGCACGCGGGCAATTCCAGGCCTTGGCCAGCGGCGCTGCGCCGCGTCGTGTGGTCGGCGTGCCGCCGGTCCGCGAGACCCTGCAGGCGCAGCGCGGTGGCGACCCTCTGGCGGCGCCCTTCGCCGTGCCGCGCAACGAGGACGTCCCGACCCTGGCCGAAATGGCGCGGGCCGCCCTGAACGTCCTGGACGCGGACCCGGACGGCTTCTGCCTGCTGATCGAGGGGGGCGCCGTCGACTGGGCGAGCCACGACGGCCGGGCGGGGCGGATGATCGAGGAAATGACGGACTTCAACCGGGCGGTCGAAGCCGTGATGGCGGGGCTCGACGAGCGCGGCCTGCTCGGGGAGACCCTCGTCGTGGTCACCGCGGACCATGAGTGCGGCCACCTCGCCGGCCCCGTGCCAACCTACGTGTTCCTCACCGGCGAGCACACCAACTCGCTGGTGCCGCTCTTCGCGCGCGGTCCGGGCAGCGGGTCGTCGCCGCCCTCGCCGACGACACCGATCCCGTCCGCGGACCCTACCTCGACAACTGCGAACTCGGCGCGGTGCTCGTCGGCGCCGCCGGTTCGGTCGTCGGTTTGCGCAGCAGCCGCACCGATGGTCCCGTGGAGTCGAACACGAACGACGGCAGGGACGACTGAAGGTCCAGGCGCCGGGCCATTCCGCCGCGGGTCACCGGCGTCTTGACCGCCGACCGCCGCGTTCCTAAGGTGTTTCGGGAGGACATCATGAACGATCGATCGCAAGTCTCGGCCGTCCGCGGCGCCGCCGTGCACGTGGCCGCGGTCCTGGCGCTGCTCGCCGCCGGCTGCGCGAGCGGGCCGCCGCGCGTCGGCGGCGTGGCCGGGGTCTCGCCCGCGCCCGACACGCCCTGGATCCCGCCGGCGTCCACCGCCGCCGCCGCGTCGCCGTCCGGACCCGCCATCCCGCCCGAAGCCGTCGCGGAGCGCCTGGCGAACCTCACCCTGGCCGAAGTCGTGGACATCGCGCTGGCCAACAGCCCCGCCACGCGCGAGGCCTGGGCCAACGCCAGGGCCGCCGCCGGGGGTTACGGCTCGGCGAAGGGAACCCGGCTGCCCTCGCTCGACGGGACCGCGACGCTCGCGCGCGGCAACTCCGCGCAGGCCCGCACGACGGGCGGCGCGTCCGGATGGTCGACGACCTACGGGCCCGGCGCCGTGCTGTCGTGGCAGCTGCTGGATTTCGGCGGGCGCGCGGGGCGCGTCGAGGCCGCGAAGCAGTCCCTGCTGGCGGCCGACTGGACGCACAACGCCGTCATCCAGGACGCCGTCCTGGACGTGGTGACGGCGTTCTACCGCTACGGCGGCGCCAAGGCCATCCTCGTGGCGAACCGCGCGTCCTGGGCCGAGGCGGACAGCAGCCTCGCCGCGGCCGAGGCGCGCCACGAGGTCGGGCTGGCCACGATCGCCGACGTGCTGCAGGCGCGCACGGCCCGCGCCCAGGTCAAGCTGGACCTGCAGGCCACCGAGGGCCAAGTGCGCACCACCCGGGGTGCGCTCGCGGTGTCGATGGGCTACCCGGCGAACGTTCCCTACGACATCGAGATCGGCGTGCCCGACGTCCCGGTCGACGGCGTCGCGCTCGCGGTGGACGAGTTGATCGCCGGCGCCGTGGCGGCGCGGCCCGACCTGCGGGCGGCGCAGTCGCAGGCGCTGGCCGCCGCGGCCCGCGTCCGCAGCGCGCGCGCGGACCTGCTGCCGTCGCTGTCGGTGAGCGGTTCGGCGGTCCGCACCTGGACCGACGGCGTGGACGACCCCGTCGACCGCACCAGCGGCGCGCTCACGCTCAGTATCCCGCTGTTCGGCGGCTTCTCGGGCCGCCACGAGCTGGCCCGGGCCCGGGCCGAGGCCGACGCGGCCGCCGAGCGGGCGCGCGGCTTCGAGCAGCGCGTGGTCTACGAGATCTTCGTCGCGCACAGCGATTTCCTCACCGCCACCGAGCGGGTCCGGACGGCCGACGAGCTGCTGGCCAGCGCCGCCGCCTCCGAAGAGGTCGCGCTCGGCCGCTACCGCGAGGGCGTGGGTGACATCCTGGACCTGCTGTCGGCGCAGCGCGCGCTGGCGTCGGCGCGCGCCCAGCAGGTCAACGCCCGCCTGGACTGGTTCACCTCACTGGCGCAGCTCGCCCGCGACGCGGGCGTTCTGGGCCTGCGCGGCGCGAACCCTCTGGCTCCCGACAACCTGCATCCCGAGGTGACACGATGACGGCGACGAAGAGACGACCCGCGCCCGCGCTGATGATGGCCGCCGCCCTGCTCGCCCTGGCGGGCACGGGGGCGAAGCCGGCCCCGAAGTCGCCACCGGTGCCGGTGGTGACCGGCGCCGTGAAGGTGCAGCCCGCGCCGCTGCTGCTGAACGCGGTGGGCACGGTCGAGCCGATCGAGTCCGTGGCGGTCCGCCCGCAGGTGGGCGGCGTGATCACGCGCGTCGCGTTCGCCGAGGGCGACGACGTCGCGGCGGGGCAGGCCCTGTTCCAGATCGACCCGCGCCCGCTGCAGGCGGCGCTGGCGGCGGCGCAGGCGCAGCTCGCGCGCGACGAGGCGCAGGCCGCCAACGCCGACGCCCAGTCCGACCGCTACGCGAAGCTGGCGGCCAAGGACTACGTCACGCGCGAGCAGGCCGACGCCGCCCGCACCCAGGCGGAGGTCTTCCGGGCCGCCGTGCAGGCCGACCGGGCGGCGGTGGAGCAGGCGAAGCTGAACCTCGCCTACGCCACCGTGTCGTCGCCCGTGGCCGGCCGCACCGGCAGCGTCCTGGTGAAGAAGGGCAACGTGGTGACGGCGAACGGCGGCCCTCTGGTCGTGGTCAACCAGCTGCACCCGATCCGCGTGGGGTTCGCCGTGCCGGGAGCCGACCTGCCGCGGGTGCGACGCTACGCGGCGGGCGGCGCCCTGGCCGTCCACGCGCGGCCCGCGCGCGACGGCAAGGGCGAGCCGCTCGCGGGCCGGCTGGTCTTCGTGGACAACGCCGTGGACGGCGCCACCGGGACGGTGACCCTGAAGGCGGAGTTCCCGAACGCCGACGGCGCGCTCTGGCCCGGGCAGTTCGTGGACGTGGACCTGGTGCTCGCGGTCGAGGCCGGCGCGCTGACGGTGCCCGCCGCCGCGGTGGTGACCGGGCGCGACGGCCTGTTCGTCTTCGTGGTGGGCGACGACCGCAAGGTCGAGAAGCGCGCCGTGGTCGTGGACCGCACCATCGACGGGCTGGCCGTGGTCGCGGGCGACCTGCGCGACGGCGAGACGGTCGTGGTCGACGGGCAGATGCGGCTGGCGCCCGGGACGACCGTGGAGGTCAAGACGCCTCAGGCCGCGCCGAAGCCCGCGTCGGGGGGCGCGCGATGAGCCTCTTCATCCGCCGGCCCGTCATGACGACGCTGGTCATGCTGGCCATCCTCGGGGCCGGCGTCCTGGGCTACCGGCAGCTGCCGGTCAGCGACCTGCCGAACGTGGACTTCCCGACCATCTCGGTGTCGGCGGGCCTGCCCGGGGCCAGCCCCGAGACGATGGCCTCGGCGGTGGCCACGCCGCTGGAGAAGCAGTTCTCCACCATCGCCGGCATCGACAACATGACCTCCACGAGCAGCCTGGGCTCCACGACGATCACCATCCAGTTCAGCCTGGAGCGCGACATCGACGCCGCCGCCCAGGACGTGCAGGCCGCCATCGCCGCGGTGCAGCGGCAGCTGCCGAGCGACATGCCGGCGCCGCCCTCCTACCAGAAGGTGAACCCGGCCGACTCGCCCATCCTGATGATCAACATCACCTCGCCGACGCTGCCGCTGTCGGTGCTGGACGAGTACGCGCAGACGATGATCGCGCGGCGCATCTCGATGGTCAGCGGCGTGGCCCAGGTGCAGGTCTACGGCTCGCAGAAGTACGCGGTGCGCGTGCAGCTGGATCCGCAGGCGCTGGCCTCGCGCGGCATCGGCCTCGACGAGGTCGTCCAGTCGATCCAGGCGAACAACGTCAACCTGCCGACCGGGACGCTGTGGGGCCCGGACCGGGCCACGACCGTGCGCGCCACCGGCCAGCTGGAGACAGCGGTGGAGTTCCGCCCGATCGTGGTGGCCTACCGCGACGGCGCGCCGGTGCGCCTGCAGGACCTCGGGCGCGTGATCGACAGCGTGCAGAACGACCGCACCGCCAGCTGGTTCGTCGACCAGCGCGCGATCATGCTGGCGGTGCAGCGGCAGCCCGGCACGAACACCGACGAGGTCTCCCGCGCGGTGCAGGCGCTGCTGCCCGACCTGCGCAGCCAGCTGCCGGCCGCCGCGACGCTGAACGTGATGATCGACCGGGCGCAGCCGATCCGCGAATCGGTCCACGACGTGAAGTTCACCCTGCTGCTGACGCTGTGCCTGGTGGTGCTGGTGATCTTCCTGTTCCTGCGCAACCTGTCGGCCACGGTGATCCCCAGCCTGGCGCTGCCGATGTCGCTGGTCGGCACCTTCGGCGTCATGGCGCTGCTGGGCCACAGCCTCGACAACCTGTCGCTGATGGCGCTGACGCTGTCGGTCGGCTTCGTCGTCGACGACGCCATCGTGATGCTGGAGAACATCTACCGGCACCTGGAGATGGGGAAGCAGCCCTACCAGGCCGCGGTCGACGGGGCGCGCGAGGTCGGCTTCACCATCGTCTCGATGACGCTCTCGCTGGCGGCGGTCTTCATCCCGATCCTGTTCATGGGCGGGATCATGGGGCGCCTGTTCCGGGAGTTCGCGGTCGTCATCATGACGGCGATCCTGGTCTCGGGCTTCGTCTCGCTGACGCTGACCCCGATGATGTGCAGCCGCTTCCTCAAGCCCCAGCACGTGAAGCACAACCGGTTCTACGACGGCATCGAACGGGTCTGGGTGGACGGGCTCGCCCTGTACGAGCGGACGCTGGGCACGGCGATGCGCCACAAGCGGGCCACCCTGCTGCTGTCGCTGGCGGTGTTCGCCGGCACGCTGGTGCTGTTCCGCGTGGTTCCCAAGGGTTTCATCCCCAGCACCGACACCGGGTTCCTCACCGGCACCACGGAGGGCGCGGAGGGGCTCTCGTACGAGGCCATGAGCGCGCACCAGCAGAACGTGGCAGCGGTTCTGGCGCAGGACCCGAACGTCGACGTCTTCATGTCGAGCGTGGGGGCCGGCGGCCCGACCGCCTCCGGCAACCAGGGGCGCTTCTTCCTGCGCCTGAAGCCCCGCGCGGAGCGGGAGTTGAGCGCCGACGAGGTCGTCAACAGCCTGCGCGGCAAGCTGGCCGCGATCCCGGGCATCCGCGCCTTCGTCACCAACCCGCCGGCCATCAACATCGGCGCGCGCTTCGCCTCGGGGCTCTACCAGTTCACGATGCAGTCGGCCGACCTCGAGGCGCTCTACGCGGCGGCGCCCGCCTTCGAGGCCGGACTGCGCCGGGAGCCGAAGCTGCGCGACGTGAACAGCGACCTGCGGGTGAGCAACCCCGAGATCGACGTGGTCATCGATCGCGACCGCGCCGCCTCGCTCGGGGTGACGCCGCGGGCGATCGAGGAGACCCTCTACTCCGCGTTCGGCACGCGCCAAGTGTCGACGATCCTGGCCCCCAACAACCAGTACTACGTGCTGATGGAGCTGCTGCCGGAGCGCCAGCGCGACGCGGAGGCCGTCGGCCGGCTCCACGTCAGGGCCGCGGGCGGCGCCCTGGTGCCGCTGTCGGCGATCGCGCAGGTCGTGCCCGGCGTCGGCCCCCTGACGGTCAACCACTCCGGGCAGCTGCCGTCGGTGACGGTGTCCTTCAACCTGGGCGAGGGGGTGGCGCTGAGCGAGGCGGTGGCGGCGGTCAACCGCCTCGCGCGCGAGACGCTACCGTCGTCGATCGTCACCAACTTCGCGGGCACCGCGCAGGCGTTCAAGGCCTCGCAGGCCGGCATGACCTCGATGCTGATCATCGCCATCCTGGTCATCTACCTGATCCTGGGCATCCTCTACGAGAGCTTCGTGCACCCGATCACGATCCTGACCGGCCTGCCCTTCGCGCTGTTCGGGGCCCTGCTGACACTGTGGTCTTCGGGGCCGACCTGAGCCTCTACAGCTTCGTCGGCCTGATCATGCTGATCGGGGTGGTGAAGAAGAACGCCATCATGATGATCGACTTCGCGCTGGACGAGAAGCGCCGGGGCGCGGCGGCGGAGGCGGCCATCGTGAAGGCCTGCAGCATCCGCTTCCGGCCGATCATGATGACGACGATCGCGGCGCTGGTCGGCACGCTGCCGATCGCGCTGGGGATGGGGGCGGGCGCGGAGGCGCGGCGGCCGCTGGGCCTGTGCGTCGTGGGCGGCCTGCTGTTCTCGCAGCTGATCACGCTGTACGTGACGCCGGTGTTCTTCACCTACCTCGACCGCTTCCAGACGCGGCTGGGCCGCTGGCGGGCGGGGGGCCAGGCCTGACGAGGGGGCGGTTCGGGATCAGGGCAGGCGCCGCAGCAGCACCAGCGTGACGTCGTCGCTGGTGGGCGCCTCGCCCACGAAGGCCTTCACGTCGGCCAGCACGGCGTCGCGCACCTCGCCCGCCGGCCGGCCGCGCAGGGAAGCCAGCAGGTCGCGCAGGCGCTCGTCGCCGTAGTCCTCGTCGTCGGCGTTCCAGGCCTCGGGGATGCCGTCGGTGTACAGGGCCAGCAGGTCGCCGGCCGCGAGCGAGGCCGCGCCGGCCTTCCAGACCCCCTCGTCCATCAGCGCCACGGGCAGGCCCGTGCCGGCCAGCGCGACGGTGGCGCCGTCGCCGCGCACCACGAAGGGCGGGTTGTGGCCGGCGTTGACGTAGGCCAGCTCCCCGGTGGCGGGGTCGAGCAGGCCCACGAACAGCGTGGCGTAGCGGATCGGTTCGGTGGCGGCGAAGAGGACCGCGTTGAGCCGGTGGACCAGATCCGAGGGGTCGGCGATCGAGCCGGCCAGGCCCCGCAGCAGCGGCAGCAACGAAGAGACCAGCAGCGCCGCGCCCAGCCCCTTGCCCGCCACGTCCCCGATCACGACCGCCAGTCGCCCGTCCGGCAGCGGGAAGACATCGTAGAGGTCGCCGCCGACCTCGGTGCAGGATTCCAGGTGGGTCAGCAGTTCCCAGCCCGCGACCGCCGGCGCCTCGGCGGGCAGCAGCGTGGCCATGATGCGCCGGGCCGCGCCCAGCTCGGTGTCGAGGCGCTGCTTCTCGGCCTCCATGGTGTGGTAGCGGGCGTGGGTCAGGGCGACGGCGATGCAGTTGGCCAGCAGGGTGAAGGCCTTCAGCTCGTCGGTGGTGTAGCGGTCGGCGGTGTCGGCGGAGTCGGCGTAGAGCAGGCCGATGACGCTCTGGTTGTCGAACAGCGGCGCCGCCATGGCCGTGTGCAGGCCCTGCGAGATGATGCTCATCTGCGCCTGCAGCGCCGCGTCCCGCTGCGCGTCCTCGATCAGGAACGACACCCGCTCGCCCAGCACGCGCTCGATCACCGTGCGGCTGAGCATGACGTTGCCGGCCGCGCCGCCGCCGCGCACGCGCGAGGCGCGCACCTGCGGCTCGCCGTCGTTCTCGTCCAGCAGCACGATCAGCGCCCGCTCGGGCGCCATCGCGGCGTCGACGAGATCCAGGATCGGCTCGAACAGGTCCTCGGGCTCGCCCGGGGACACCAGCAGGCTGCCCGCCTCGGCCAGCACGGTGAACAGCTCGGCCCGCTTGCCGCCCCCGCGCGGCGCGAGGCGCTCGCCGCGGTCGCGCCCGGCGATCTCGTGCCAGGTGATCGCCACGCCGGTCGAGGGCCGGTCGCCGACGAAGGTCATCAGCGCCTGGGTGTCCGGCTTGCCGCCGACGATCAGCTCCGCGCGGCCCAGCACCAGCCGGTCCCCGTGCCGCAGCTCCTGCCAGTCCGCGATCGCGGTCCCGTTGACCTGCGTGCCGTTGTGGCTGCCCAGATCGCGGATGCGGACCCGCCCGTCGAGGTGCTCGACCTCGGCGTGCCGGCGCGAGATCGAGGATTCGGGCAGCACGACGGCGCAGTCCGCGCTGCGGCCGACGACGTGAAGGCCGGCGCCGAGTTCGAAGCGGACTTCCCGGTCGCCGACGCGGCCGCCGAGGATGAGGGGTCGTGTTTCCATGCCGCCCAGGATAAGGCGGCCACCCGGATTGCGCCTCCCGGCTCAGCCCTGGCGCACGAAGTGCGGCATCTCGGCCGGGATCTCCAGGGACAGTTCGACGAAGCCGGCGTAGACGCCGTCGCGGTACCAGGGCGACTGGTAGATCAGCTTGCGCACGCCGCGCTTCTCGATCGTGTAGGCGTTGCGGGTGCGGTCCTTCAGCATGGCCGCGACCTGCGTGCGCGAGGGCTCGGGGTGGCAATCCAGGAGGTTCAGGCCGACCAGGGCGGCGCCGCCCTGGTCGGCGAAGGTCTCGATCGCGCGGGCGTTCATCTCCAGGATGATCCCCGCCGAGTCGCACACGGTGATCGCGGCGGGGAACTCGTGGATCCAGGCGCAGGGCTGCACGGCGGCCTCCTCAGCGGACCAACATGATCTTGCGCGTCTCGGCGACGCCCGCCGCGACGAAGCGCGCGAAGTAGACGCCGGACGCGGCGGGCCGGCCGCGGGCGTCGCGGCCCGTCCAGACCAGCGCGTGGCGGCCGGCGGGCTTCTGGCCGTCGAGCAGGCAGGCCACCTCGCGGCCGGCCAGGTCGTGGACCGAAACGCGGACGCGTCCGGGAGCGGCCACATCATAGCGCACCGTCACGCTGGGGTTGAAGGGATTCGGAAAGACGTCGGTCAGCGCGCTGCGCGCGGGCAGACCGGTCGCCGGCGGGTCGTCGACGCCGGTGGCCGCGCCGGCCAGCGTGACGTCGACGTAGGAGTGCGTCTCGAAGAGGCCGGACCAGGCGGCGGAGTACTCCCAGACGTCGGAACCCACCACGGGCGCCACGGTGACGTTCAGGCCGAGCACGCGCCCCTGCTCGAGCGTGAGGCCCTGCGTCACGGGGGTGCCGGCGCCGGCCGGGTACCAGGTGTAGCCCGCGCCGGGCGGCAGCGTCGCCGGGATCAGGACCTCGGTGCGGTAGACGCCGCCGGTGAAGGTCGAGGCGACCTGCGCGCCGGCGATCGCGCCGCGGTCGTAGACCGACACGCCGGCCAGGCCGTGGGCGAAGGTGATGTCGTTGCCGTCGCCCCAGACGTCGCCGATGTGGTTGGGCCGGTTGTCGAGGTTGTCGGTGTCGGTCGCGCCGCCGACGTGGCGCACGGGCGACTCCCAGCGGCCGTTCTCGCCGCTGCCGTCGACCGAGACGTGGAAGCGCAGCCGCGCCGACGACGCGAAGGCGAGGTAGAGGCCCTCGGCGCGCCAGCCCGCGTAGGTCTCGAGCGTGAAGGGATCGGGGGCGCTCGTGTAGTAGTAGCCCGAGGCGAACGCCGGCCAGGCGGGCTCCAGGACGCCGTCGATCACCGGCGCCGCGGCGAGCTGGGGCAGCGTCGGCGCCACGTCGTAGAGCGGCTGGGGGTCGGCGCCGTCCAGGACGCCGTCGCCGTCGGTGTCCGGGACGGTCGGCTGGGTGCCGCGGAAGTCGTAGCGGGCGTACTCGGCGAGGTCGCCGAGGCCGTCGAAGTCCGAGTCGGGCTGCGCGGGGCTGGAGCCGAAGCCCGCTTCGTCCCGCGGGGCGCGGTCATCGGCGTCGGGCAGGCCGTCGCCATCGGCGTCCACGCACTCCAGGACACCGTCGTAGGGGGCGGGGAAGGTCAGCCAGGAGTCCCCGTACAGGCGGTTCGTGACGGCGATGCCGTTGTAGTGGGGACCCCAGTCCAGCTGCCGGCCCTCGCCGCCGAAGAGGGCGGGGTAGTTCCACGGGAAGTGGCAGAACACGACGTCCGGCGTGGTGTCGCCAGTGATGTCGTCCAGGCGCTCGAGCACGTGGTGCATCTCGTGGGTGAAGGTCCAGGCGACGCTGTAGTCGACCGCGGCCAGGTTCTCGGGGTAGGCCACGCGGCAGACCGTGCCCAGCGCGGCGACCGTGCTGCCCAGCACGTGGTAAGGACCGAGGCAGCCGGCCAGGTCCAGGCCCATCAGGTAGGCGACGTCGTACTGGCCGTCCCGGACGCCGCGGGCGCGCAGGTCGGCCTCGACCTCGGGGCTCCAGATGTCGGCCGGCAGGGGCGCGTCGATGTAGAGGAAGGTCGGGTCGAAGTTCAGGTTGCCCTCGGTGGTGCGCCAGTAGAACTCGATCGCCTTGCGGATGCCCTGGGTCATCCGGTTGATGTCGTTGGCGGCGTAGCCCTCGGTGTAGAACGCGACGAGCAGCTCCAGGTTCTTGTGGCGAGAGAGGCCGGCCGACGTCGCCTGCATGGTCGCCGGGCAGGCGGTCGAGAGGGCGGTGATGCGCGAACCGTAGGCGTCGATGCCGACGGCGCGGTACTCGTAGGCCTGTCCGGGCGTCAACCCGACGTCGTTGAACGAGGTGCGGGCGAGCACGCGCCCGACGGCGGCGAAGGCGCCGCCGGACGGACGGCGCTCGATCTCGTAGCCGGCCACGGCGTCGCCGACGACCGGGTCCCAGTCCACGCGCGCGGTGGTGTGGAAGCCCACGGCGCGCGGGTTCGCGGGCGCGGCCAGCGCGGCCTGGACCGTGATCGCCACGGCGTCCGCCACGCCGTGCCACAGGGCGACGGCGCTGGTGCTGCCGGCGCGGCGGCCGAGGATGCGGCCCTGGACGTCGACCTTGGCGACCGTCGTGTCGACCACCGTCCAGCTGCAGGCCGCCGACGGCACGTCCAGCACGGGGCCGCTCGTCGCGACGGCGGTGAGCGTGGGCGTGACCGTCCAGCCCACGGAGATCTGCAGCGGATCGGGCGCGATCGCGAGCGAGGCGAAGGTCAGGCCGCGCGCGTAGCTCTCGAGGATCTCGCCGGCGGTGCGCACGGCGCTACTGATCCGCACCTCGTCGAGCCGGCCGGCCAGCGGGCCGGACGCGCCCTCGCCGCCGATCTGGAAGGTGGTGGCGGCGATGGCGGGCAGGGTGAAGCCCACCGCCTCCTGGGCGCGCAGCTCGCCGTCGACGTAGACCTGGACCTGCGACGCGTTCCAGGTGAAGGCGCAGTGGTGCCACACACCGGCCACCCACTCGGAAGCGACCGAGAGGCCGGCCCCGCGCTCCGAGGTGCCGCCGGGACCCCAGCGGTTGACGATGATGCGCAGGTAATCGCCGCCGTCCTTGCAGACCAGCAGGCCGCCCCAGGTGCCCCAGGCGAGCACGATGCGGTCCTGGCCGTCGGCGCCGTTCCAGTCGGGACGCACCCAGAACTCCAGCGTGCCCTGCGCGGCGGCGAGGTTGCCCGACGCGTTGTAGGAGAGGCGGCTGCCGGACGGCAGGTTCGCGCCCATCCCGAAGACGCCCGCCGCGTAGGAAGTGCCGGTCGCCTGGGTCGGCGTCTCGCCGGCGGCGCCGGTGAACGAGCTGTTGAGGTGCAGCAGCAGCGAGGTGGCGGCGTCGGTCGTGTGTTCCTGGGCGTGGGCGGCGATGGGGAACAGGACGAGCGACAGCGCGATCGGCAGCGCGATGGACATGACGGCGCAGGCGTGCGCGCGTCCCTTTGGGAAACGGTGCATCGGTGGGTCCCCCCTGGTCACGGATCGATGAGCGGTGTCGATGGCGAATGCGATTCCCCGGCGCCGGCGGCGACGCCATATCGGGCGTTGCCGGTGCGGTCGGGGGCTGGGAAGCGGCGGGGGTCATCGAATTCCCAGATTCATCAAGGTT
>PNOJ01000080.1 GCA_013824755.1 Gemmatimonas sp.
CCATGATGATCAACATGAGGAATGCGAAGGGCTTGTGGATGACGTGCCAATAGTGGAACAGCTCCTGGATGCGATGGTGGAACAGGATCCGCCGACCGAGCAAGACCCGCGCCTTGGCGTCGCCCAGGACGGCCGGCGAGGCGCCGGCCGGCAATTGACCCCGCAACCGCATGCCCAGCAACATGTTGTTCAAAGGGAGTCGCCAGAGGCTGCCGCCGGCGATCGTGACGGCCTCCAGAGCTGACATGATACGCTGATCCAGCCCGTGCTGCTCGCGCAGGCGTTGGTCGGTTTGCGCGAGCTGGGCCTGGATCTGCTCGAGGGTCATGGCTTCGCCCAGCACGTTGCGCGGCAGCTGGAGGTAGAGGTAGCGCCCGAAGACGCCACTGATCGCCACGGCCATCATCGACCAGTAGCTCACCGCGACCAGTCCCTGGACCTTGAACGAGGTGTGCAGGGTCACCAGCAGCGGGCCCGAGACGCCCAGGAAGATGTGGGCGTCGAGCCAGCGGCCGATGTGCCCCAGGCCGGCGAGCCGGCGCCAGCGCTTGCGCAGGGAATAGAGCAGCAGCAGCAGGATCTGCAGGCTGCCGACGATGCCCAGGCCGTGGCCCACCGTGCCGGCGGGGCGCAGGCTGCGGAAGTCCGGATGGTGGGGGCGCTGGTCCAGCGGCAGGCTGTAGTAGTCGATCCCGGCCACGAACAGCCAGGTGAGCGCGGCGGCGAGCAGCAGGTAGCTGATGCGCAGGACGATCCGGAATGCACGCGCGTGCGCGACGGCCATGTGGTTTCTCCCCGGGGTGGGAATTGCGGAGCGGCACGATTCTAGGCATTCCCGCTCCCGATTCAACAACGATGTTCCGGTGCTTGTGGTTGTCCCGGAGCGGTGGAGGTGGTAGTTTCCCCCACATGCCCGGCGCCCCCGCGGAGCGATCCCGGGGCGCGTCACTTTTCCGCGTGCGATGACGGAGGTGTCCATGGACGTCAGCGGCAAGGCCAAGAGCCTCCCCGAGAACGCCTACCGCAAGCTCAAGCCCGGCGAGGAATTCGTCCCCGTCGTGCCGACCGGTCGGATCGTGCCCGAGCTGACCCCCTACTCCCTGGTCTGGGGTCTGGTGTTCGCGGTGGTCTTCTCGGCGGCGGCGGCCTACCTGGGCCTGAAGATCGGCCAGGTGTTCGAGGCGGCCATCCCGATCACGATCCTGGCGATCGGCCTGAGCGCGAAGCGCAAGGACGCCCTGCAGCAGAACGTGATGATCCAGTCCATCGGCTCCGCCTCGGGCGTGGTCGTGGCCGGCGCCATCTTCACGCTGCCCGGCATCTACATCCTGAACCTTTCGGACAAGACGAACTTCATGCAGATGTGCCTGGCCTCCCTGCTGGGCGGCTTCCTGGGCATCCTGTTCCTGATCCCCTTCCGCCGCTTCTTCGTCAAAGAGATGCACGGCGAGTTCCCGTTCCCCGAGGCCACCGCCAGCACCGAGGTGCTGATGGCGGGCGAGGCCGGCGGCGGCCAGGCCGGCGTGCTGGTCAAGAGCGGCCTGCTGGCCGGCGGCTTCCAGCTGTTCTCGCAGACGTGCGGCCTGTGGCGCGAGACCTTCGGCACGCCCGCGTTCGCGTGGGGCGAGTCGCTCTCCAGGAAGGTCCGTCTGGAGTTCCACATGATGACCGAGGCCGCGATCATCGGCCTGGGCTACATCATCGGCCTGCGCTACGCCCTGATCATCGCCTGCGGCTCGTTCCTGTCGTGGTGGGTGATGACCCCGATGATCGGCATCCTGGGCAAGGGCGTCACGGTCGCCGGCACGTTGTACCGCCTGGAGGCCCTCGACGGCCTGGACACGCTCATGATCTTCCGCAACTTCGTGCGGCCGGTGGGCATCGGCGCGATCGCGATGAGCGGCCTGATCGGCGTCTGGAAGAGCCGCAGCATCATCCTGGGCGCCTTCAAGCTGGCGGCCGGCGGCGCGGCGGCCAAGTCCGCGGCCGGCGGCGTCGTCGAGCGCACGCAGCGCGACCTGCCGATGAACATCGTGACTTCGGGCCTGATCATGACCCTGCTGGCGGTGTTCTGCTTCTTCTGGTTCATGGTGCCCGGCGTGGGCATGGGCCAGGCCCTGGCCGGCCTGGCGGTCGTGGCCGGCATCTCGTTCCTGTTCACGACGGTCGCCGCGCGCGCCATCGCCATCGTGGGCACCAACCCGGTGTCCGGCATGACCCTGATGACCCTGATCATCAGCTCGGTGGTCCTGAAGGCCGTGGGCCTGCAGGGCCCGGAAGGCATCGTGGCGGCGCTGCTGATCGGCGGCGTGGTCTGCACGGCGCTCTCGATGAGCGGCGGCTTCGTCAGCGACCTGAAGATCGGCTACTGGCTGGGCACGACGCCCTCCACCCAGGAGAAGTGGAAGTTCCTGGGCACGGTCGTCGCGGCCGTCTCGGTGACCGCGGTGATCATGATCCTGAACACCAGCTACGGCTTCTCCGGCGAGGGCGCCCTGCCCGCGCCCCAGGCCAACGCGATGGTGGCCGTGATCGAACCCCTGATGACCGGACAGCCCGCCCCGTGGCTGCTGTACATGGCCGGCATCTTCATGGCGCTGATCCTGCAGTGGACGGGCCTGCCGGCGCTCGCCTTCGCCCTGGGCATGTACCTGCCCCTGGAGGTCAACACCCCGGTGCTGGCCGGCGGCCTGATCGCCTACTGGGTCGGCAAGGGCGGCAGCGAGAAGACGCAGACGGCGCGCAAGGACCGCGGCACGCTCATCGCGAGCGGGTTCGTGGCCGGCGGCGCCATCATGGGCGTCATCGCCTCGATCATCAAGTTCACGGGGATCCAGACGACCGGCGACGCCGAGTGGAGCGTGGATCGTTTCCTGGGCACGGACGCGTGGCTCGAGCATCCCGCCTCGGCCGTGTTGACGCTGGTGATGTTCTGCGGATTGGGCTATTACCTGTACCGCAGCTCGCGGTCGGCCGCCAAGGACTGACCCGGGCCGAACCTGGCCGAACGGTGACGGGGCGGCCGCGGGGCCGCCCCCTTCCATCAGGGAGACGGTGATGAAGGCAACGACGATTCCGCGCTCCTGCCTGGCGGCGGCGACCCTGCTGGCCCTGTCGGCCTTGCTGGCCGGCTGCGGCGGCAGGGGGCCGCAGACGCTGGCGACCCTCGCGTTCGACAGTCCGGCGGGCCTGCTCGAACTGGACCCGGACGCGGTCCTCGAGGACGGCCCCGACGGCGGCGTGCTGCGGATCGACACCCAGCAGCAGCGTCTGCTGGTCAACCTCTGCGAGACGGAGGGACCGCGCGGCGATGTCGAGACGATCGCCGTCGACGCCCGCCTGCGCGGCGAGCTGCTCAAGAACGACATCTATCTGGATCTCTGGGTCTTCCCCCGCGACGGCGAACCGCGCCTGGTGCGCACCGGCCTGCCCGCCATCCGCCGGACCGTCCCCTGGACCGACGTCGCGGTGCGGGTGCCGCTGAAGACCGGCGAGCGGCCCGGGAAGCTGCGCGTCTCGATCTACAGCGACGGTCCCGGCCGCTTCTGGGTGGACGATGTCGTCGTCCGCGCCGGCCGCGCGGCGGACCTCGCCGGCGGCCGCTGAGGTGAACCGCGTCTGGATCACCCGCCGCGGCGGTCCCGGCACGCTGGCCCTGCGGGAGGAGCCCGATCCCGCGCCGCGGCCCGGCGAGGTGCGCCTGCGCGTCGACGCCGCCGGCGTCAACTTCGCGGACGTGATGATCCGCATCGGCCTGTACCCCGGCGCGCCGCGCCTGCCCATGGTCCCCGGCTACGAGGTCGCGGGCGTCGTCGACGCGCTGGGCGAGGGGGCGCCGGCGGAACTCGCCGGACGTCGCGCCCTGGCCTTCTGCAACTTCGGCGGCTACGCCGACGTCGTCTGCGTGCCGGCCGGCGCCGTCTTCCCCCTGCCCGATGCCGTGAGCACGGCCGAGGCCGCCGCGCTGCCGGTGAACTTCCTGACCGCCTGGCAGATGCTCGAGGTCATGGCCCCGGCGGGGCCCGGCGACACGGTGCTGGTGCACGGCGCCGCCGGCGGGGTGGGCACGGCGGCGACGCAGCTGGCGCGGCGCCGCGGCGCCCGCGTGCTGGGCAGCGCGTCGCCGTCGAAGCACGACTGGCTGCGGGAGCGCGGCGTGGAGCTCTGCCTGGACTCGCGCCGGCGCGGCTACGCCGCGGAGGTGCGCGCCGCGACGGGCGGGCGCGGCGCCGACGTGGTGCTCGAACCGCGCCACGGCCGCTGGATCCGCGAGAGCTACGCCTGCCTGGCGCCCACCGGCCGCCTGGTGCTGTTCGGCTTCGCCGACGCGGCGACCCTCGGCGGCTCCCGTCTGGCGCCGCTGCGCACGTTGGCCGGGGTGCCGTGGCTGCTGATGAACCCGCTGCGTCTGGTGGACGACAACCGGGGCGTCATGGGCGTGAACCTGGGCCGCCTGTGGGACGACCAGGCCCGCGTCGCCGGCTGGATGCGGCGGATCCTCGCGCTGGCGGCGGCGGGCGAGGTGCGACCGGTGCTCGACCGCGCCTACCGGTTCCGCGACGCCGACCGCGCCCATCTCGCGCTGCAGCAGCGGCGCAACCGAGGCAAGATCCTGCTGGTCAGCGATGCCGCCGCCGCGCGCGGCGACCTCGGCTGCCCGGTGGGCGACCAGGAGGGATCCCGATCATGAGACTTCCGTTGCGACCGGTCCTGACCGCCGCCGTCTTCGCGGTCTTCGCCATCCCCGCGGGCGACGCCTTCGCGGCCGCCGACGTCGCGGCGACCCCGGCGCAGAGAGCCGCCGCCATCGCGGCGACGCTCGCCCAGGCCAAGGAACTCGGCGCCGACAAGCGCTGTCCCGACGACTACCGCGCCGCCGAGGCCGCGAACAACGCGGCGGTCGGCTGCGTCGCCGGTGGCGGCGACTGCGACGGCACCTTGGCCGCCGCCGAACTGGCGGCGGCGCGCGCGCTCGGGCGCATCCGTTTCATCGAGGACCTGCGTTCGGCGCGGCACGACTGGCAGGAGGCGGCCGTGCGCTACGACCGTCTCGTCGGGCGCATCGCCACCGTCGCCGGCCTGGCGATCGATCCGGAGCTCGTGGGCGAGGCGGCGGGCCGTCGCGTGCTCGCGGACCTCGACCGGGAGATGACGGCGCTGCGCATCCGGGCGGATTCGCTGGAGGCGGTCAACCGCGGTTTCGGGGCCTGGGTCGAGGGCGGCCGCGCCGCCCAGGACTCGACCATCGCCGAGCTGAGGCGCGAGCTGACCGCGGCGCGTCACGCCCTCTGGGAGTCGCAGCTGCGGGCGGGCGTGGCCGAAGCCGACCTCTCCGCCGTCGCCTCGCGGGAGACCCTCGTGGAGGACCGGGAAGCGGAGGTGCGCCGCCTCGGGCAGCTGTTCACGCCGCAGGAGGGGCTGGTCTGGCTGACGCCCGACGGCGACGTGCGGGTGCGCCTGACGGGCCTGAAGTTCGCTTCGGGCAACGCCTGGCTGAACCCGAAGTACGACCCGCTGCTGGACAAGGCCGCCGAGGCGATCCGCCGCTTCCCCGATCTGGCCCCCGTCGTGGAGGGCCACACCGACGACACCGGCCCCCGCGCCGCCAACCAGAAGCTCTCGCTCGCCCGTGCGCAGGCCGTGGCGGCGGCGCTGGCCAAGCGGCTGGACGCGCCGGCGGCGTCCCTTTCGGCGCTGGGCATGGGGCCGGATCAGCCGGTCGCCCCGAACGCGACCGAAGAGGGCAAGGCGCTCAACCGGCGCATCGAACTGGTGCTGAAGGCGGCGCGCGACGGGAACTGAGCCGGCTCACAGCCGGCCGACCTGCTGGGGCGCGGCCGTCGCCGGTGCGCCGGGCAGGGGATTCTCCTTGAGGATGGCGGACACGGCCCGGAAGTCCTCGGTCCGCGCCATCCGGAGGATCTCGAACATCACCATCTCGGTGGTCATCACCTGGGCGCCGATGTCGCGCAGGTAGGCCAGCCCCAGGTTGCGGCTGCTGACCTGTCGCGAGGAGACGGCGTCGGCCGTCACCGCCACCTGGTAGCCCGCCTCGAGCAGGTCCCGCGCCGTCTGGTAGACGCACACGTGGGCCTCGATCCCGCACAGCACGATCTGGTCGCGGTGCAGGCTCTTGAGCCGGCTGTTGAAGTTGTGGTCGGCGGCGCACGAGAAGCTGATCTTCTCGATGGGCTCGTAGCGGCGCGGCAGCGAAGCCAGCTCCTCGACGGTGCCGCCCAGGCCGTGCGGGTAGTGCTCCGTCACCAGGACCGGGACGTCCAACTCGTCGCAGAAGCGGATCAGGCGCGAGCAGTTGGCCAGCACCGTCGGCATCTCGTGGATCAGCGGTCGGAACGACTCCTGGACGTCGACGACGACCAGGGCGGTGCGGTTCTTCTCCAGGCGCTGCGGCGGCTTGGCCATCGGGTGTCCTTTCGCGACGCCGGTGCGGGGGCCTCACTCGCCGCGCGGCGGCGGCGCGTAGTCGGCGCAGGGATCCACGACCTCGGCGTAGGGGCTGTTCCAGCTCGTGTCGAACCAGCGTGACATGTCCCCGGCGACCGGGCCGCCGGCGATGAAGAAGCTCAGGTTGCGCGACTCGTGGAAGTAATCGCGGCCCCAGTTGGCGGTGCCCAGCCAGGCCTCGTCGTCGTCCTTGACCAGGTACTTCGGGTGCTCCACCCGCGCGAACGGGATGGCGCCCCCGGACCACGGCGGGATGTTCGTGAAGCGCACCTCGACGTTGTCCAGCACGGCCAGGCTCTTGATGTGCGGCAGTGCGGCGGCGCGCTTGGCCCAGTTCGAGAGGATGATCTTCACCTGCACGCCGCGCGCCGCGGCGCGGCGCAGGGCGGCGTCCAGGGTCGCGTAGTAGGTCCCGTCGCGCTCGGTGACGCCGTAGCTCAGCAGGTGCAGGCGCACCTCGCGCGCGGCGCGGTCGATCAGGTCGACCAGCAGCGGCTCGTCGTGCGGCACCCCCGGCGGCAGCGCCTGCGGCGGGCTGGCCGCGAAGCGGACCGTCGACGGCGCGTCGCCGCCGGCGTCCAGGCGCCAGGGGCCTGCCGTCTCCATGCCCGTCGTCGCGAGGCTCGACGTCGCGGTGCCCGCCGGAGGCGTCCCGCCGCCGGCCAGGGCCCAGTCGTGCGCGAAGACGGTCCCGACGGCCTCGGCGACGACGACCGATTCGAAGCGGGCGCCCAGCTCGCGGATGTGTTCGAGGGCGCGGTAGTCCCAGTTCTGGCTGCCGACGAAGCAGGCGCGGTCGTCCACGACGAAGAACTTCGCGTGCTGCACGCCGCCCCACAGGCGGCGCGCGTCGAGCAGGCGCACCTCGGCCCCGGGCAGCCCGCCGATGGCGTCGATCCACTCGGGGTAGGTCTTGTGGAAGCCCAGGTCGGCGAGCAGGCGCACGCGCACGCCGCGTGCGGCCGCCGCGGACACCGCCGCCAGGACGACGTCCAGCGCGTCGTCCCGCGCAGGGTCGGCGCTGACGTAGAAGACTTCGATGTCCAGAGTGCTGCGCGCCGAGGCGATCATCTCCGGCCAGACATCGCGGGCCTCGGGCAGGTCCGGCTGGTCCAGAACCGTTTCGACGGGCACGCTTTCGACCAGCTGCATGGTCCCCTGCGCCGCGGCCGTGCCGACCGGCAGGAACAAGGCGAACAACAGCGTGGCGGCGAGGGGCGTTCTCATGATCTAGGCTCCGTCCTGGCTGGGGCGGCTCCAAGCTAGCACGATACCGCGCGCCCCGCGAGGGGGAGATCATCCTTCAGGACCCGGCGGTCCCGCCGCCGATGCCAGCAAGAACCGCACCCGGGCGTCGGGTGCGCCGCGGCCGGCCCCCCCGTTCACGGATTTCACATTTGACGCGGGTCGCGAGTTGGATTAACCATGCGGCGTCGCCCCGCCGCCGGCGCGACGGCTCTGGACAAGGAGGGAGAACATGAGCCTCGATATCCGTTACCTGAAGTCCCGACCGGTCTGCAAGGTGACGTTCCGCCTGCCCGCCGAGGCCGCACCCGACGCCGAGTCCGTGCACCTGGTCGGCGAGTTCAACGACTGGAGCACCACGGACTGCCCGATGACGCGCCTGAAGGACGGCGCCTTCAAGGTCGCCCTGGACCTGGACACCGGACGTTCGTACCGCTTCCGTTACCTCATCGACGGCAAGACCTGGGAGAACGACTGGGAAGCCCACCGCTACGAGCCGACCCCGGTCGGCGGCGTCGAGAACTCGGTCGTCGAGGTCTGAACGTCCCCGCCGCGGGCGCCCACAGGCACGAAGCCCCCGTCCGGGTAGGGACGGGGGCTTCGCCGTATAGCGAGGGGTGCGGGTCAGCGCAGGGACGCCAGGACGGACTCGTAGTCCGGCTCCTCGGTGGTCTCGGGGCAGAGCTGGCTGTGGACGACCTTGCCGGCGGCGTCGATCACCAGGACCGAGCGGGCCAGCAGGCCGGCCAGGGGGCCGTCGGCGATGCGCACGCCGTAGGCGCGGCCGAACCCGCCATGCCGGAAGTCGGACGCCGGGATGACGGCGTCGAGCCCCTCGGCCCCGCAGAAGCGCTTGTGGGCGAACGGCAGGTCCATCGAGGCGCACAGCACGACGGTGTCGGCGAGCTTGCCGGCCTCGACGTTGAAGCGGCGGACGCTGGCGGCGCAGACGTCGGTGTCGATGCTCGGGAAGACGTTCAGGACGATGCGCTTGCCGCGCAGGTCGTCGAGGGTGACCTCCGAGAGGTCGGTCTTGGTGAGCGTGAAGGATGGGGCGTTCGCGCCCACGGCGGGCAGCGCGCCGACGGTGTGGAAGGGATTGCCCTTCAGCTTGAACTCGGCCATGGCGGTTTCCTCCAAGTGGATGTTCGCGTTCATTCCGTCCCCCAATCTAGTAGCGGGCGAGCGGATCGCCACCCGGGGCGCCCGGGAGGGGACGAAAAAAGGGGGCGGGTCCCGCGGGACCCGCCCCCCGTGCGATGTCGGCCGGCCGGTCAGGAGCCGGCGGCCGCCCCGAGCATGCGCTGCAGCTCCGCCATGCGCGCCTCGTGGTCCCGCGCGAAGCGGATCACGCCCGCGGCCAGGCTCGCGGCGTCGATCCTGGCGTCCTCGCAGACGTCGTCCAGCGCACCGCCCACGCGCCACGCGTCGTCCCAGTCGCTGCACATGGCGTAGCGGCGGGCGAGCGGGTTGAAGTCCCAGTCGTGCATCAAGCGCCGGGCCCGGTTGGTCACGAAGGTGCTGTTCATCCGGTCGGCCCCGGTGATGGTCTGCTCGCGGTAGGCCGCGTCCTGCAGGGCGAACAGCTGGGGGCACGGCACGGCCACGAGCTTGATGTTCACGCCGGCCCGGTCGATCTCGGGCAGGGCCAGGATGAGGTTGTGGGTCGACATCGTACCCTGCACGAAGAAGCAGCCCTGCCGGGGCAGGCCGGGCTTGTAGTCGCGCAGGACGTAGGCGCCGCGCGCCGCCTCGGTGTGCGGGGCGAGCCCCAGCGCCCGCCGGTCGAAGACCTCGATGGCGGGCCGGGTGAGGTGCAGCGCGACGATCGGGGCGTCGGTCCGCAGGGCCGCCGCCAGCAGCACCGGCACCTCGTTGTACTCGTAGGGGTGCAGGTCCATGACGCAGCCGTCGGGGAAGAGCTGCGTCACGCCGGGGGAGAAGACGCCGAAGTGGGTCCGCGAGTCCTCGGCCGTCTCGGGGCCGCTGTGGCCGGCGATCCAGATCGTCTTGCCGATCTTCAGCTCGCAGTCGGCCGCGAGCTGGCTGTACAGGCGCATGGCCCCGTACTTCAGGTAGCTGAAGGCGCCGTAGGTGGAGCAGGCGGTGTAGAAGCCGTTGAACTCCTCCTCGGGCCGGTCGCTGAAGTTGACGCTGGCGGCGCCCACGCAGAGGCTCGAGTTCTGGAACTCGGTGATCTCCTGCGGCAGGATCACGCCCTCGGGCGCCGTTTCCCGCTCGTACCAGCCGTAGTTCGCCTTGTCGTCGTACTTCTCGCCGAAGCCCGCGATGTTGGTCGAGCCGGCGAGGTCCGCCGAGCAGACCAGGAACAGGGGCCGGCCGTACTTCTCGCGGCAGGTGGCGTTGATCCAGCTGCCCCAGCGCGACAGCGCGGCGCGGTTGGGCTGCTTGTCGCCGGGCTTGGCCCACATGCCCTCGGGGTACTTCGTGTGGTCGAAGAGGATCGGGTCCCGCAGCGGGTTCTTCGCCACGGGGATCCGGAAGCTCCCGAGCTCCGCGGGCACGCTGTCGCCCAGCTCCACCAGGCGGTCGGCGAGGTAGGCCACGGCGGCGTCGTCGCGGCGCAGCGCGTCCAGGGCGACGTTCAGGTTCGCCGCGTACTGCTCGCGCAGCGCGGCCGGGTCCTTGGGCGCCGGCTGGCCCTGGCCGGCCCAGGTCGCGCCGTGCTTCTGCGCGAAATCGGCGCGGCACTGCCAGAACAGGTCGCTGTTGAGGGCGTGCGGCGAGCCGTGGCTCTTGTTGTCGAACTTGTGGTAGCCGCGGCCCTTGCGGGTCCGGCCCCACACCAGGCCCGGCCGGTGGCGCGGGTTGTCGCCCTCGACCATCTCCAGGATGGCGCGCGTGACGTCGGTCCAGTCGCTGCCGTCGGGCGCCTCGTGGGTGTGCCAGCCGTAGGGGGCGAACCAGTCCTGCGGGGAGCCGTGGACCACCGACGAGATCTTCTGGTCGTCGATGCCGTAGTCGTTCCAGTCCACCAGCAGGAACATGTTGTCCAGGCCCAGGCCGTAGCCGGTGTTCTTCATCTCGTGCCAGCAACCGGCGGTCAGGCCGCCCTCGCCCTCGATGCCGAAGACCTTGACCCCGTCGGCGCCGGCGCGCTTGAGCGCCAGGGCCTCGCCGCACATCACCGGGCCGCCGTGGCCGCTCGGACCGGTGTTGAACTTCACGAACAGGTTGTTGCCGGCCATCTCGACGTGGCCGGGCAGGCCGCCGCGGTTGCGGAACTCCAGCAGGTTCTCCCAGGTCAGCTGGCGGGCCGGTGCGCCGGGCACCAGGTACTTCGGGTCGCCGGTGCGGCGGTGCATCTCGCGCAGGGCCTCGTTGAAGACCGTCAGCGTGCCGTAGACCAGCGGCGCGGTGTGGCCGGCCACCAGGATGAACCGGTCGCCGAACCGCTTGCCGGGGTTGCGGATGTCCCAGCGCATGGCGCCGCCGAGCAGCAGGCTGACGAACATGTGGACCTTCGACCGGCTGCCCCCCGGATGGCCGCTCTGGCGGTAGTTCAGCATGAGGTCGATCTGCTGATCGATGACGTCCTTGATCAGCTCCCAGTGCTGGAAGTTCGGCTGCTGGGACTGGAAGAGATGGTCGACCTTGGACACGCTGGTCTCCTCTCGGGGCTGGTCCGGCCGCGGCGCGCGCGGGCGCCGCGGGAATCGCACGATCTGTTGGAAATTTGTCAGTCGGCCAGGGCCTCCGCAAGGGAATTCGGGCTCCGGCGGGGCCGCTCAGGCGCAGGGGTGGCCCAGGTGGAAGGTCTGCAGGACGGCCGCCGCGGCGCGCGCGTCGTCCACGGCCCGGTGCAGTTCGAAGCGGCCCCCGATCCCCATCTTCTCGAGGATCGTTTCGAGGGTCTGGCCGCTGGTGCCGTGGTGGTTCGCGGCCAGCCAGACGGTCGCCACGGCCCGGATGTCGAAGGCGCCGCCCGCGATGTGGGTGCGGTAGTCCAGGCCGCAGGCGTCGCACTCCCGGCGCAGCAGCGGGATGTCGTAGTAGACGCCGAAGGCGGCGATCATCGAGCGGTTGCGCGGGCCGTACCAGTCCAGGAAGCGCCGGCCGACGACCGCGAAGTCCGGGCGGTCGGCGACCATCTCCGGCGTGATCGAGGTCAGGCGCGTGATGAAGGGGGTGACCGGGTACTCCCGCGGCCGGACCAGCTCGCTGAAGACGTCGAGCACCTCGAGGCTGCGGCGGTCGAGGCGGACGGCGCCGATCTCGATGATGTTGCTGCGCTCGACGGTGTTGTCCCCCTCGTCGGACTCGGGGCAGGTGGCCTCGAGGTCGACGACGACGATGTCGGCGGAATAGCGCAAGGTTTCCCCCCAGGATCCGGTGAGCGGCGGCCGCCACCGTAGCACGGCCGCGCCCGGCGCGCCAAGTCCGCGATTGACGGCGGGTGGCGAGCGATTACTGTAGACCGCATGCGGACCTACTTGCGCGTGCTGCGACTCGTGCGCCCGTACCTGCCCCAGGTCCTGGTGTCGATGACCTTCATGGCCGTCTTCTCGTTGCTGAGCGGCCTGAGCATCGTCATGCTCGCCCCCTTCCTCGACGCCCTCTTCGCCCCGGAGAACGCCACCTTCGTGGCCGCGACGCCCGCGGCGCCGACGGTCGCGCCGGCCGACTCCCTCGCCGCCGCGGCCGCCGAGGTCGGCGGGCGGGTGCGGCAGCTGCAGGAGTCCTTCTCCATGAGCGGGCTGCGCGACCGCCTGCAGGGCACGCTGAACGGCTGGCTGCTGCACGGTTCCAAGGCCGAGTCCCTGTGGCGCATCGTGGTGGTGTTCTTCTGCCTGATGCTGCTGAAGAACGTCGCCGGCTACCTGCAGGCCGTGTTCACCGACTACGTCCAGCTCAGCCTGATCCGCGACCTGCGCAACCGCCTCTACGAGCGCTTCACCGAGCTGCCGCTGGCCTTCTACCACCGGCACCGCGCCGGCGAGCTGATCAGCCGCGCCACCAACGACGTCCTGGTCGTCAACCGCAGCGTCAACGTCAGCTTCACCAACACGGCGCGCGACCCGCTGCTGGTCGTGGTGTACCTGGGCCTGGCCGTGCTGCTGAGCTGGAAGCTGACCCTGGTCGCCCTGATCCTGCTGCCGCTGAGCCTCGCCATCATCGTGCGCATCGGCAAGACGCTGCGGCGGTACAGCCGGCGCCAGCAGGAGAAGATGGCCGTGCTGACCTCCCGCCTGCAGGAGACCATCGCGGGTATCCGGGTCGTCAAGGCCTTCACCAACGAGCCGGCCGAGAACGCCCGCTTCCGGGCCGAGTCGCAGATGCTGTTCCGCGACCTGTTCAAGATCGCCCGCGCGCAGCAGATCTCCTCGCCGCTGACCGAGCAGCTCTCGGTCCTGGTCGGCCTGTTCATCCTCTGGTACGGCGGCCGGCAGGTCCTGGCCGGCGGCGAGCTGCCGCCGCAGCTGTTCATGCTCTTCCTGTTCTGCATCTTCTCGCTGGGCAAGCCGATCAAGGCGCTCAGCCAGGTCAACAACGCCGTCCAGGAGGGGATCGCCGCCGCCGAGCGCGTGTTCGCGATCCTGGACGAGCCGCAGACGGTGGTCGAGAAGCCGGACGCGGCGGTGCTGGACGCGGTGCGGGGCGAGGTGGAGCTGCGCGGGGTGCGCTTCCGCTACGACACCGGCGAGGAGGTCCTGCGCGGCGTGGACCTGCACGTGCGGCCGGGGGAGGTGGTGGCCCTGGTCGGCCCCAGCGGGGCGGGCAAGTCGACGCTGATCGACCTGATCCCGCGCTTCTACGAACCCACCGAGGGCGCCGTTCTGGTCGACGGCCGCGACGTGCGCGACGTGACGCTGGCCTCGCTGCGCGGCGCCATGGGCCTGGTGACGCAGGAAGTCATCCTGTTCAACGACACCGTGCGCAACAACATCGCCTACGGCATGGCCGCGGCGCGCCAGGAGGAGGTCGAGGCGGCGGCCCGCGCGGCCAACGCCCTGGACTTCATCCGGCAGCTGCCGCGCGGCTTCGACACCGTCATCGGCGACCGGGGGCTGAAGCTCTCCGGCGGCCAGCGCCAGCGGCTGTCGATCGCCCGCGCCATCCTGAAGAACCCGCCGATCCTGATCCTGGACGAGGCGACCAGCGCCCTGGACACCGAGAGCGAGCTGCTGGTCCAGCAGGCCATCGACCGCCTGGTCCGCAACCGCACGACCATCGTCATCGCCCACCGCCTCAGCACCATCCAGAACGCCGACCGCATCTGCGTGCTCCAGGCCGGCCGCATCGTCCAGACGGGCTCCCACGTGGAGCTCCTGGCCCGCGGCGGCCCCTACCGCCAGCTGTACGACCTCCAGTTCCGGGCTTGAGTCCCGGATCGCGTGCAACCCCGGGGGCCCCGGCTGCGTACCAACGCCACCGAACCCGAGCCGCACCAGGAGGTTGAGCCATGACCAGGATGCCACGACCCGCCGCGTTCCTGCCCGCCCTGCTGCTCGTCGTCGTCGCCGCGCTGCCCGCGGCGGCCCGCGACCGCGAGCGCGTCGTCACCGTCATCGACGAGGACGGCGAGACCTTCATCTGCCGCTTCGAGGATGGCAAGGGGCTGCGCGTCTTCGACAAGTCCTCGGGCGACGAGGTCTTCGCCTTCGACGTCGCCGAATTCCAGGCGACGCTCGGCGATGCGATGAAGGAGGTGCAGGCGGTGATGGCCGACCTGGACCTGGACATCCGGGCGACGTCCGGCGACGATCGCGTCGTCTTCGCCTGCGACGGCGAGACGGTCGAGCTCGACCTCGAAGCCGCCATGGAGGGGGTCTTCACGACCCTGGCCGCGCTCGACGACATCGACATCGACGTCGACGAGATCGTCCGCGAGGCCCACGACGTGCGCGTGCACCGCCACGGGGACGCCGAC
>PNOJ01000081.1 GCA_013824755.1 Gemmatimonas sp.
GCCGCCCGGTTCGCCCCGGGCCGCGAGGTGGGCCTGGAGGGCGTCGAGGTCGAGCGCGTCCTGCGTGGTCAGCCGCACACCCTTCTCGACCACGCGTTCGCCCGCGAGGAACGAGCGCTCGACGGGCACGGCCTGGCGGGCGGCGAGACGGCGCGCCCGCGTGTCCTCGTCGCTGTAGACGAGGTTGGGCAGCACCAGCGGACGCAGCAGCAGCCCGCCCCAGGCGGCCGGTTCCGGTCCGAGGCCCGCCGCGGACAGAGCCTGCTGGAGACGCGCCGCCACGGCGTCCTGCGCGGTCAGCAGCGCGGCGTCGGCGACCGTCTCGCCGGCGGCGCCGACGATGCGCACCTGCCGGTAGGTGCCGGGCGGCAGGACGTCCACCACCCCGTCATCCAGGACGCGTCGCAGCGCCGTCTCGGCCGCGGCGAAGAAGCCGTCCGGGTCCGGCAGGGCCAGGGCCCGCGCCGCGTCCTGCGCGGAGAGTTCGGGGAAGAGCAGCCCCACGAGGTCCGCGCGCTGCTCGAGCGAGAGCTCGGTCTGCCCGGCCCGCCTCACGATCGCGTCGCGCCAGGACGCGAGCCGGTCGAGCGCGCCGCGGCGCGGGTTCCCGAGCCGGCGCAGCACCGGCGGCTCCGCCATCATGGCCTGCATCTGGCGCATCTCGATGTCCTGGGCGAGCATCGGCGCCGAGAAGGGCACCGGCGCGAGGATGTCGCGGTCGGCGATCGCGCCGGCGTCGGGGAAGTCGGCGTCGATGCGCGGCACCACGGGCAGCAGTTCGGCCTGCAGCCACACCAGCGTCGCCGCCGTCGCCGCGGACCAGGCCCAGCGGCGCCAGCCGGAAACCTGCGTCCGCTGCAGGAGCCGACGACCGCCCGCGGCGAGCGGGAAGGCGCGCCCGCCCTCGCGGGGCGCCCTCATCCAGCCCATGCCCGGCCATCTCGTCATGCCGCTCCCATCACGTCGTCACTTCCGCTTCTCCCCGCCGCGCTCCTCGGCGACGCGGAACGCCTCCACGATGCGCCGCACCAGCGGGTGGCGCACGACATCCCGCTGGGTCAGTTCGACGAAGGCGATGCCATCGGTGCCGGCCAGGATGTCGCGCACGCGCACCAGGCCGGAGTCCTTGCCCTGCGCCAGGTCGATCTGCGTGACGTCGCCCGTGATGACGGCCTTCGACTGGTGCCCCAGCCGGGTCAGGAACATCTTCATCTGGCCGAGCGTCGTGTTCTGGGCCTCGTCCAGGATGACGAAGGCCTGGTTGAGGGTGCGGCCGCGCATGTAGGCCAGCGGCGCGGCCTCGATCACCCCGCTGCTCATGTAGCGCTGGATGCGGCCCGGGCCCACCGTGTCCCCCAGCGCGTCATGGAGCGGCCGCAGGTAGGGGTCGATCTTCTCCTGCAGGTCGCCGGGCAGGAACCCCAGCTGCTCGCCGGCTTCGACCGCCGGCCGCACCAGGATGATGCGCTCGACCAGCCCGCGCTTGAGGTAGTCCATCGCCATGACCACGGCCAGGTAGGTCTTGCCGGTGCCGGCCGGCCCGATGGCGAAGACCACGTCGTGGGCGCGGATGGACTCGACGTAGGCCTGCTGCCCCGCGGTCTTCACGCGGATGGCGCGGCGGTTCCCGCCCAGCAGCAGCGTCTCGCCCACCGCCTCGGGCTCGCCGTCCTGCGGGCGCAGGTGCTGCTCCAGCACGTAGTGGACGCTCACCGTGTCCAGGGCCTTCTCCCGCTCCAGCAGTTCGACCAGCCGGCAGACCACGCGCGCCATCGTCTCGGTCTCGGCGGGCTCGCCGCGCAGGACCAGGGCGTCCCCGCGCACCGAGATGCTGCCGCCGTAGTGCTCCTCCAGGGCGCGCAGGTTGGCGTCGTGCCAGCCCAGCAGGGCGAACTGGTCGACGCCCGCGAGGTCGATCGCCGCTTCGCCGGGCGCGGTCGCGGTCAGCCTGTCGTCGGCGCCGCTCACCCGCGCTCCTCCGCCGGCACGACCCGGATGTGCAGCTCGGCCAGCTGGGCGTCGCTGATGCCGCCCGGCGAGTCGTCCAGGGGAGAGGAGGCCAGGTAGGTCTTCGGGAACGCGATCACGTCGCGCAGCGACGAGCTGCCGGTCAGCAGCATCGCGATGCGGTCCAGGCCCAGGGCGATGCCGCCGTGGGGCGGCGCGCCGTACTCCAGGGCGTCCAGGAAGAAGCCGAACTTGTCGCGCGACTCCTGCTCGGTCATGCCGACCACCCGGAAGACCGCCTCCTGGAGCGCGCGGCGGTGGATGCGGATGCTGCCCGAGCCCAGCTCGACCCCGTTGCAGACCAGGTCGTAGAGCTGGCCGTGGCAGGCGCCGGGATCGCTCTCGAGCCGGGGCTCGCTCGCGGCGTCGGGCATCGTGAACATGTGGTGGCAGGCCGCCCAGGCGCCGGTCTTCTCGTCCCGTTCGAACAGCGGGAAGCTGCGCACCCAGGCGAAGGCCCAGGCGCCCTCGGGGATCCAGCCCCTCTGCTCGGCCAGCTCCAGCCGCACGGCGCCCAACGCCGCGCCGACGGTCGCCGGCGGGCCGGCGCCGAAGAGGACCAGGTCGCCCTCGCGCAGCCCCAGCCGCTCGCGCAGCGCCGACTGGAACGGCGCCGACATGAACTTCGCGATCCCGCCGTCGAAGCCGTCGGCGGTCGCCTTCACGAAGGCCATCCCGCGGGCGCCGCGCTTGCGCGCGACCTCTTCGAGGTCGGTGATCTGCTTGCGGCTGTAGCCGCCGCAGCCCGCGGCGGCGAGGCAGCGCACGACGCCCCCCTCGGCGACGGCCGTCGCGAAGACGCCGAAGCCGCTGTCGGCCGCCAGGTCGCTCACGTCGCGGATCGGGCAGCCGAAGCGCAGGTCGGGCTTGTCGGACCCGTAGAGGTCCATGGCCTCGGCGTAGGAGAGGCGCGGGAACGGCGTCGGCAGCTCGAGGCCGGCGGCTTCGCGGAACAGGGCCGCCACCATCCCCTCCACGAGCGCGAAGATCTCGGGCTCGGTCACGAAGCTCATCTCGAGATCGATCTGGGTGTGTTCGGGCTGGCGGTCCTTGCGCAGGTCCTCGTCACGCAGGCAGCGCGGCAGCTGGTAGTAGCGGTCCACCCCCGAGACCATCAGGATCTGCTTGTACAGCTGGGGCGACTGCGGCAGCGCGTAGAAGTGTCCCGGGTGGATGCGGCTGGGCACGACGTAGTCGCGCGCGCCCTCGGGCGTCGTCTTGATCAGCAGCGGCGTCTCGACCTCCAGGAAGTCGCGTTCCCCGAGGTAGCGGCGCACCGCCTGGGCGGCCCGGTGCCGCACCATCAGGTTGTTCATCATCTCGGGCCGGCGCAGGTCGACGTAGCGGTACTTCAGGCGCAGCTCGTCCGCGGCCTGCGCCCCCTGGTCGAGCTGGAAGGGCAGCGGCTTGCAGGGGTTGAGCACCTCGAACCCCGCCGCCGCCACCTCGACCGCGCCGGTGGCCATCGTCGCGTTGACCATGCCCTCGGGCCGGGGGCGGACGCGCCCGCTGACCGCGATCACCGATTCGAGCTTCACCAGGCCGCTGCGCGCGGGCAGGTCGCCGTCCTCGAAGACCACCTGGACGGTGCCGTAGCGGTCCCGCAGGTCGATGAAGGTGACGCCGCCCATGTCGCGGATCTTGGCGGCCCAGCCGGCGAGCCGGACGGTCTCCCCCACGCGCGCGGTGTCGATGTCGCAGCAGCGATGGGTCCGGATCAGTGTCGCGTCGCTCACAAGCCCAGCACCTCCCGCACCGCCGCGAGCAGGCCGTCGCCCGCCACCTCGCGCTGGTGCCCGTCGTTCAGGTCCTTCATCTGGAAGCCGCCGGCGGCGAGCTCCTCGTCGCCGGCGATCAGCACGAGCCGCGCCCCCCGCGAGTGGGCGCCCTTCATCTGGGCCTTGATCCCGCGACCGGTCGTGTCCACCTCGACGCGGCACACGCCGCGCAGGCGCTCGGCGTGGGCCAGGGCGTGGATCTGCGCCGCCTGGCCCAGGCAGGCCATGTAGACGTCCACCGGCGACTGGCGGCTGAGCTGCGGGTCGAACTCCTCGGGGTACAGGTGCCGCAGCGTGCGCTCGACGCCCAGCGAGAAGCCCACGGCCGGCGTCGGCGGCCCGCCGCACTGCTCGACCAGCCCGTCGTAGCGCCCGCCGCCGCACAGCGCACTCTGGCGCAGGTCCTGCCGCGCGGAGATCTCGAAGGTCGTGCGCGTGTAGTAGTCGAGCCCGCGGACCAGCGACGGGTCCTCCGTGACGGCCACGTCCATCGCGGCCAGCGACACGCGCAGCGCCGCGTGGTGGTCGCGGCAGTCCTGGCACACCGCGTCGCTGATCGGCCGCGCGCCGTCGAGCAGCTCGCGGCAGGATTCGACCTTGCAGTCGAAGAGCCGCAGCGGGTTGACCTCGAGCCGCGTGCGGCAGGTCTCGCAGAAGCCCTCGGCGCGATCGCGCGCCCAGGCCTGCAGCTCCGCCACGTAGTCGGGCCGGCATTCGCGGCAGCCGATGGTGTTGACCTGGACGGTCAGGCCCTCGGCGTCGACGGCCTCGAACAGCGCCAGGGCGGCGCGGATCACCTCGGCGTCCAGGACCGGCGACGGCGAGCCGATGGCCTCGACCCCCACCTGGTGGAACTGGCGGTAGCGCCCCGCCTGCGGCCGGTCGTAGCGGAACATCGGGCCGAGGTAGTAGAACTTCATGGTGCCCGGCTGGCGGGTCAGGCCGTTCTCCAGGTAGGCCCTGACGACCGACGCCGTCGCCTCCGGCCGCAGGGTGAGCGGCTCCCCGCCCTTGGTCTCGAAGGAGTACATCTCCTTGTCGACGATGTCCGTCCCCGACCCCACCGCGCGGGTGAACAGGTCGGTCGGCTCGATCAGGGGCGTGCGGATCTCGCCGAAGCCGTAGCGCTCCAGCACCTCGCGCCAGCGCTCCTCGCACCAGCGCCAGCGCTCCATCTCCTCGAGCAGGACGTCGCGCGTACCCCCGGGGCCGCCTGTATTTGAGGTCCATGCTCCGCCTCCGCTCCTCGCTCCGGGCCTGCCGATCAGGCCTGCCGGTCAGGGCTGCCGGCTGCGGCCGCCGACCACGATCATGACCTCCGCCGGCGACAGCGCCACCAGGCTGCACGCCGCGGGCAGCCTCACCTCCGGCCGGACTGTGTGGGCGCCGGGACCGAATCCCCCGGCGGCGACCGCCAGGACGACGGCGTCGTCCGCCATGGTCGCCAGCGCGGCGGCCGGCCCGCGGACCTCGACGTTCGCCACGGGGGGGAAAACCTCGACGCGAAGGCCTCCGCTGTCAAGGCGGGGCACCAGCGGCACGCGTTCGAAGAGCCGCCGCCCCGCCTCGGCCACGTCCGCCGTCACCCGCACCTCCCGCGGCGCGGTCCAGAGCTGCGGCCGGGGCGCGTGCACGGTCCGCATGATCTCGAGCCGGCCCGTCGCGCGCCCGATCGCGACCGGGTCCGTGCGCGGCCTGCCCGCTCCCGGCAGGAAACGGGACGGCCCCACCAGCTGGACGGTGGCCGGCGAGGCGGTGGGAGGCGCGGTCAGCACGCGGTCCTGCGGCGCGTCGGCCGCGACGGGGACTTCGACCGGAACCGCGATCGAATCGACCCGGTCCACGAAGAACTCGAGACGCACGGGGGCCGTCACGACGATGTCCACCAGTTCGCCGCGCCGGCCGTCGACCGCCACGTCACGTTCGACCACGCTGCCGGGCGCCGCGCCGTCGAGATCGACGATCGCCTCGCCGAGGTCGCGGCCGAAGTACCGGTTCAGGAAGAAATTCAGCTTCGTGCCGCCGGCCCGGATCCTCACCGTCTCGGGCAAGAGGTTGCCGGCGAGGGTGCAGCCGCGGGCCAGCCCGGTCACGCGCAGCGGCACGTCCAGCTCGCGGGTGACCTGGCGATTGGCGGCGACCTGGATCCACAGCAGGATCGAGACGGCCAGGCAGCAGATCTTCAGCAGGTGCCGGTTCATGGCGGACGTCGCCTTTCGGGGCTGCGGGGCCGGGTCAGGGCAGCAGCAGCTTCTGGCCGACCAGCACCCGGTCGGACTTGAGCCGGTTGCGCTCCTTGATCGCCTTGATCGTCGTGCGGTGCCGCAGGGCCAGCGCCGAGAGCGAGTCCCCCCGACGCACAACGTAACGGGTCTGCCAGTCGTCGGCCTTCGCGACGGCGGCCGGCGGCCGCTCGCCGCGCCAGGCGAGGACGCCGTCGCACAGGATCCGGGCCAGCTTGCGCCGCCCGTCGTTCGACGCGAGCAGTTCGCGGTCGGACCGGTTCGAGAGGTACGCCACCTCGACCAGGACCGAGGGCATCGCCAGCGTGCGCAGCACCTGGAATCCCGCCTGCTTGACCTTCTTGGCCGCGACCACGCGCGACCGGCGGGCCTCCTGCAGCAGGTGCTCGGCGAGCCGGTTCGACTGGGTCAACACCTGGCTGAGGCGCAAGTCCATCAGGATGGTCAGCACCGCGTCGTCGTCGCGCTCCTGCGGCGCCAGACCCACCAGGTCCGCGGCGTTCTCCTTGTTCGCCAGCTCGCTCGCCTCGCGGTCGGTCGCCTTCTGCTGCGAGAGGAGGTAGACCTCCATGCCGTTGATCGCGGCGTTGCGGTGCGTGTTCGCGTGGACCGAGACGAACAGGTCGCCGCCGGCTTCCTTGGCGATGCGCACGCGGTCGGCGAGGCTGACGAAGTAGTCGCCCTTGCGCGTCAGCACGGCGCGGTAGCCCTTGCGCTCGTCGATCAGCCGGGCCAGTTCCAGCGCGATCGCCAGCACCGCGTCCTTCTCGCGCAGCCCCTTGCGGATCGCGCCCGGGTCCATGCCCCCGTGGCCGGCGTCGATCACGACGGTGATCGGCCGCGGAGCGGACGGTTCCCTCGCGGGCTGCCTCCCGTCGTCGGCCGATCCGGGCGCCGCCGTCCGCGGTTCCGGCGGCGGCGAGTCGGACGACAGGGAGTCGGCCGCGGCGACGGCGGTGGTGTCGTCCGCCGTCACCGTCGCCGGTTCGGCCGGCGCCTCGGCCGCCGTCACCCGGGCGGGCGCCGCCCCGGCCGCCCGGAAGACGTCGATGACGATGCGGTCGGGCCGGCCGTCGGCCGCCTTCAGCGCGAAGTGCCGGTATTTCAGGTCGCCGGCCAGGTCCAGCACGACCTGGGCGCGACCCGACAGGACGTTCTTGCGCACGCGCAGCAGGGCGCCGTCGCCGACCTCGAGCGTCGACGCGTCGCGGAAGCGGGCCGCGGCGATGTTGATCGAGATGCGGTCGGGACCGGTGACGCGGCGCAGGTCGTAGCCGGCGGGCCCCGACAGGTCCAGGACGACGCGGGTATGGTCGGGGGCGGTCCAGTAGCGGACCTGGTCGACCACGACGCCCGCGCGCGCGGCCGGCGCGAACCCCAGGAGCAGGAACACGATGAACCGCGCCGCGGCGGCGGTTCGCCGTCGGGCGTCGACGTCGGGTCTGGGCCTCATGCCGGGTGCGCGCTCCTCTTCCCGGGATAACGGATCACGGGCGAGCGGACCATAGCACAGGCCGCCGGGGCCGCCAACAGGAGAACCCCGGCCGGACCGGTCGGGATCAGGCGTAATCGCGCAGCAGCTCGCGGCCGGCCGACTGGCGCATCTTGCGCAGGGCCTTCTCCTTGATCTGGCGGATGCGCTCGCGCGTGAGCCCCAGGCGCCGGCCGATCGCCTCGAGCGTCAGCGCCTCGTCGTCGTCCAGCCCGTAGTAGAGCACGATGACCGCCGCCTCGCGCTCGCTGAGCGCGGCCAGGCTGCGGCGCACGTCTTCGCGCAGGACGCGCTCCAGCAGCCGGGCGTCGGCGCGGGGCTGGTCGTCGTCGGTGAGCGTCTCGCTCAGGGGTCGGTCCCCCGCCTCGATGTCGTCGAGGGCGACCTCGCCGCCGCCGAGTTCCAGGCTGCGGCGCACGTCGTCGGTGGCCAGGCCGAGGATCGCCCCGATCTGCTCGGGCGAGGGGTTCTCCTGGCCCTCGCTCTGCAGCTGCGTGCGGGCCCGGTTGACCTTCAGCAGCTGGGCCGTCTGGTTCTGGGGCAGGCGCACCAGTCGCGAGTGGTCGAGCAGCGCCTGCAGGATCGACTGGCGGATCCACCAGACGGCGTAGGAGATGAACTTGAAGCCGCGGGTCTCGTCGAAGCGATCGGCTGCCTTGAGCAGCCCGAGGTTGCCCTCGTTGACCAGGTCGGCCAGCGTCAGCCCCTGGTGGACGTAGCGCTTGGCCACCGTCACCACGAAGCGCAGGTTCGCGTTGACGAGCCGCTGGAGGGCGTCGCGATCGCCGGCGCGGCTGCGCCGGGCGAGGTCCGCCTCCTCCTCGCGCGACAGCAGGGCGTAGCGGTTGATCTCCCGGAAATAGACTTCCAGGCTCTTCTCGTGCATGGGGGGCACGATCGATGGTCTGTTCGCCATGACGTCCTCCTCGCTTCCTGCGTTGGTGCGCCCGACGGGCCGGGCGCGGCTCCCCGCGATCCGGACTAGCCTTCCCTCCCACCCGACCGCCGCTCGAGCAGCCGGAAACCTGCCACCCCGCCCGAGACGATCTTCAGCATGACCGGCCCCTCGCCGCCGCCGGCTTCCTGCTGCAGGCGACGCCAGGCCGCGGCGCCGTCGGCGGGCCGGCCGTCGACCTCCAGGACCACGTCGCCGGGGTGCAGGCCCGCTTCCGCGGCGGCGCTCCCCGGTTCGATCGCGACGATCATCATGCCGCTGCCGGCTGCCGCGCCCAGCGCGTCCCGCAGCCGGATGACCCGCGGGTCGTCCCCGTCCGCGGGCAGCGCGACGATGCCGAGCCAGGCGCCGCCCGCGGCACCGGCGCCCGGGACGGCGGTGCGCTCCTCGGAAGGGACGACCGGCAGCTCGATCTCGCGCCCGTCACGCCGGACGCGGCAGGCGGCGGCGCGCCCGACGGCGGCGTCCCCCACCAGGAACTGCAGATCCCGGTCGCCGGTCACGGGCCGGCCGCCGAAGCCCACGACGACGTCGCCCGGCAGCAGGCCCGCGTCCGCGGCGGGCGTGCCGGGCAGCACCGTCTCGACGAGCGCGCCCCGGACCTGTCCCTCGCCGTCGGCGTCGCTCGTGACCGCGCCCAGGTAGCCGCGGATGACGCGGCCGTGCACCGCGATCTGCTCGAAGACGCGGCGGGCGTAGTTGCTCGGGATGGCGAAGCCGATGCCCTGGCCGGCGCTGTTGATGGCCGTGTTGACGCCGATCACGCGCCCGGCGAGATCCAGCAGGGGGCCGCCGCTGTTGCCGAAGTTGATGGCGGCGTCGGTCTGCAGGAAGTCCTGGTAGCGGGGCGCGCCGCCGTGGATGGCCAGGTCGCGCCGCCCCTTGGCGCTGACGACGCCGACGGTCAGGCTGCCCTCGAGGTTGCCGAAGGGGTTGCCCACCGCGATCGCCCAGTCGCCCACGCGCACGCGGTCGGAGTCGCCGAAGACCAGAGGGGTCAGGCCGCCGCGGTCGATCTTCAGCACCGCGAGGTCGCTCGCGGGATCGGTCCCGACGACCTCCGCGACGACCGCCTGCTGCTCGCCGCTCAGCCGGACGGTCACCACGTCGGCGCCGTCGACCACGTGGTTGTTGGTCAGGATGTGGCCGGCCTCGCTGACGACGAAACCGGTGCCGCTGCCGGGGGGCGCGAAGGGCGTCCCCTCTCCCGGACCGCCGGGGAAGAACTCGCGGTACATCTCCTGCATGGGGTCGAGGTCCAGACCGCCGCCGGGGTCCCGCTCGACGCGGATGTTCACCACCGAGGGGCGCGCGCGTTCCGCCGCCGCCGTGAACGGCGAGTCCGGCGGCGGTCCGGCGTCCAGGCGCGACAGCGCACGGTCCTGCGCCGTCGCCCTGCCTCCCGGCGCGACCGGCAGGCACAGCAGGCACGCGACGGCGAGGGCGGCGGTCCCGGAGGCATTCCGAGTGGCGATGTGTCGAAGTGCGTTCACGCGGGCTCCCGGCTGCAAGGGCGTCGCGGGCCGCCGGTTCAGAAATCCGGGGCGGTACGCGGAACGCGGCAGTGCCGGTCGCTTCGTGGGGAGAGCGGCTGGGTGGGACCAGGGTCGGCGGGCCTCGGGGCGGCCTGCCTGTTGCAGGGATGAACCGATCTTACAGCAACAAGATCGAGGCGGTCAAGGATAATCGCAACTGGATTTTCGCGACGGCTCAGTAAGGCGGCGGGTCCCCGTCGTCCGGGTGCCTGGCGGCGGAGTCGTCGCGGCGGTCCTCGCGGTTGCGGCGCCGGTCGGCATCGGCGGCCGCCGGCCGACGGCTCTCGCTGGCGCGGATCTCCTCGATCTCGCGCCGCTTCGTCTCCAGATCGGCTTCCAGCTTCTGGATCCGGTCCACGAGGTCCAGCACCGCGGGGTCGGCCCCGAACTCGGTCCGGCCCTGCAGGATGCCCTCGTGGACGAGCTTGCCGATCTCGCTGCGGTGGCGCTCGATGTCGCGGCCGATCCCGAAGATGTCGTAGCGGCGCGACCCGACCCGCGCCATCTCCCCGGTCTTCTCGGCCGCGGTGTCGTACCACGCGCCCATGCTCTTGCGGAGGTCGTCCCAGAGGCCCATCGCGTACTCCCGGGTTGCGATCGAAAACACCTTGCCGCGACCGCGTCATTCATATACTAACATCCGACCATGTTCAAGAACGACCAGCGCACGATCCTGATCACCGGCGACACGCACTTCAAGCTGCGGCCCGACCCCGCCGAAGTCCGCCGCCGCGACCTCTTCCTGGCCTTCCTCGAGTCGGCCCGCGGCGCCGATGATCTGGTCCTGCTCGGCGACGTCTTCGATTTCTGGTTCGACTACCCCCACTTCCGGCTGCGGGGCTACGAGGAACTGCTGACCGCCCTGGATGGCGTGCGCGACGCCGGCGTCCGGCTGCACTTCGTGGGCGGCAACCACGACATCTGGGCCGCCCGCTACCTGCACGAGCGCTACGGCACCTCGCCGCGGGGGGAGCCCTTCACCCTGGACGCCGACGGGCTCCGCGTCCGGCTCGTCCACGGCGACGGCCTGCTCGCCCGCGACTGGATCTACTCGTCCTTCCGCCGGCTGGTGCGGCAGCGCGCCGGCGTGCTGTTGGCGAAATCCCTCCACCCCGAGCTGCTCTACGCGTTCTCGCATTGGCTGAGCCACGCCAGCCGCCAGGTTTCGCGCGACGAGCGCCACCTGATCGAGGCGCGCGCGCGACGGCACCTGGCCCGCGCGCGCGGCGACTGGGATCTGCTCCTGATCGGGCACGTGCACCACGCCTTCCGCGTCGCGGAAGGCGGGCGTGAGATGGCGGCGTTGGGCAGCTGGTTCGCCGGGGAGGCGAGCTACGCGATCGTGCGGGGGGGGCGGTTCGAACTGCGCGACTACGCCGTCGATACCCGCTCCCCGGCCGCGGATCCCCGCTGAAGGAACCTCAATAGCCGGCGCGACCCAGCGCCAGTTCCAGGGCGAACCGGTGCCAGTCGCCCAGGTCGTTGGTGGCCTGCTCGAAGGCGTACCCCAAGGTCAACGGCCCGCGCGCGAAGCCGGCGCCCCAGGTGTAGCCCTGGGATTCGTAGTTGACCCGCGTGCCCAGCCGCAGGGCCAGGGCCGGCACCAGGCGGTACTCCGCGCCCAGGTGCGCCTTCTCGTTGCCGTCGTTCGGGAACAGGACGTCCGCGGCCAGCGTCAGCTTGCCCGAGAAGAATTCCTGCTGGGGGTCGAAGGCCAAGCCGAGCCGGGCGGCCTGCGGCAGGGCGAACGGTCCGTCGTCGAGGTTGAGGTCGGGTCCGACGTTGGTCAGCGAGGCGCCGAACCACAGGCCGGGGATCTCGGCGCGGTGGGCGATGAACAGGTCGTAGGCCAGGCCCGTGTCGCCGTGCACGTCGATCTCGGTGTGCAGGAGCTTGACGCCGACGCCGACCGCGAAGACCTCGCCGATCATCCGCGCGTAGTTGGCGCCGAGCGCCACCTCGTAGGGACGGAACGAGCCCAGCGGCACGCCGACGCCATCCTCCTCATAGCGCTCGATCTCATCGGCGTAGAGGCCGGAGAAGATGAAGCCCAGCGAGCCGTGCGGCGTGCGGTGGGCGACGGCGGCCGTCTCCTTGTCGAACAGCCCCCACAGGCGCTGGTGCTGCAGCAGCAGGTCCGTGCCGTCCTGCGTGAAGGCCAGGCGCGCCGGGTTCCAGTACACGGCGGACGCCCCGACGGCCGAGGCCACGCCGGCGCCGCCCATGGCGGCCTCGCGCGCGCCCACGGGATTGCGCAGGGACAGGAACCCCGCCGAACCCGGGGTCCCGGCGCAGGCGGCCCCCGCGAGCAGCAGGGCGGGCAGGAGCGCGGCGAGCGCGCGGCGGCGCGGCGAAGCAGACATCATGACGATCCTTTCCGGCGCGACAGGCGCGCCCAGACCCGCGGACGGCGACCGCGGCGGCTCATCGCGAGACGGCCACCGGCACGACGCTCGTTTCGGAACGGCCGCCACCCTCGGCGACCAGCCGGCAGAGGTACAGACCCGAAGCGAGGCGCGGCAGGTCCAGCCGGACCTCCACGGGTTCGCCCGCGCGGGCGGCGGCGGCGGCCGCGACGGCCACCTCCTCCCCCTCCAGATTGTACAGGAAGACCCGGACACCGCAATCCCGCAAGGCGTCGGCGCGCACGCGCAGGACCGAGCCCGTCAGCGGCGAGGGGTAGCAGACGTGGCTGCCGGCGGCGAGCAGGCCCGCGCCGGTCGAGCCGACGGGAGGCGCCGGCAACGACGCCTCGCGGTCGGCGCTCCCGCCGTACATCGGCCAGACCGCCTGGGCATCCGAGGTGCCGGCGAGGCTCCAGACCGCCAGACGCGAGACGGGTTCTCCGGTGAATCCCCCGCTCGCCTCGACACCGGCGATCCTGGCGAAGCTGCCTGCCGCAACCAGTTCGAGGCCCGGGCCGTGGTCGAGGTCCGTCAGCAGCGGCGTCCCCGCCGTCGCGCCCGCCCCGGACAGCGGCCAACCCGGAACCGGCACGCCGTCCTGGCCGAACAGGAACAGGCGACCGTCGCCGCTCGCGAACAGGTACCGGCGCGCCCCGTCGCTGTCGAAGGCCAGCGGCTGGGGGCCGGTCCCCGATTCGGCAGCGGCGACGGGCATGGCCGGCTGTTGCGGCCAACCCAGGCGCGGCGCTCCGGCGCTGCTGGTGCAATGGAAGTCACCATCGCGGGTGGCGTAGGTGAAGTCGGGGCCGAAGGGTGTCGCCACGCCGGCCGTCGCCGGCCAGAGGATGGGCGCCTCCAGGTCCGACAGGACCATGGCACCGCCGTCCTGCGTCGCGACCGCCATCACGTAGTCCGGTTCGAGCTGGAGCCCGTCGGGCCGAGGCACCGCTCGGAACTGCGGCAGGTACGAGGCCGGCTCCGCGGTCAGGACCAGCACGGGCGCGAATTCGCCGTCGTGGAGCCACATCACGCGTTCCCAGCGTCCATCTTCACGGTTGTTCACCAGCAGGACGAGGCTGGCGGGATGCGCGCGACGCACCGGAGGCGCCACGATGCTGCAATGCTCCTGCGGCAGGTCGACGACGGCGCCGCCCGGCCAGACGCGCAAGCGACTGCGGGTTCCGTCATCCCAAGTCTCGACGACGACGATGCCGTCCGTGTCCGGGGTCAATGCCGGCGGCCACGCGCAACCCGTCAACGCCAGCGCCAACCCGTTGCTGACGGGATCCGCGTCGCCGTCGACGGCCTCGCTCCCGTCCTCGCCGTTGAAAACGAACAGACCCGTGGGGGCCGTCAGCACGATCTCGGGCCGGCCGTCCCCGTCGACGTCCGCCACCAGCGGCGGTCCCGTCCAGGCGGCCGGCGTGCCGTCGGCGTTGCGCCCCGCAGCGAGCAGCCCGGGTTCCAGGGTGATCTCGGCGTAGTCCGACAGGTCGCTGCGGAAGGCCAGGACGCGCCCGCCGTCGGCGGCGGTCACGATCTCGAGCGTGCCGTCGGGAGGCCAGTCCAGGTCGGCGGCCACCAGGTGCATGCCGCGCAGGTCGCGGCCCGGCAGGTCGCGCACCGCCGCCGGCTCGGCGCTGCCGGTCAGACGTTCGCGCGAGCAGCGGAACTCCATCCACGGTGCGTAGCCGATGACCGGTCCCGTCTCCCCGGGCACGACGCGGACCGAGTCCCGCACGACGTCGGTGAACCCGTCCAGCAGGATCCCGGTGGCC
>PNOJ01000082.1 GCA_013824755.1 Gemmatimonas sp.
GACCGTACGGCGATGTCGGGCGGCGCCGCGTGGCGGGCGGGAGGCGCCGGCGTCCTGGTCGGCGATCTCGCCCTGCACGCCGGTTCCGGGCTGCTGCTGTCGGGAGCCGGTCGCTGGGCCGGGTTGACGACGTCCGGCGGCGACCAGGGCGGCATCCGGGCCGGTCTGCACGCCGGCGCCGCGGAGCGGCGGGCGCTGCGGGGGGCCATCGCGACGCTGCGGGCCGGGCCGGGCGAACTGATCGCCTGGCGCGGTCGCGCGCGCGATGAGGGCGCCGTGGCGCGTTCCGGCGCGGCCCTCGCCTGCGTCGGTGCGAGTGGGCGGGCCGCGCTCGTCTTCGCCACGGAGGCGGCGGGCCGCGGCGGTTCGCTGGCGGCCGCCTGGACGGACGGCGGGCTGTCCCTGTCGGGGGAGAGCTCGGTCTGGGAAGCGCGGGCGAACGGGTCGCGGCGCACGGCCTGGACGGTCGCGGGTCGTTGGCGGGCCGCCCGGCGCGCCACGGTCGAGGTGCAGGTCGCCGCCGTCCAGCCGGGTCCCTCGGCGGCGGCCGGGCAGCGACCCGCGGCGCTGACCGAGCCGACGGCCGCGGCTGGCTCCTGCGGCTGCGACGGGGCGGTGGGGCCGTGGCGGTGATCGCCGCCCTGGGAGCGGCCGAACACGACGGGTGGTCCGACGGGTCGCCCCGGCTGACCGCCGTGCACCGCTGGACCCTGGAGGTCGAGTCCCGGCAAACCGGCGGCGGCGATGCGCTGCGCCGCTGGGGCGCGAGCCTGAGCGGCCGGTCGCAGACGCAACGGGGTTGGGCCGGACGCATGCCCTGGCTGCCGCCGGCCCGGCAGGCGGCGCAGGACACCTGGCGCGCCGCCGCCTGGGTGGAAACCGGAACCGGTGCCTGGCGGGGCCGGCTCGGCTGGCGGACCGTACGGGTCCACGAACGCGGCGTCGCACAAGCTTCAGCCGACGACCGCACGGCGTTGTCGCTGTCGGTCGGCGCGTCGCCGACGACAGGTTGGGGCTGGCGCTTCGTCCAGGTCTGGGCCTGGGGCGGGGAGGCCGACCTGTTGAGCGTCGAGGCGCCGGCGCCGGGCCTCGTGCTGCCCCGGCACTGGGGGCGCTGGCGGGACGAGCGCACCCTTGGCGTCCACTGGCGACGTGGCGGCGTCGCCGCGGCGGCCTGCGCCGCCTGCCGGCGCCCCCGGTCGCCGGGCGGGACCGCGGCGTACGAGTTCCGGGCGACCGCCGCCCTGGCTTGGCGAGGTTGGTGACGGCGGGGGTTTTGACTTCCCCGCGTCAACGGATTAACATTTCTCCTTGCGGGTGTTCGCGCCGCGCCGCAGCGCGGCGGTTCTCGAGGCAAGGGGGAAATCATGCTGGCCAAGCGGATGCAGAGACTCGGTACCGAGACGGCCTTCGTCGTCCTCGCCCGCGCCAAGGCGCTCGAGGCGCAGGGCCGCGACATCGTCCACCTCGAGATCGGCGAGCCCGACTTCGACACGCCGGCCAACATCGTCGCCAAGGGCGTCGCGGCGCTGCAGGGCGGCGAGACCCACTACGGCCCGGCCGCCGGCAAGCCCGAGGTGCGCAAGGCCTTCGCCGAGTACATCGCCCGCGACCGCGGCCTGGCCGTCGGCCCCGAGAACATCGTCGTCACGCCCGGCGGCAAGCCCATCATGTACTTCGTGATGACCGCCCTGGTCGATGAGGGCGACGAGGTCATCTACCCCAACCCGGGATTCCCGATCTACGAGTCGGTCATCAACTTCCTGGGCGCCAAGTCGGTGCCCCTGCAGCTGTCCGAGGCGAAGGACTTCTCCTTCGACATCGCCGACCTCGAGCGCCTGGTCAGCGACCGCACGAAGCTGCTGATCATCAACTCGCCCCAGAACCCCACCGGCGGCGTGCTGTCGGGCGCGGATCTCGACGCCATCGCCCGGCTGGCCGTGAAGCACGACTTCTGGGTGCTGAGCGACGAGATCTACAGCAAGATCATCTACGAGGGGACGCACGAGTCCATCGCCACGCGCCCGGGCATGCTCGAGCGCACGATCATCCTGGACGGCCACTCCAAGACCTACGCCATGACCGGCTGGCGCCTGGGCTACGGCGTCATGCCGAAGGAACTGGCCGACGCCGTCGCCAAGCTGCAGACCAACTGCAACAGCTGCACCGCGTCGTTCACGCAGATCGCCGGCGCCGAGGCGCTGACCGGACCGCAGGACGCGGCGGCGGCCATGGTCGAGGAGTTCCGCGCCCGGCGTGACCTGCTCGTCGCGGGGCTCAACGACATTCCCGGGATCACCTGCCGCCTGCCGCGCGGCGCTTTCTACGTGTTCCCCAACGTCTCGCAGCTCGGCCGCAAGAGCTCCGAGCTCGAGTCGCTGCTGCTGGACAAGTACGGCGTGGCGGCGCTGAGCGGCACGGCGTTCGGCAAGTTCGGCGAGGGCTACCTGCGCTTCAGCTACGCCAACAGCCAGCCGCAGATCCGCAAGGCCATCGAGCGCGTCCGCGCCATGAGCGCGGACCTGCTGGGCTGATCGGGCGCGTTCCCCCGCGGCACCGCGCCCCTCCCGGGCGCGGTGCCCCTGTTTCCGGACCACGTCGGTAGAGGTGCAACATGGATCGCCGTAGGATGGTCATCGCGCTCGGCGGCAACGCCATCATCCCGGTGGGGACCAAGGGGACCTACCTCGAGCAGTACCGGATCACCAAGGGCACGATGGCCCAGGTGGCCGAGCTCTCGGCCGCGGGGCATCAGATCGTGATCACCCACGGCAACGGGCCGGTGGTCGGGAACATCTTCCTGCGCAACGACGCGGGCTACCAGGTGCACGGCATCGTGCCGATGCCCCTGTTCGTGTGCGGCGCGGACTCGCAGGGCGGCCTGGGCTACATGATCCAGCAGAACCTCCAGAACGCGATGTTCCTGCGCGGCATCGACACGCCGGTGGCCACGGTGGTCACCCAGGTGCTCGTGGACCGCGACGATCCCGCGTTCGCCAAGCCCACCAAACCCATCGGCCCCTACTACGACGAGGAGCAGGCCCGCCGGGTCGCCGCGGAGTTCGGCTGGACGGTGAAGGAGGACGCCGGCCGCGGCTGGCGGCGCGTGGTGCCCAGCCCCCTGCCGCGCAAGGTGATCGAGTTCGAGGTGATCCGCCGCATGCTCGACGCCGGCGTGATGGTGGTCGCGGTCGGCGGCGGCGGCGTGCCGGTCGTCACCTGCGAGGAGGACCGCATCGAGGGCATCGACGCGGTCATCGACAAGGACCTCGCCTCGGAGCTGCTGGCCGAGCTGATCCAGGCCGACACGTTCGTCATCATCACCCAGGTCGAGCAGGTCTGCCGCGGGTGGGGGCGCCCCGACCAGGAAGCGCTCGCGACGCTGACGGCCGCGCGGGCGCGCGACCTGCTGGCGGCGGGCGAGTTCCCCGCCGGCAGCATGGGCCCGAAGATCGAGGCCGCCCTGTCGTTCCTGGCCGCGGGCGGCCGCGAGGTCGTCATCACCGATCCCGAGCACCTGCTCGCCGCGGTCCGGGGCGAGGCCGGCACGCGCATCGTGCCCTGAGGCGGCGGTCCGTCCTTTCCGTTGCGGCGGGCCGCGGGCGTGCGCTATGGTCCGTGACGCGACGGGAGGAGGACGGTCGATGACGCCGCAGGTGCTGATCGTGGGCGCGGGTGGTCGCGAGCACGCGCTCGCGCGCCGGCTCGCCGCGTCCCCGTCCCGCCCCCGCCTCTGGGCCGCTCCCGGCAATCCCGGCCTGCTGCAGTTCGCCGCCCCGGCTCCCGTCGATCCCGCCGATCACGCCGCGCTGGCGTCCTGGTGCCGCGGGGCGGCGATCGACCTGGTGGTGGTCGGTCCCGAGGATCCCCTGATCGACGGCTTGGCCGACGTCCTGCGCGACGCCGGCCTCGCGGTGTTCGGGCCCGGGGCGGCGGGCGCGCGTCTCGAGGGGGACAAGGAGCACGCCAAGCAGGTCATGGCGGCGGCCGGCGTGCCGACCGCCGGCTACGTGACCTGCACCGGCCTCGACGAGGCGCTCGGTCGTCTCGATGCGGCGGCGTTCCCCCTGGTGGTCAAGGCCTGCGGGGCGGCCCAGGGCAAGGGCGTGGCCGTGTGCGCCGATCGGGACGCGGCGCGGGCGCACCTGGAACGCTGCTTCACCGAGGACGCCTTCGGCGCCGCCGGCCGGCGCGTGCTGCTCGAGGAGTGCCTGACCGGTCCCGAGCTGTCGATCCTCGCGGTCACCGACGGCCGCGATTACGGGCTGCTCTGCCCGTCGCGCGATCACAAGCGCCTCGGCGACGGCGACACCGGCCCCAACACCGGCGGCATGGGCGTCGTCGCCTGCGCCGACCTGCTGACGCACGGTCTCGGCCGGGCGGTCGGGGAGGGCGTCGTCGCGCCGGTGCTGGACGAGCTGCGCCGGCGCGGCGTGGATTACCGCGGCGTGCTGTACGTCGGGTTGATGCTGACCCCCGACGGCCCCCGCGTCCTGGAGTTCAACTGCCGCTTCGGCGACCCCGAGACGCAGGCCGTGCTGCCGCTGCTGCGCATCGACCTCTTGGAACTGCTGCTCGCCGCCGCGCGGGGCGGCTTGGGCGCCTGGCTGGCGGCCCAGCCGCCGCCCGGTCCCGGCGCGCCGCGGGACTGGCCCGGCGCCGCCCTGACGGACTGGGAGCGCGCCGCGGCGGTCGTCGTGGCCGCCGGCCACGGCTACCCCGGAGCGGTCCGCCGCGGCGACGCGATCACGCTGCCGCCGGACCGCGAGGGGGCCTGGATCGACCAGGCCGGCACCGCCGTGCGCGACGGGCGCCTGGTGACCGCGGGCGGGCGCGTGCTCGGCGTCGTCGGCGAAGGCCGCGACCTGCGCGCCGCCCTGTCCGCCGCCTACGCCCTCTTGGCCGACGTCCGTTTCGACGGCCTGATCGCCCGCCGCGACATCGGCGGCGGGATCCCGCTACCCAGGAGTGAGCCATGACGAAACGCGCGACGATTCCGGCTCGGGTGATGATCCTGCTGGGCAGCAAGAGCGACCTGCCGGTCATCGAGGGGCTGCTCGCGCTGCTCGACCGCTTCGGAGTGCCGCACCGCGTCGAGATCGCCTCGGCCCATCGCCAGCCGGACAAGCTGCGCCGGTTGGTGGCCGCGGGCGACCGCGACGGGATCGCGATCTACGTCGCGGTGGCCGGCATGGCGGCCCACCTGCCCGGCGTGGTGGCGTCGTTGACGCCGCGACCGGTGATCGGCGTGCCGGTCGCCGCGGGTCCGCTCGCCGGCGTCGACGCCCTGCTGTCGATGGCCCAGATGCCGGCCGGCGTGCCCGTGGCGACCGTCGCCATCGGCCCGGCCGGCGCGAAGAACGCCGCCGTGCTCGCCGCCCGCATCCTGGCGCTCGGCGACGCGCGCGTGGCGGCGGCGCTGGACGACTTCCGCCGCGAACAAGCCCGCGGCGGCGGTTGAGATGGGCGCCCGCACGCGCGACGCGGCGGAAGCGGCCCGCTGCCTGGCCGCCGGGGGCGTGGTGCTGATGCCCACCGACACGCTGCCCGGCCTGCACGCGCGCGCCGACGCGCCGGCGGCGGTGGCGCGCATCGCGGTGCTGAAAGGGCGCGACGAGGGCAAGCCGCTGCTGGTGCTCTGCGCCGACGCCGCCGACGCGCGCGGCCTCGTCGGCGCGCTGGCCTGGCGGGTCTGGGATTACGCGGGCCGCTGCTGGCCCGGCCCCTACACGCTGGTGCTGCCGGCGGGACCGGCGGCCCCGACGGCGGCGACGCGGGGCGGGCCGACCCTGGCGGTGCGCGTGCCGGCGCCGCCGCGGCTGCGCGCGTTGATCACGGCGTCCGGCGGCGCCCTGATCTCCACCAGCGCCAACATGGCCGGCGAGCCGCCGGCCACGGACCTGGCGACGGCGGCGCACCAGTTCGCCGACGGCGTCGACCTCGTGGCGGACCTGGACTGGGGCGGCCCGCCCGGCGCCGCCGCGTCGGCGATGCTGGACCTCACCACCTGGCCGCCCCGGGTGTTGCGGCCCGGTCCGCGGGTTCCACCCGACTGGGAATCGCATCGCAAAAATGTTTGAATTCATTGCAATTACGGGATTGGCCCTTGCTTGACGCCACCCGTTTCCCGGCCTAACTTACGCCGGTGGAGGCGCACGTGACCGCTCGCGGGACCATCCTGTTCGTCTGCTCGGGCAACACCTGCCGCAGCCCCTTGGCCGCCGCTTTGGCCGCCGCCCGTTGGGAGGGCCGACCGCCATGCGCTTCGGCGGGGTTGGACGCCGTTCCCGGCTGCCCGGCCACGGCAGAGTCCTGCGACCAGGCGCGGGACCGGGGGCTGGACCTGTCGCGTCACCGTTCGCGGCCGCTGGACGCGGCCCTGCTGCTCGGCGCCGACTGGGTGTTGCTGATGACGCCGGACCAGCTCGCGCGTTTCCGGGCGCGGTTCCCCGGCCACGCCGGACGGGTCGGCCTGCTGGGCCTGCCGGGCGTCGACTTGGCGAGCAGTGTCGACACGGCGGCCGGCGTCGACGCCGGGGCGGCCGAAACGGTCGACGACCCTTACCGCGCGGGGACGACCACGGCCTACGCGCGGATGGCCGATCAGGTCGAGCGACTCGTCGCGGCCTGGACCGCTGAACTGCGGGGGAGGAACGCGCCATGATCATCGCCGTCGGGTCCGACCACCGCGGCTTCGGGCACAAGGAGCGGCTCGCGGCGCTGCTGGCGCGCGAGGGCCACACGGTCGTGGACCTGGGTTGCCGCGGCACCGCGTCCGTCGACTACCCCGACTACGCGGCGGCCGTGGGCCGGGCCGTGGCCGGGGGCCGCGCCAACCTCGGCGTGCTGGTCTGCGGCTCGGGCATCGGGGTGAGCATCGCCGCCAACAAGGTCCGCGGCGTGCGCGCCGCGCTGTGCTGCAACGAGGAGATGGCCGCGGCCACCCGCCGCCACAACGACGCCAACGTGATCTGCTTCGGCGCCGACCACACGCCCGCGGAGCTGGCCGAGCGCATGGTGCTGCGCTGGCTGGGCGCCGCCTTCGAGGGCGGACGGCACGCCGACCGGATCCGCAAGATCGCCGACATCGAACAGGACGACGGCGCCGCCGCGCCGCCGCCGACACCGGAACCGCGAGGAGACCAGGCATGAACCGCCACCTGCAGGCCGTCGACCCCGAGATCGCCGACGTCGTCGCCAGCGAGCTGGGCCGCCAGCGCGACCAGCTCGAGATGATCGCCAGCGAGAACTTCACCAGCCTGGCCGTCATGGCGGCCGCCGGCAGCGTCCTGACGAACAAGTACGCCGAGGGGTACCCCGGCAAGCGCTACTACGGCGGCTGCGAGTTCGTCGACCGGGCCGAGGAGCTGGCCCGCGAGCGGGTCAAGGCGCTGTTCGGGGCCGAGCACGCCAACGTCCAGCCCCACTCCGGCTCGACGGCGAACATGATCGCCTACCTGGCCTGCCTGAGCCCGGGCGACAAGCTGCTGGGCCTCTCGCTGTCGCACGGCGGCCACCTGACCCACGGGCACCCGGTGAACTTCTCCGGCCTGCTGTTCACCGCCCTGCACTACGAGGTGGACCGCGCGACCGAGACGATCGACTACGACGCGCTGCGCGAGCAGGCGAAGCGGGAGCGGCCCAAGGTCCTGGTGGGCGGCGCCAGCGCCTACCCCCGCCACTGGGACTACGCGGCCATGCGCAGCATCGCCGACGAGGTCGGCGCGGTCCTGATCTTCGACATGGCCCACGTGGCGGGCCTGGTCGCCGGCGGCGCGCACCCCAGCCCGGTGCCCTTCTGCGACATCGTCACCTCGACGACGCACAAGACGCTGCGCGGTCCGCGCGGCGGCATCGTGCTGAGCCGCACGGCGCACGCCGAGGCCATCGACAAGCTGAACTTCCCCGGCGTGCAGGGCGGCCCGCTGATGCACATCATCGCCGCCAAGGCCGTCTGCTTCCGCGAGGCGGCCCGGCCGGAGTTCGCCGCCTGGGCGCACCGCTGCGTGGAGAACGCCAAGGCGCTGGGCGAGCGCCTGCTCGAGCACGGCTTCCACCTGGTCAGCGGCGGCACCGACAACCACCTGCTGCTGGTCAACCTGACGAGCAAGGACATCTCGGGCAAGAAGATGGAGCAGCTGCTGGATCTGGTGGGGATCACGGTCAACAAGAACACGGTGCCCTTCGACACGCGCAAGCCGTTCGTCACCAGCGGCATCCGCATCGGCACCCCGGCCCTGACCACGCGGGGCATGGGACCGGACCAGATGCGCGCCATCGGCGACATCGTCGCCGGCGCCTTCGCGGCCCGCGAGGACGAGGCGGCCCTCGCCGCGCTGCGCGGGCGGACCCGCGAGCTGTGCGGGGCGTTCCCCCTCTACCCGGAACTGTAGGAGAACGGCGTGAAGTGCCCGAGCTGCGGCGCCGACGACGACAAGGTGGTGGACAGCCGGTCGGCCCGCGACGGCCGGGCGATCCGGCGACGGCGCGAGTGCGTCGCCTGCGGCGAGCGCTTCACCACCTACGAGTACGTCGAGATCAAGCCCTTCCTGGTGGTCAAGCGCGACGGGCGGCGCGTCGAGTACGACCGCGCCAAGGTGATCGGCGGCATCGCCCGCGCCTGCGAGAAGCGGGCCGTCTCCCTGGAGGAGATGGAGGCCATGGCCGACGCCGTCGAGCGCGACCTCGCCGGCGGCCTGCTGCGCGAGGTGCCGTCGGCGGCGATCGGCGAGCTGGTCATGGCGCAGCTGCGGGGCAAGGACGAGGTCGCCTACGTCCGCTTCGCCTCGGTCTACCGCTCCTTCAAGCACGTCGACGAGTTCATGTCCGAGCTGCGCGGCCTGCTCGACCGCAAGGGGGGTGCCGGTGGCTGAGCGGCGCCGCGCGGGCGGCCAGATGACGCTCCTGGACCACCTCGACGAGCTGCGCGCGGTGCTGCTGCAGTCGCTGCTGGTGGCGGGCGCGGCCGCGGTCGGGGGCTGGTTCGCGTCGCAGCGGCTGCTGGACCTGATCGTGGCGCCGATGACGGCGGCGGGCCAGCAGGTCTACTTCAGCCAGCCGACGGAAGCCTTCATGACCAGGATGAAGGTGGCGGGCGTCGCCGGGCTGATCGTGGTGCTGCCCTTCGTGCTGCTGCGCGTCTACCGCTTCGTCGCGCCGGGGCTGTACCCGCGGGAACGGAAGCTGGTCACGCCGCTGCTGGTCGCCTCGGTGGCGCTGTTCTACGCCGGCGTCGCCTTCGCCTTCCTGGTGATGATCCCGCTGGTCGTCAAGTTCATGCTCGGCTACGCCACCGAGAGCGTGCGGCCGCTCATCGGCATCGGTCCCTACGTCAGCTTCGTGGCGCAGACCTGCCTGGCCTTCGGGCTGGTGTTCGAGCTGCCGGTCGCCGTGCTGCTGCTGAGCGCGGCCGGCCTGGTCGGCGCCCGCACCCTGTGGGCCGGCTGGCGGTACGCCGCGGTGGCCATCGTGGTCGTCGCGGCGGTCCTCACGCCGCCGGACGTCGTGAGCCAGATGCTGATGGCCGTGCCGGTCATGGCCCTCTACCTGCTTTCCGTGGGGGCGGCGCTGCTCCTGGAGCGGAGCCGCCGGCGGGCCGGGTCGGACGGCGGGCGGTTGCCAGGGGACGTCGGATGACATAAGGTAGGGACCCGGTCCCGCACGGGGGCGGGCCGCCGCCCCGGGAACCGACCGCCACCGAAGGGGATGCATGTCGCTGCTCGACCAGGAGAGGGTCAAGCTCTGGGCCCTGCAGAAGATCATCGGGGACGAGCTGTCCCGCTTCGACGCCGTCTACGACGGCCTCGTGCGCGGCGAGACGCCCCTGATCGAGGAAGTCTGCGCCCACGTCAAGCAGGGGCGCAGCAAGCGCTTCCGCCCCACCCTCCTGCTGCTGACCGCCAAGCACGACGCCCCGACGCCGTCCGAGGCGGTGCTCTGCGCGGCCTGCGTCGAGATGATCCACACCGCGACCCTGCTGCACGACGACTTCATCGACGAGGCGCTGACGCGCCGCGGACTGCCCTCGGTGAACCAGGCCTGGGGCCCGGCGACGGCCCTGGTCATGGGGGACTACCTCTACAGCAAGGCGCTGGACTGCCTCAGCGGCGCCGGCCTGCACGAGGCCCTGCGCCTGCTGGCCGCGACCACGCTGAAGATGAGCCAGGCCGAGATGATGCAGATCGAGACCCGGCACGACCTCGCGCTCACCGAGGAGCGCTACCACGACATCATCCTGCGCAAGACGGCGTCCCTGATCGAGTCCGCCTGCGCGATCGGGGCGGGCTTCAACCCCGCCGCCTCGCGGCACGTCGAGGCCTACGGCGAGTTCGGCCGCATGATCGGCTTCGTGTTCCAGATCACCGACGACATCTTCGACTTCCTGGGCGACGAGCGTCGCCTGGGCAAGCCCACCGGCCAGGACTGGGAGGAGGGCCGCATCACCCTGCCCCTGATCGCCGCGCTGCGCGACGCTCCCGCCGGCGAGCGGGAACGCCTGCTCGGCCGCGTGTCGGCCCTGCGGGGCGCGGCGCGCGCCGAGGCCTGGACCGAGGTCAGGGACTTCGTCGTGCAGCACGGCGGCACCGAATACGCCCGCGGCAAGGCCAAGGAGTACGGGGACCGGGCCAAGACCGCGATCACCGCCGTCGCCACGGGGGTCCAGCGGGACCTGCTCGTCGTGTCGGTCGATTATGTCCTGCGCCGTCTCAGCTGACGCCGCACCAGCACCGGGAAGAACATGAACAAGACCGTCAAGCAGACCGCGCCCTTCGCGGACGGCCCCGCCTTCCGCCTGGCCGAGACCGCCGCCCACGCCGCCCTGGTCAAGAAGGGGGAGGACGTGCTGGTGCTGGACCTCGCGGGCCGCTCCGACGTGGCCGACTTCTTCGTGCTCGCCACCGGCGGCGGCGAGCAGCAGGTCGACGCCGTCGCGCGCGGGGTGGTCGAGGCGGCGGCGGCCGACGGGCAGAAGCTCCTGCACGGGGAGGGGCGCGACCGCAACTACTGGGTGCTGCTGGATTTCGTCGACGTCGTGGTCCACGTGCTGCAGCCGCGCGCCCGCCAGTACTACTCGCTCGAGCGGCTCTGGAACGACGCGCCCCGCCTCGAGGTGGGCGTGGACTACTTCGCGCGGCCGGACGTGCGCGAGCGGCGGCCGGATCTCCAGCTGGTCCGCCTCGCGGGGCGCGACGGGACGCCGCAGCAGACGGGAGACGGGTCGTGACCATCCAGGACGTCATCAGGGCGGAGCTGCAGCGCCGGCTCGAGGAGTACGGCTTCTTCGACGAGGATGCCGCGGTCGAGCTCGAGAAGCCGCGCGACCCGGCGCACGGGGACCTGAGCACCAACGTGGCCATGACCACCGCGAAGCGGCTCGGCCGCAAGCCGCGCGACCTGGCCGGGGAGCTGGCCGCCAAGCTGCAGTTCGACCGGGATGTCGTGGCCTCGGTGGAGATCGCCGGGCCGGGCTTCATCAACTTCCGCATCGGCCGCCCGCACCAGGTCGCCCGCCTGCTGGACCTGTGGCGCGGCGAGGGCGCGATCCAGGACATCCGCGTCGGCGGCGGCCACCGCATCAACGTCGAGTTCATCAGCGCCAACCCGACGGGCCCGCTGAACGTGGTATCGGCGCGGGCCGGCGCCTTCGGCAACACCCTGGTGCGGCTGCTCAACGCCATCGGCTACGACGCCCACGCGGAATACTACGTGAACGACGCGGGCCGCCAGGTCCACCTGCTCGGCCGCTCCCTGCGCGCGCGGTTCTCCGAGCTGACCGGGCGGCCGGAGGCGTTCCCCGAGGACGGCTACAAGGGGCAGTACGTGGCGAAGATGGCCGAGGAGCTGCTGGACCTCGACAGCGCGGCGATCCAGAGCCAGGCCGGCGTCTTCAACGACGAGAGCTTCCAGCGCGTCACCGCGCCCGAGGGCGACGCCCGCGCCTGGCTGGAGCTGCCGCCCGACGAATCGGCCCGGCGCTTCTCGAAGTACGCCCTGATGAAGATCCTGACCTGGCAGCGCCAGACCTGCCGGCGCTTCGGGCTGCGCTTCAACACCTGGTACTTCGAGTCGGAGCTGCACGAGACGGGCCGCGTCGAGCGCGCCCTGGAGCAGCTGCGCAAGTCCGGCTCCGTCTACGAGCAGGAGGGGGCGCTCTGGTTCCGCTCCACGGACTACGGCGACGAGAAGGACCGCGTCGTGGTGCGCAGCGGGGGCGAGCCCACCTACTTCCTGGCGGACGTGGCCTACCACTTCCACAAGTTCCAGCGCGGCTTCGAGCACGCCATCGACTTCCTGGGGCCGGACCACCACGGCCACATCCCGCGCATGCAGGGGGCCATGCGGGCGCTCGGCGTCCCCGACGGCTGGCTCGAGGTGCAGATCCTCCAGCAGGTCAACTTCGTGGAGAACGGCCGCCCCATCGACATGTCCAAGCGCGAGGGGCAGTTCGTGACCATGGACGCCCTCGGCGACGACGTCGGCGCGGACGTCGCCAAGTACATCTTCCTGACCCGGCGCCCCAACTCGCACCTGGATTTCGACCTGGACCTGGCGCGCGAGCAGTCCAACGAGAACCCGGTCTACTACGTCAAGTACGCGCACGCCCGCATCTGCGCGGTGCTGCGCAAGGCCGAGGCGGCGGGCTGGCCGCTGCAGGCGCCGGTCGCCGCCGACCTGGCAGGGCTGCAGCACGACGCCGAGTGGAACCTCATGCGCGAGATCGTCCGGCTGCCCGAGGTGATCCTGGGCGCCGCCGAGAGCCGCGAGCCGCACCGGCTGACGGCGTACGCCGCCGACCTGGCCGGCTGCTTCCACCAGTTCTACCACCAGTGCGTCATCGTGGGCGAGGACCGCGAGGTCACGCGCGCCCGCCTGCAGCTCAGCCTGGCCGCGCGCAAGGTCCTGCGCGACGTGCTGGAGCTGATCGGGGTCGAGGCGCCGGAACAGATGGGCGACAAGGAGTGAGATGAGCATCCTGGTGGTCGGCTCCGTCGCCTACGACACGGTCGAGACGCCCCGCGAACGACGGGAGCGCCAGCTCGGCGGCAGCGCCAGCTTCTTCTCGCTGGCCGCGTCGCGCTTCGCGCCGGTGCGCGCCGTGGGCGTCGTGGGCGACGACTTCCGCGCCGCCGACCTGGCGCTGCTGGCCGCCCGCGGCGTCGACACCGCCGGCATCCTCCGCCGCGGGGGCCCCACCTTCCACTGGTCGGGCCGCTACCACGAGGACCTGATCGAGCGCGACACCCTGGCCACCGAGCTCGGCGTGTTCCAGGACTTCGCGCCGGAGCTGCCGGCCGGCTGGCGGGAGACGCCCTACCTCTTCCTCGCCAACATCCACCCGTCGCTGCAGGCGGACGTGCTGGACCGCATGGTCGCGCCGCGTCTGGTCGTGCTGGACACCATGAACCTCTGGATCAAGACGACGCGCCGCGAGCTGCAGGAGGTCCTGGCCCGCGTCGACGTCGTGCTGCTGAACGACGGCGAGGCCCGCCTGCTGAGCGGCCAGCGCAGCCTCGCGGCGGCGGCGACGGCGATCCGGGAGCTGGGCCCCGCGCGGGTCGTGATCAAGAAGGGCGAGCACGGCGCGCTGCTCTTCGGCCGCGACTCCCTGCTGGCGGTGCCGGCGCTGCTGCTGCCCGAGGTCGTCGACCCGACCGGCGCGGGGGACTGCTTCGCCGGCGGCTTCGTGGGGCACCTGGCCGCGTCGGGCGCGAAGCGGGACGACGGCGACCCTGTATTCCGCCAGGCCATGCTCGCCGGCACGGCGGTGGCTTCCGCCTGCCCGGAGGCCTTCAGCGTGGACGGGATCTTGGCGCTGGACGAGGCGGGATACGCGCGGCGGCTGGCGACGTTGGCCGCCATGATGACCCCCTGAGCCGGTCGGTGGCGGGAACGCCCCGATCGCACCCTGCGCACCTCTCGGCCTCTTTTTTTATGTCGAGTGAGATCGTGTCTTGAGCCGATCGGGGGCTTCTGTTAGGATTCCAAGGATGGATCGCCCGGCTGTGGGCTCATGGACGAGATGGAGGGTCCCACCTTGGAAGAACCCCGCGACGACGATCTCA
>PNOJ01000083.1 GCA_013824755.1 Gemmatimonas sp.
GGCGCAGCGTCTCCTCGAGCACGACGGCGGCCTCGTCGGCGCGCCCCTGCTCCCACAGCGCGCAGGCCAGGCCGTTGGCGGCCGCCGGCTCGTCGGCGCGCCACTGCAGCACGTGCCGGAAGACGGCCTCGGCGTCGTCGGCGCGGCCGTCGCGGAACATCGACTCGCCCTCGCGCAGGCGGCGGGCGAGGTCGTGCGACGTGGGCTCGATCGGCGTCACGCCGCGGGCGCGCGGCAGCGGCTCGAAGTGCAGCACGGGGTGGAAGCCCGCGACGACGATGCTCTCGAGGTCGAACTTCTGCTCGTAGCCCACCGCCTGCGGGATGCGCCACTTCTGCTTGAACACTTCCCAGTTTTGCTCGAGGGAGGCGCGGTAGTCGACCTTGGCGGCGGTGAAGCTGCGGCTGCCGAAGTGGTGCACGAAGCAGTCGCGGGCGATCAGGCACTGGTAGCCGGCCAGGAAGGTGCGCAGGCAGAAGTCGGTGTCCTCGAAGTTGCCGCGGCCGAAACGCTCGTCCAGGCCGCCGATGCGCGCCAGCAGGTCGCGCTTGATCAGCATGCAGAAGCCGACCACCCACAGCGCCGGCTCGTCCTGCCCGCGGCAGGAGTCGCCGTGCATCCGGGCGAAGAAGTCCAGGTCCCGCAGCGACTCCTGGTCGTACCCGACCTGCGCCAGCTTCTGCGGGCCGGTGATGCTGTTGGTGACCGGGCCGACGACGCCGGCCTGGGGGTGCTGCGCGGCGGCGATCAGCCGCTCGAGCCAGTCCGGGGTCACCACGACGTCGCTGTTGAGCAGCACCAGGTGGTCGCCGCGGGCGTGGGCCAGGCCCAGGTTGTTGCCGGCGGCGTAGCCCAGGTTCTCCTGGCTGAAGACGGCGTGGCAACGTTCCTGGTGCGCGGTCAGTTCGCGCAGCCATGCGGCGGTGCCGTCGGTGCTGCCGTTGTCGACGAAGATGAGCTCGTGGCGCGGCGCGGTGTGGGCCAGCAGCGAAGCCGCGCACTTCTGCGTGTACTCCAGCGCGTTGTGGCAGAGCACGATCACCGACGCTGTCTGCGCGTCCACGGGCTTGCGGACGTCGCGCTCGAAGCGCAGGCGCGGCGGCGCGTACTGGCGCAGCCGGAAGTCCGGGGCCGCCACCGCCTTCCAATCGAGGTCGCGGTAGTAGTCGGGGGTGATCCGGTCGCGCCAGCGGGTGTTCAGCAGCGCGATGTTATGGTCGAGCTTCGAGAAGCGCTCGGGACCGCTCTGCGACTCGTGGTGCACGACCACGCTCTCCGGCCGGTAGACCAGCCGCCAGCCGGCCTGCTCCAGCTTCAGGCAGAAGTCGACGTCCTCGTTGCCGTTCCAGTAGGCCTCGTCGAAGCCGCCGGCGGCTTCGAAAGCTTCCCGGCGCACCAGCAGGCAGGCCGCGGTCAGGCAGCGCACGATCATGGCCTTGTCGGCGGCCGGGGAGTCGGCGGACTTGCCGTAGGCGAGGTGCTGCCCGCCCAGCAGCGGACCGCCGGGGGTGTCGCCCTGGACCAGCGCCACGCCGGCGTGCTGGACGGTGCCGTCGGGGAAGAGCAGCTTCGAGCCGACCGCGCCGACGTAGGGGTCGTGGTCGAGCGTCCAGACCAGGGGCTCGAGCCAACCCTCGGTGACCTCGGTGTCGTTGTTCAGGAACAGCAGCAGGTCGCCGCCGGCGGCCGCCGCGCCCTGGTTGCTGGCCCGCGCGAAGCCCAGGTTCTCGGGGTTCAGCACGGCGCGGATCTCGCCGCGCTCGTGCAGGTTCCGCAGCCACGCCGCCGAACCGTCGGTCGAGCCGTTGTCCACCACGACGATCTCGGCTCCCGCCGGCGCGTGGCGTCGCAGCGCGTCGAGGCAGGCCTCGGTCAGCTCGCGCTTGTTGAACACGGGAATGACGATCGAAACGCGATTGGCGTGCAGGCCGGTCATCTCTGCCTCCGGGATCGGGATGCTCCAGCGAATCCTGACGGATCCCGGAGAGCAAATCCCCGGCCACCCCCGCGCCCGCACCGCTTTGCGGAAAAATTTACAACCACTTGAAATACAACACGTTAAAAAGAAAGTCCGGCGGCGGGATCGCCACCTGCGGCCACCCACCGCCAGGGATCTGGCCACGGCCTGGCCCGAATCGCCCCGGCTCCGAAAAGTCGAGCCCCCCGGTCACACGAGGTGACCGGAGGGCGCCCGCCAACGGAAAGGTGGCTACCGGTCGCGCGGGAAGGCGGGGGCCCCCGGCAGCGACTGCCGATCCTTCATCGCCGCCAGCACCTCCTGCACCGCCCGTTCGAGCTGCGGATCGCGTCCGCGGTTGACGTCCTCGGGCAGGTTCTCGACCACGATGTCGGGGTCGACGCCGTGGTTCTCGACGTCCCACTCGCCCTCGAGGTTGAACAGGCCGAACTCGGGGAAGGTCACCAGCCCGCCGTCCATCAGCGGGATCCGGCTGCTGATGCCGATCAGGCCGCCCCAGGTGCGGGTGCCCACGACCTTGCCCAGCCCGTACTTCTTGAAGTAGTACGGCAGGGCGTCGCCGCCCGAGCCGGCGTGCGAGTTGCTGACCATGACCAGCGGCCCGTGGAAGGCCGTGCCCGGCGTGCGCCAGTCCTGGCCGTAGCGGGGCTTCCAGAGATTCAGGAAGTCCTGGCCCAGGATGTTCATCAGGAAGTCGGGGATGAAGCCGCCGCTGTTGAAGCGCTCGTCGATGATCAGGCCCTCCTGGCGCACCTGCGGGTAGTAGGCCTGGGCGAAGGCCTGCACGCCGTCGACGGCGGTGTTGGGCAGGTGCAGGTAACCGACCTTGCCCCCCGACAGCTCGGCCACCTTGCGCCGGTTGCCCTCGACCCACCTCACGTAGCGCAGTTCCGTCTCCGAGGCGATCGGCAGGACGGCGACCTCGCGCTTCTCGCCGTCGGGCTTGTCGGCCACGGTCAGGACGGTGCGGACGTCGACCTTGTTCTCGAACAGGGAGTAGGGGTTCGTCGGGGCCTGCAGGGGCTCGCCGTCGACGGCCAGCAGGTAGTCGCCCTCGCGCACGTCGATGCCCGGGCCGAACAGGGGCGTGCGCTGGTCCTCGTTCCAGTCGCGTTCGGTCAGGATGTTCACCAGCCGGTAGCGGCCCGAGCCGGCGTCGAGCCGGAGGTCGGCGCCCAGCAGGCCGACGCCCACCGGCTTGGCCTTCGGCGCCTCGTCGCTGCCGTTGACGTAGGCGTGGCCGGCGCCCAGCTCGCCGATCAGCTCGCCCAGGACGTAGTCCAGGTCGCGGCGGTCGGTCACGTAGGGGACCAGCTGGCCGTAGCGCTCGTGCATGCGGTCCCAGTCGACGCCGTGCATGCCCGGATCGTAGAAGAAGTCGCTCTCCAGGCGCCAGGCGTCGTGGAACATCTGCCGCCACTCGGCGCGGGGATCGCTGCGGGCCTTCATCTCGGCGACGCGCAGCGGCTTCTCGGCCGGCTTCTGGTCGGCGGCCGCGGTGATGATGCCGTAGTTCTTGCCCTCCCGGTAGAGGAGCTTCTCGCCCTTGGCGTCCAGCTCGAAGCCGTCGGCCTTGGCCAGCACGGTCTCGGCCTCGCGCTTCTCGAGGTCGAAGACCATGATCTGGCTGTCGTCGCCGTCCGCACCGGCCTTGAGGTAGAACAGCTTGCCCTCGGCCGCGGTCAGGTTCCGGTAGTTGCCGGGCGGCACGTCCAGGGCGACGATGCGGTTGCCGAGGCCCTCGAGGTCGACGACCGTGGGCTCGACCTTCGCTTCGTCGTCGTCCTTCTTCTCCTCGTCGTCCTGCTTGCCGTCTGCGGCCTCGTCTTCGTCCTTCCCGTCTTCCTCGCCCGCGACGGCGACCTCGTCGCTCTCGGGCGGGAAGGGGTGCGGCGCGTCGGCCTGCAGGGTCGTCAGGTACAGGCCGGTCGTCTCGCTCCAGTGGGGGACCAGGTCGTAGGGGCCGAAGCGGGGCTGGAAGCTGCGCTCCGAGGCGAAGTACAGGTACTTCCCGTCGGGGGAGAAGGTGGGCGACGTGTCGTCGGTCATCGAGGTGGTCACGCGGGTCCGCGTGCCCTTCTCGGTGTCGAAGAGGAAGATCGAAGAGAAGTCGTTGTCCTCGGCCTCGGCGAAGGCCACCCAGCGGCTGTCCGGGCTCCATCGCGCGTCGAAGCTGCGCTCGGTGGGGCTGCGGCCGATGTCGTGCTGCGCGCCGCTCTCGGCGTCCACCCACCGCAGCATCATGGCCGCGTCGTAGGTCAGCAGCTTGCGGCTGTCGGGCGACCAGTTCAGCCCGACGTAGTAGGTCCCGCTGCCCGACGTCAAGCGCTTCTCCTCGCCGCTGCCGTCGCCGCGGCGCAGGGTCAGCTCGTACTCGCCGCTGGCGTCGCCGAAGTAGGCGATCCACTTGCCGTCCGGCGACCAGGCGGGCAGGATCTCGTTCACCGCGGGGGTGCCGGTGAGGTTGCGCACGTCGCCCTTCTCGGCCGGGACGGTGAAGATCTCGCCGCGGGCCGCGAAGACCGCCCGCTGCGCGTCGGGGCCGAGGCCGGTGCCGGTGATGCGTCCCGACGCCTCCACGAAGGCCGGCCGCGTGCGGAAGAAGTCGTCGTGCACGGCCACCGTCACCTTGCGCGACTTGCCGGTCGCGAGGTCCAGCACGTGCAGCCAGCCGCCGTTCTCGTAGACGATGGCGTCGTCGCCGAGGCTCGGTTCCTTGACGTCGTACTCGGGATGGTCGGTCACCTGCCGGAAGCCGCCGCCCACGGTGTCGTAGGCCCAGATCTGCAGGCGCCCGGTGCGGTCGCTCGTGAAGTAGATCGTGTCCCCGCGCCACATCGGGTAGTTCTCGGCGCCGGGCCAGTCGGTGATGCGGGTCGTGGTGTTCTTGTCGAAGTCGTGGATCCAGATGTCCTGGGCCATGCCGCCCCGGTAGCGCTTCCAGGTGCGGTTCTCCGAGGTGATGCGGTTGTAGGCGAGGCGACGCCCGTCCGCGGACCAGCTCGACAATCCGCCCTCGGGCAGGGGCAGCATCTGCGGCAGGCCGCCCTCGAGCGGCACCGTCCAGAGCTGCTGCTCGCGCAGCGTGAAGCTGGTGCGCGAGCTCTGGAAGAGCACCGCCTTGCCGTCGGGCTGCCAGCCGATGACCCGGTCCCCCAGCGGGTGCCAGGTCAGGCGCCGGGGCTCGCCGCCGGCGGCCGGGATCACGTAGACGTCCCGGTTGCCGTCGTAGTCGCCCGAGAACGCGATCCACCTGCCGTCCGGGGAGAACTTGGGCTGCGATTCGTAGCCGATGTGGGAGGTGAGCCGGCGGGCCTCGCCGCCGGCGGCCGGGACCGACCAGAGGTCGCCGCCCTGGACGAACACGATGGTGCCGCCGTGGAGGTCGGGGTTGCGCAGCAGGCGCATGTCCCGCGCGTCGAAATCGGCGGCGGCCGCTCCCGCCGCGAACAGGAACAGGACGGCCAGGGGCCAGGAACGCTTGAACATGTCCACTCCTCGGAGGTCTGGGAATCGGATATCTGCAGGGCGCCTCGACCACCTAACAACGACGAAGCGGGCGGATTGTTGCACAATCCGCCCGCTCGCAGTAGCCCCGATCCGCCCCGGATCAGCGCTTGAAAACCCGGTCCCAGAAGCTCCCCTTGACCACGGCGGCGGACAGGGCGATCGGCACTTCGCCCAGCGGCTCGCCGTCCAGCTCCGCGACGGCCTTGCCGACCACGGCGCCGGCGGCCGCGGGGGCTTCGATGCGGTCCGGCAGCTCGTAGCGCAGGGTCACGTCGCCGGCCCGGGCCTTGCGGACGCCGACCTCCAGGGGCTGCGTGAAGACCAGGTCGGCGGACTTGAGCTTGCCGCCCTTGACCGGGATCTGGCGGGGGCAGGAGTCGCCCGCGGCCGGCACGAGTTTCACCGGCGAGTACTCCGTGAAGCCGCGGGTCAGCAGGCGGCTGGTCTCGGCGCCGCGGGCGGCGTTGGTCTTGGCGCCCATGACCACCGAGATCAGGCGCACGCCCTTCTGGGTGGCGGCCGCGGTGAGGCAGAAACCGGCCTCGACGGTGTAGCCGGTCTTGATGCCTTCCAGGCCGCGCAGCTTGCCGACCAGGGGGTTGGGGTTGCGCAGCAGGAACAGGCCGTCGCGGAAGGGGACCTGGTCCATCACGGCCCAGTCCAGCGACTCCGGATGCCGGCAGATCTCGCGCCCCAGCAGGGCCATGTCGTGGGCCGAGGAGAGGTCGCTCGACTGGCCGCGGGCCGGCGGCAGGCCGTGCACGCTGTGGAACACGGTGTCGCGCATGCCGAGCTCGCGGGCGCGGGCGTTCATCAGCACGACGAAGGCGTCGTCGGTGCCGGCGACGTGCTCGGCCAGGGCCACGCCGGCGTCGTTGCCCGAGTGGATCGCCAGGGCCATCAGCAGGTCGCGGACCGTGAAGACCTCGCCCTCCTTCAGGTAGACCTGCGAACCGCCGATGCGGCTGGCCCGCGCGGACACCGTCACCATGTCGTCGAGCGTCAGCTCGCCGCGCGCGGCGTGCTCGAGGACCAGCAGCTCGGTCATCATCTTGACCATCGAGGCCGGGGCGAGGCGGGCGTGCTCGTTCTCGGCGAACAGGATCTCGCCGCTGCGCTCCTCCATGACGATGGCGGAGGAGTAGGCGCCGGACAGGGCGGCGGCGGTGGTGGGGAGCAGGCACGAAACGATCAGCAGGGCGGCGGTCCGGGTGTCCATCCGTGGCATGTCGTTCCTCGCGAGTCGTGGGTGTGGGATCGGGGCGCCCGTCCGTGGGCTCCGCGCGCAAGTTATCCGGATGTCGGCGCGGATGTCAAGGAGCCGCGGCCGGATACGGTGAACTTCTTCCCGCCGCCTCCGTAGGGAGCACGGTCGCGGCTGCGTTCTTGCATTCGCCGTCGGATTGGGCTGGAATGCGGCTGGGTCCCGGACGGGTCCGGCACGGCGGGGGAGCGGTCATGCGGTTCGGCTGGTACATCGCGGCGGCGCTGGCGGCGGTTCTCGCCGCGGGTTGCGGGCACGCGCCGGCGCCGCCCCTGCGCTACGACGACGCCTGGCGTTGCGAGGCGCCCGCCGATTCGCTGGGCTACGAGGCCGTCCGCATCCTGTCGCCGGCCGCCCGCGAGCACCGGCGCGCCTCGGCCGACTCCTGGCGGCGGCTCGCCGAAACGACCCGCGACGACGCCGAACGGCTGCGTGCCCTGGTGACGGCGGTCGCGCTCGCGCCCGACGTGCCCGACCACGGCTTCGCCCTGGCCGCGGCCGCCGGCCGCGTCGGCGACACGGTGCGGGCCCTGGCGGCGCTCGATGCGGTCGAACCGGCCCTCGGGGAGCTGCCTGTCGCGGCGCGGCGCGAGGCGCGCCTGCGGCTGGCCCTGGCCCGCGGCTGGCTGCACCGCGATCGCGGCCGCTGGACGCTGGCCCACGCCTGGGCCGACAGCGCGGCCCGGATCTCCCCCGCCGAGCGCGAAGTCCGCATGCTGCAGGGCCTATGCCGGGCCGCGCACGGCGACCTGCGGGGCGCCTACAACATCTCGCGCGACATCGAGACCAAGGAGTACTTCCGCTTCGAGTGGCGGTGGATCCGCGGCGTCGCCGAGTTGGCCCGCGGCGACGCCGCGAACGCCTACTACTGGCTGCGCGACACGCGGCCCGAGGCCCCCTGGGCCGCCCGCTTCCACCGCGACCTGGCCCTGGTCTGCGAGCGCGTCGGCGATCCCGTGGAGGCCCGCCGCTTCTTCACCTACAGCCACGACGCGCTCGCGCTGGGGCCGGGCACCTGCCCGGGGCCCGTCGACGTCCTGGTCGACGAGGGGCGGGACGAACCCGGGCGTCGCCCCGTCTGGATCGCCTTCGGACGCCTGCTGGCGGCCGGTTCGCCCTACGGCTGGGCGTTGGCGGCCGCCGACAGCTTCGCGGCGGCGGCGGAGGCGTCGGACGCCCGCGTCGCCTGGGCCGACCGCGCCGTGGATGCCTACGGTGTCTGCATCCGCCTCGACGACCACCAGGAGCAGTGCCGGGCCGGACGCGGGCTGCTCTACGCGAGGATCGGCGCCGACGAACTGGCGCAGGAAGACCTGCGGCGCGTCCTGACCGCCCGGCGGGAGCGCGGCGAAGGCGGGGGGGAACTCGCGGCGACGTACGGGCGCCTGCTGAACCGCACCGGCCGGGTCGAAGCCGCGGAGGAATGGCTGCGCGAGGCGCTGGCCGCGGCGCCGGAGCGGGCGGAGATCTGGAGCGACCTGGGCTACGCGCTGATCATGACCGGGCGTGCGTCGCAGGGGGAGGAGGCGCTGGACCGCGCCCTGGCCCTGGACCCCGGCCTGGCGGCCGCCTGGTTCAACCGCGGGTTGCACCGCTACCAGTCCCGCCGCTGGAGCGAGGCGGCGGACGACTTCACCCGCGCCCTGGAACTGGCGCCCGACCACCCCGACATCCCGCCCCTGCTGCAGCAGGCCCGCGCCCGCGCTCGGCAGTGAGCCCGGCGGTCACCGGGCGGCCGGGCTCCGGTCGTGCCGCCGCCAGGCCTTGGCGATCAGCCACAGGTTCAACCCCACGATCGCGAGCATGAGCGCGCGCGCCCCCCACAGGTAGGGGATGTTCGCCTCCGCCTCGTCGTGCATGAGCAGCTTGGGCACGGCGTCCTGGTAGGTCCAGACGCCCAGGATGGCCAGCATGTAGAGCGGCGTGACGTACTTGATCACGAACTTGAAGAAGCCCGGGACCTTCAGCTGCGCCCCCTTGTGCATCTCCTGCCAGCCGCGCTCGACCCCGAACACCCAGCCGAAGATGATCACCTCGATGACGCCGAACACGACCAGGCCGAAGGTGCCGGCCCAGAAGTCCATCTCGTCCATGAAGCCGTAGCGGAAGAACGCCACCACGGCGACCGTGCCCGCCAGCAGCACCGCGAAGACCGCGTTGACGGACCTCACGCGCGACCACTTGAACTCGTCCTCGACGAAGGCGACCGCCGGCGACAGCAGCGCCACCGACGAGGTGATGCCGGCGATGAACAGCAGCAGGAACCACATCGCGCCCAGCAGCTGGCCCAGCGGCAGCTGCTGGAAGATGACGGGCATGGCGACGAAGCCGAGGTCGAAGGAGCCGGCCGCCGCGATCTGCTGCGTCTCGGCGATGCCGAAGAAGGCGACCGCGGCCGGGATGGCGATGGTGCCGCCGAGGATCACCTCGGCGAACTCGTTGGTCATCGTGGTGGCCAGGCCGTTCAGGGTGACGTCGTCCTGCTCGCGCACGTACGAGGCGTAGCAGTTGATCATCCCCTGGCCCAGGCTGAGCGTGAAGAAGATCTGGCCGGCCGCCGCCAGCCAGACCGAGGCCCGCCCGAGCAGGGCGAAGTCCGGCTGCCAGACGAAGGCCAGCCCCTCGGCCACGTTGCGCTCCGGGAAGGACGGGTCCGGCGTGCCCATGGTCAGCACGCGCACCGCCAGGACGATCGCGAACACGAACAGCACCGGCAGGCCGTACTTCGCCAGCACCTCGATGCCGCGGGAGATGCCGCGCGCCAGGAAGAACCAGTTGAAGATCAGGGTCAGCGCCAGGAAGGCGACCGCGGGCAGGACCGAGGCGAAGAACTCGTTCGGGGCGACGCCCTGATAGCCCTGCAGGAAGCCGCTCATGGCTTCGCGCGAGGTGTTGCCCCAATAAGCGCCGGTGCCGGAGAACCAGCTGAAGGCCAAGGTCCAGGATTCGATGAAGCAGTAGTAGATGCCGATGGTGAAGGGCAGGAAGATCCCGAACGCGCCCAGGTACTTGGCCAGGGGGTGCTTCCACATCAGGTGGAACATGCCGGGCGTGGAGCCGTGGCCGCGGGCGCCCCCGTAGCGGCCGGTGGTCCACTCGACCCACATCAGGGGGATGCCGAGCAGCAGCAGCGCGATGAAGTAGGGGATCATGAAGGCGCCGCCGCCGTTGTCGGCCGCCTGGCGCGGGAAGCGCAGGAAGTTGCCCAGCCCGATGGCGTTGCCCGCCATGGCCAGGATCAGGCCGATGCGCGTGCCCCACTGCGCGCGCCCGCCGCCGTCGGCGGCCGCCAGGTCCGCCTTCTTGCCCAGCCGCAGGATGCGCGAGAAGGCGAACCACGTGAAGCCGATGATCGTGCCCCAGGCCAGGACCAGGAAGAGCATGGACATGCGCGGCACCTCCAGCGCGGTAGCGGAACGCGACGGGTACGGACGGGGATCGTAGCGGGAGGGTCCCGGGGCGTCAACGCCGCAACCGGCGGGGAGTCCGGGGTCAGCGGGAAGGCGCGCCCGGCGCGGCCGCCGGCCGGACCGGCGCGGGCGCGTCGCGCATGTAGGCGCCCAGACGCCAGAACAGCAGGGCCAGGCACAGGACGCCGCCCACGAGGTCGGCGGCGGCCATGCCCAGCCAGCCCCCCTGCAGCGCGCCCAGCTTCAGGCCCACCCAGACGCCGACCGGCTCCAGCAGCACGCGCATGCCGAAATTCGGCAGCATGCCCATCATCCCGTTGCCCTGGGCGTGGAACCAGAAGGCCGTGATGTTCACGATGCTCAGCATCGGCCGCGCCAGGGTCACCCAGCGGGCCAGCCCGACGCCGGCGGCGATGACCGTCGGCTCGTCCGTGAAGATCCGCAGCGACCAGGCCGGGAACAGGATCACGGGCAGCGACAGGACGCCCATGAGGATCAGGGCGTAGCGCAGCGTCAGCAGGGTCGTCTCGCGCACCCGGTCGCGGCGGCCGGCGCCGTGGTTCTGGCCGACCATGATCATCATGCTCATCGAGATGCCGAGCGTCGGCAGGAACACGAAGCTCAGCAGGCGCGTGCCGGCGCCGAAGGCGGCGATGGCGTCGGTGCCGTAGCCGGCGAGCATGTCGGTGATCAGGTAGGCCGACAGCGGCATCGACAGGTTGGCCACGAAGGCGGGCGCCGACACGTTGGCCCAGCCGCGCAGCAGGGCGGGGCTCCACGACCACGCGGCGCGGTCGTACCGCACGCGGCGGCGGGGGTTGCGCAGTTCGCGCAGCACCATCAGCGAGGCGAACAGGAAGCTGACGGCCGTGGTCACCGCCGCGCCGGCCACGCCCATCTCGGGGAACGGCCCCGGCCCGAAGATGAACAGCGGGTCCAGCACGACGTTCAGCGCCAGCGCCACGGCCATGACCTTGAAGGGGTAGATCGTGTCGCCCTCGCCGCGGAACAGGGAGTTGAGCACCATCGGCAGCAGCGAGAACGCCGACGAGGCGAACGCCACCTGCGTGTAGAGGATCGCGCCCTCGGTGACGCCGGGCTCCGCGCCCATGCGCCGCAGCGCGGCGGGCGCCAGCAGCAGGCCCAGCGGCGTGATGACCGCCGCGAAGATCCCGATCACGATCAGGGCGTGCCAGAGGAAGTTGCGCAGCTGGCGCTCGTCGCCGCCGCCAATCAGGCGCGAGACCAGCGAGGTCGCCCCCTGGCCGAGCGCGCCGGCGATCGAGTGGATCAGGTAGGCGATCGGGAACGACAGCGACACCGCCGCCATCGCCTCGCGCGAGTAGCGCCCCAGGTAGAGCATGTCCACCAGCCCGAAGGCCGTGACCAGGACCATGGCCATGATCATCGGCACGCTCAGGCCCAGCAGGGTCCGGTCGACCGGTCCCTCCAGGATGGGATTGCCGGCGCCGGGTTCGCGGCTGCCGGCGGCGCGCAGGCGGGCGAGGAAGGAGGGCATCGGGGCTCGCGATCGGTTCGGGACGGGTGGGCGCGGGCACAAGTAAGCACATCGGCCCGCGGGGTGCCAGGAGACGTTCCCCCACCGCCGGCGACCCGACAATTCGCTGGTCCGGGTCCGGGCGTTGTGGGATCATCCCTCCGGATCGCTCTCGATGGAGTGTCGCGCCGAAGCTGCTTCGCCGTCATCGCATCGTGATGCTCCCTCCCGCATGGGGCTGCAACCCGGGGAGGCAGGCATGAACCATGAATTCCGGTATGACGAGGTTCAGGACGTCATCATGGGCCGGGTGCAGGGGAGGCTGGACGCCGCCGTCGCGAAGGAGGTGGCGACGGATCTGGCGCGGCTCGTCAGGGAACACGGGTGTCGCTTCCTCCTGATGGACCTGCGCGGGGTGCAGATCACCTCCTCCACGCTCGAGATCTACATGATCCCCAGGGTCGTGAAGGAGGCCGGGGTGTCGAGCGGGATCAAGCGCGCGCTGGTCGTCGCCGAGATCACGCCGGATTTCGACTTCCTGGAGACGACCTCGGTCAACGCCGGCAACCTGGTCAAGCTGTTCACCGACCCCGAAGCGGCGCTCGTCTGGCTGAAGGGTTGAGGCATCCGTTTCTTGGGACCACTCGGCGAATGCAGAAAAGAGTCGCGATGCATCCGAAGCCAGCCCCGACGATCTCCCTGGCTCTCGCCGCCCTCGCCTGCGCCGCCCTGGCCGGTTGCGCTTCGGCCTACCGGCCGATCCCCTACACGCGGGAAGCGGGGGCCGCGCCGGACTCCGCGAAGGTCGAAGCAGACCTGATCGGATCCCCGGTCCGGGTTCTGCTCGTCGATGGGGAGTCGTGCAGCGGGACGGTCGTGCGGTTCACGCCATCGTGCCTAGTGATCGGCCCTCCGGATCCGCAGGCGGAGCGGGTGATCGCCCGGTCGGACATCGCGCGGATCGAGGTCCGGCACCTCCGGTTCGGCCCGATGGGCTACATGATGGCGTTGCCGATTTTGCTCTATTTGTGGCTCATCTTAAATCCAATTGATATCGGTTC
>PNOJ01000084.1 GCA_013824755.1 Gemmatimonas sp.
AACAACAGCATGGGCATGGGCAGGGACAATTTCGAAGCCAGGGACTAGCGCAAGAGCACGACTTTGGCGGCGTTGCGACCGCCGCCCCCGCTCACCGAGAGCCAATAGACGCCGGAGGGGACCGGCCGCCCGTCGCCGTCCTCGCCCCGCCAGCGCCACGGGTAGGGCTCGTCGCGGGCGGCCAGTTCGCCCAGCTGCCAGCGGCCGCGCCGCCGTCCGGCCGCATCGACGAGCTCCACCGCGACCGGCCCGCTCGCCGTCACGCGCAGGGCGAGCGTCGCGCCCTCGGGCCCCGCGGGGGTCGGATGCACGGACAGCAGCCGCACCGGCGGGTCGGGCAGGGGCCGGCGCGCCATCAGCACCCAGCCGTCGGGGTCCACCTCCAGCCCCTTCCAGGCCCCGGGCAGGTCGAAGGTCCAGCTCTGCCGCGGCGTGCGCAGCCACACGGTCGTGTCGCGTGCGGCGCGGTCGGTCAGCAGCCGCAGCGGCACGGCCAGTTGGAAGGGCCGGCGCTGGAGCTGGCGCAGGGCGACGGTCACGCGCGTGCCGCCGTCGGAGGTCGGCTCGGGGCTGGACGACCACGACAGGTAGGGGACGGTGTCGGTGTGCAGCCAGGGTCCAGGAAGGCGGCGGCGTCGAAGGCGGCGTGTTCGCCGGCGACGCGCACGAGGTCGGCGGTGGTGGCGTGGGCGTAGGCCCGCTGCGGCGAGCCGACCCAGTCGCGCAGGAAGGCGCGGAAGGCGTCGTCGCCCAGGGCCCCGCGCAGCATGTGCAGCACCCAGGCGCCCTTGTGGTAGACGAGGAGGTTGGGCAGGACGGGTTCGGGATCGGCCAGCAGGCCTTCGCCTTCGAACAGGGACGGGTGTTGGCCGGGACCGATGGACGCCATGCGCCGGCGCAGGCCGGCCGGACCTTCCTCGTGCTCCAGCCAGAGCGCCTCGCAGTAGGTCGCGAACCCCTCGTTCAGCCAGATGTCGGGCCAGTCCGCCGGCGTCACCAGGTCGCCGAACCAGTGGTGCGCCATCTCGTGCAGGACCAGGTTGCGGAAGCGCCCGTCCCCGCGCAGCACGACGCTGCCCAGGCTCGTGCAGGTCTGGTGCTCCATGGCGCCGCCCCACTTGAACTCGACCTGGCCGTAGCGTTCGTCGGCGAACGGGTACGGACCGACCAGGTCCTCGAGGAAGCCGAGCATGTCGCAGGTGGGCGCCAGGTCGAAGCGCGCCGCCGCTTCGTGCCGCGGGAAGACGTGGAAGGTCAGCGGCAGCGGGCCGCCGGCCAGGTCGCAGCTCTCCTCCCAGGCCGCGTAGCCCGCCACGAGCACCGCGACCAGGTAGGTGGAGGTCGGGTAACCGGTCTCCCAGACGGTGCGGCGCCACCCGGGCTCCGCGGGCTCGTCGGCCACGAGCCGACCGTTGGACACGGCGGTGAGCGAGTCCGGCACGGTCAGCGCCAGGCGCACCGTGGCCTTGTCGGCCGGGTGGTCCTTGCAGGGCCACCAGGCGTGGGCCGACCAGGGCTCGCTCATGGTCAGGACCGTCGGGCCGATCGGGACCTGCGGGGAGTCGCCTTGCACGCGGAACAGCATGCCCGCCGAATAGGCGCCGTGGCGTTGGGGGTGGCCGTGGTAGTCGATCCGCACCACGGCTCCGGCGGCGGCTCCGGCCGGGGCCGCGATGCGCAGTTCCTCGCCCGCGCGCGCCAGGGTCGTCGGCGACTGGTCCCAGCCGACGGCGTCCACGGCCAGCGGCTCGTCCAGGTCGACGACCAGCGTGTCGGGCGGCCGGCCGGCCGGGAAGGCCAGGGTCAGCTCCACGCTGCCGGCGACGCTGCCGGCGGTCGGGTCCAGGCGCAGGTCCAGGTCGTAGTGCAGGACGTCGTAGCCGCGGTCGTCGGCGCGGGGCGCCGGCTCCACGACGGCCGGCAGCGCCGCCGGCCAAACGGGCCGCTCCCAATAGGCTGCCTCGGGCGGCGGTTCCGGCACCTGGGCCGCCGCGACCGCCGCCGCGGTGGCGAGGGTGGCCAGCAGGGTGGCGGAGCGCCTGGGGTGGGGTAGCCGAAGGACCACGGACTCGCTCTTCCTTCCGGGACCGGGATCGGTTAGGATGACCCCATCTTACGACACATCGGCCGCCGGCCCCAACCCCGGGCCGTCGGCGGGGGGGCGGACCGGTCGCCCCGGCGGCATACAGTTCCAGCCCAGGAGGAAGCATGGACCAGGATCAGGAACGCCGGCTGGCAGCCTTGGCGGCCCTCGACCTGGACGAGGCGTCCCGCGCACGCCTCGCCGAGGAACTGGCCCAGATCACCGCCCACCTCGACCGCTTGACGGCCTTCGTCGAGGACGAGGTGGCCGAAGGCCGTGCAGCCGCTTCGGACCAGCCCCCGCCGGCCGCCCAGATCGAGCCGGGACCGACCACCCCCGCGCTCAGGAAGGACGCCGCCGAGGGCTGAACGCCCGCCGCATCCCCCCATCGCCCCTAGGCCCGCAGTCCGGCCGGACGGGTGTCCCCAACCTTGTGTTTGCGATTTAACAGGTCGTCGCCTAACGTTGCCCGGTTGAGGGACCGCACGAAACCAACCGGTGCAGCCCGTTGAAAACAAAGTGGTTTTGAACATCGACCGGGAGCCTCGAGATGTCAGCCCACGACCCCGCCGTCCCGCCGTCCTTCCCGTCCCCGAGCCTCGAGCAATGGCGCACCCTGGTCGACAGGGACCTCGCCGGCGCCCCCTTCGCCAAGAAGCTGGTGACCCGGACCCTGGAGGGGATCGAGATCCCGCCGCTCTACACACGAGCGGATCTTCCCGACTCCCACCCCGGCGCCGGCTGGCCCGGCCATGCCCCCTTCACCCGGGGGGCGCAGGGCTGCGCCGAGGCTCCCGGTTGGGACATCCGCCAGGAAGTGACGCATCCGGATCCGAGCACCGCCGGCCGACAGGTGCGGCAGGAGCTGGAACGCGGCGCCGTCTCGGTCCAGCTGGCCCTGGACCCCACGGGACAGTCGGGTGTCGCGATCCGCGGCGCCGACGACCTCGCTCTGGCGCTGGCCGGCGTCGACCTCGCCGCGACGCGGGTCGCCCTGAAGTCCGGCGCCCGCTTCGTCCAGGCGTCGCAGCAGCTGAGCGAGGTCTGGGACCGGCGCGGCGTCGCGGCCGGCGATGCGCGGGCCGACCTGCTGGCCGACCCGGTGGGGGCCTGGGTCGTCCGGGGCGGCCTGCCCGGCGGCATCGCGGCGTCGCTGGCGGACATGGCGGCGCTCGCCGCCCGGTGCGCGCGGGAGACGCCGCGGGTGCGGGCCGTGAAGGTGGCGGGCTGCCCCTTCCACGACGCGGGCGCCGACGACGTGCAGGAGCTCGCGGCGATCCTCTCGGGCGGTCTCGCCTACTTGAAGGCCATGGACGCGCAGGGGCTGGAGCCGGCGGCGGCGGCGCGGCAGGTCCATGTCTGCGTCGCGGTCGACGGCCGGTTCTTCGGCGACATCGCCAAGCTGCGGGCCCTGCGCACCGTCTGGTCGCGCCTGGTCGAGTCGTGCGGGGGCGCGCCCGAGGCGCGGTGCGCCCGCCTGCACGCGCGCACGTCCTGGCGGATGATGACGGCGCGCGATCCCTGGGTGAACCTGTTGCGCACCACCACGGCCGCCTTCGCGGCGGCGGTCGGCGGCGCCGAGGTCGTGACCGTCCTGCCCTTCGACGCGGCCGTCAACGAGCCCGACGACTTCAGCCGCCGCCTCGCCCGCAACGTGCAGATCGTGCTGCAGCAGGAGGCGCACCTGGGGCAGGTGCTGGATCCCGCCGGCGGCTGCTGGCATCTCGAGTCGCGCACCGCGGCGCTGGCCGAGCGTGCGTGGGGCCTGTTCCAGGAGCTCGAGGGCCGCGGCGGGCTGGTCGCCTGCCTGCGCGACGGCTGGTTCCAGGAGCGGATCGCCGCGACCCGGCAGGCCCGCGCCCGCGACGTGGCCACCCGGCGGCTCCCCTTGACCGGTGTCAGCGAATTCCCCCTGCTGGACGAGCGGCCCGTGGCGCGCCCGCGTCCGGCCCCGCCGCCCGGCGGCCCGGCCGCGCCGGCGCCCCTGCTGGACGCCATCGTGCAGCTGCCCGCCGTGCGGTTGGCCGAGCCCTACGAGGTCCTGCGCGACGCGTCGGACCGCCACCTCGCCGAGACCGGCGCGCGGCCGCGCGCGTTCCTGGCCAATCTGGGCAGCCTCGCCCAGTTCTCCGCACGCGCGGCCTTCGCCCGCAACCTGCTCGCCGCGGGCGGCATCGCGGCCGAGGGGGAGGACGGGTTTGAAGATCCCGCCGCCCTGGCCGCGGCCCTGCGCCGCAGCGGCTGCCGACTGGCGGTGATCTGCTCCACGGACGAGATCTACGCCGAGCGCCTGCCGGCGGCGGCCGCGGCGCTCAAGGCCGCCGGCGCCGCGACGATCGTGGTGGCCGGCCGCCTGGGCGATCAGGAAGCCGCCTGGCGGGCCGCGGGCGTGGACCACGCGATCCACCTCGGCTGCGACGCCCCGGAGATCCTCGGCACCCTGTTGGACGGGCTGGAGGTGCGGCGATGACGAACTTCCCCGATTTCACCCGGATCCCCCTGCAGGGCGACGCGATCGCGGACGCGGCCCCGCCGCCCGCGGGGGAGGCCTGGGCCACGCCCGAGGGCATCGCGGTGCGGCGCTGCTACGGCCCCGACGACGTCGCGGGCCTCGACCACCTCGACTCCCTGCCCGGCCTGCCGCCCTTCGTGCGCGGGCCCTACCCCACGATGTACGTGCTGCAGCCGTGGACCGTGCGCCAGTACGCGGGCTTCTCCACCGCCGAGGCCAGCAACGCCTTCTACCGGCGCAACCTCGCCGCCGGGCAGAAGGGGCTGTCCATCGCCTTCGACCTCGCCACCCACCGCGGCTACGACTCCGACCACCCGCGCGTGGTCGGCGACGTGGGCATGGCGGGCGTGGCCATCGACTCCATCGCCGACATGCGCCTCCTCTTCGACGGCATCCCGCTGGACCGCATGTCGGTGTCGATGACCATGAACGGCGCCGTGCTGCCGATCCTCGCCCTGTACATCGTGGCGGCCGAGGAGCAGGGCGTGCCGCCGGAGAAGCTGGCCGGGACCATCCAGAACGACATCCTCAAGGAGTTCATGGTCCGCAACACCTACATCTACCCGCCGGCGCCGAGCCTGCGCATCGTCGGCGACATCTTCGCCTACACGGCGCAGCGGATGCCGCGCTTCAACTCGATCTCGATCTCCGGCTACCACATGCAGGAGGCGGGCGCGACGGCCGACCTCGAGCTGGCCTACACGCTGGCCGACGGGGTCGAGTACATCCGGACGGGCCTGGCGGCCGGACTCGCGGTTGACGACTTCGCCCCGCGCCTGTCATTCTTCTGGGCCGTCGGGATGAACTACTTCATGGAGGTCGCCAAGCTGCGGGCCGCGCGCCTGCTCTGGGCGCAGCTCGTGCAGGGGTTCGGACCGCGCAACCCGAAGTCGCTGAGCCTGCGCACGCACAGCCAGACCTCGGGTTGGAGCCTGACGGCGCAGGACGTCCACAACAACGTGGCGCGCACCTGCGTGGAGGCGATGGCGGCGGCCCACGGCCACACACAGTCGCTGCACACCAACTCGCTGGACGAGGCCCTGGCGCTGCCGACGGACTTCTCGGCGCGCATCGCGCGCAACACGCAGCTCTACCTGCAGCAGGAGACCGACACCTGCCGCACGGTGGACCCCTGGGGGGGCAGCTGGTACGTCGAGCGCCTGACCCGCGAGCTGGCCGACCGGGCCTGGCAGCGCATCGCCGAGGTGGAGGAGCTGGGCGGCATGGCCCGCGCCATCGAGCGCGGCGTCCCGAAGCGGCGCATCGAGGAGGCGGCCGCCCGCACCCAGGCGCGCATCGACGCGGGCCGGCAGACCGTCGTGGGCGTCAACCGCCACGTCCTGCAGGAGCCCGAACGGGTCGAGGTCCTGAAGGTCGACAACACGCAGGTGCGCGAGGCCCAGCTCGCGCGTCTGCGCGAGCTGAAGGCCGGCCGCGACCAGGCCGCCGTCGACCGCGCGCTGGCGGACCTGACCGCCGGCGCGGAATCGGGCCGGGGCAACCTGCTCGACCTGTCGGTGACGGCGGCGCGCGCCCGCGCCACGGTCGGCGAGATCAGCCTGGCTCTGGAGAACGTCTTCGGCCGCCACCAGGCGACCGGCAACATCATCAGCGGGGTGTACGGCGGCGAGATGGGCGAGCGGGACGAGGATCTGCTGCGGGTGCGGCGCCGGGTCGAGGAATTCGCCGAGCGCGAGGGCCGGCGTCCGCGCATCCTGGTGGCCAAGATGGGCCAGGACGGCCACGACCGCGGCCAGAAGGTGATCGCGACCGCGTTCGCCGACCTCGGCTTCGACGTGGACGTGGGGCCGCTGTTCCAGACGCCGCAGGAGACGGCCCGCCAGGCCGTCGAGAACGACGTGCACGTCGTGGGGGTCAGCTCGCTGGCCGCGGGGCACCTGACGCTGGTGCCGGCGCTGCGCGACGAGCTGGCCAAGCTCGGCCGGCCGGACATCCTGATCGTGGCCGGCGGCGTCATCCCGCCCGACGACTACCAGGCGCTGCGCGACGCGGGCGCGGCGGCGATCTTCCCGCCGGGCACGGTCATCACCACGGCGGCGGAAGACCTGCTGGGCCGGCTCCCGGGCGCGGGTTCGTGACGGCGGGCGGGCACCGGGTCGGCGGGTTGGACCTCGACGGGTTCGAGGCCGGCGTCGTCGCCGGCGACCGCGCCGTGCTGGGCCGCGCCATCACCCTGGTGGAGAGCGGGCGCGAGGACCACCAGCGCCTGGCCCAGGAACTGCTCGCGCGCCTGCTGCCGCGCACCGGGACCGCGCACCGCGTCGGCGTGACCGGCGTGCCGGGCGCCGGCAAGAGCACCCTCATCGACGTCCTGGGCACGCGACTGACCTCGCAGGGGCACCGCGTGGCGGTGTTGGCCATCGACCCCAGCAGCAGCCTGACCGGCGGCAGCATCCTGGGCGACAAGACCCGCATGGCGCGCCTGGCCGCCGACCCCGCCGCCTTCATCCGCCCCAGTCCCAGCGCCCGCACCCTCGGCGGCGTCGGCCGCAGGACCCGCGAGACCATGCTGCTGTGCGAGGCCGCCGGCCACGACGTGGTGCTGGTCGAGACGGTGGGCGTGGGACAGAGCGAGACCCTGGTCGCGGAGATGGTCGACGTCTTCCTGCTGATCACGCTGGCCGGCGCCGGCGACGAGCTGCAGGGCATCAAGCGCGGCGTGATGGAGCTGGCCGACCTGGTCGCGGTCAACAAGTCCGATGGCGACAACCTCGCGGCCGCGGCGCTGGCCGCGACGGAGATCCGCACCGCCCTGCACTTCATGCGCCCGCCGCACCCCGACTGGACGGTGCCGGTGCAGTGCGTGAGCGCGACGACGGGCGAGGGCCTCGACGACCTCTGGCGCGAACTGGTCCGCCACCGCTCGACGATGTCCGCCAACGGCGCGCTGGCCGAACGTCGCCAGCAACAGCAGCTGCGCTGGATGTGGTCCCTGGTCGAGGACCGCCTGCGCGAGGGCCTGCGCCACGACCCGGCCGTGCGCCGCCTGCTGCCCGATCTCGAGCGCCGGGTGCGCGCCGGCGAGCTCCCGCCCGGCCTGGCCGCCCGCCTGCTGCTCGACGCCCGCGGCTCCTGAACACCCCCCGCGTCGAATAATCGTTGCAACAGGCAATTGCCGGTCCTACCTTGTGGCCCGCGTCCGGCGGCCGAAGCTCCGCCGGCCGGGAAGGAACGAGATGCCCGCCGCGAACCGCGCCCTGCTGAGCCGCGCCATCCTGCTGGACCTGCTGCGCCTGCACGAGGATCTGCTGGCCGACGTGACCGCGCTGCTGAAGGGGCACGGCATCACCGCGCCGCAGTACAACGTGCTGCGCATCCTGCGCGGCGCCGGATCCGGCGGGTTGACCGGCACGGGCATCGCCGCGGCCATGATCACCCGCGTGCCCGACGTCACCCGTCTCGTCGACCGTCTGGAGGCGGCGGGCCTGGTGCGCCGCGAGCGCTGCCGCGACGACCGCCGCGTGGTGCACGTGCGGATCGAAGCCGCCGGGCTGGCGCTGCTGTCGCGGCTGGACGCCCCGATGCTCGCCGGGCACGAGGCCGCGCTGCGCGGGATGACCTTGCAGGAACTCGAAGGTCTGGCGGGGTCGCTGCGACGGGCCCTGGCCGTCCGGCAGGGCTGACGCGCCGGCGGGATCGCCTGTCGGTCCTCGTCATCCGGCCTTGATCGCTACCGCCGCTTGGCACATATTCGAGCGGTAGGACGCCTCGACGAGTTCCATGGTCCGCACCCCCTCGCGGACCGTGACGGGGGACACGGCATCCCCGCATGCCGTGTCCCTCAAGCATTTCAGGACCTCCGGCAGCGTGGGCGCCGACGCGTCGGCCTCGACGTCCAACACCTCCCGCCCCCGGATCAGGCGGATCCCCCCGAACTGGTAGTCGGCGAGCAGCTGCCCCTCGGTGCCCACGGCCTCGAGCAGGCAGGCGCGCGTGCGGCCGAACTTGCTCACCTCCAGCGAGACGTAGGTCCCGTCGTCCAGGCGGGCCCGGGCCAGGTAGAAATCCTCCACCGCCGGGTTGAGGAACCTCTCCTGCCGCGCGTCGATCTCCGCGAACTCGCGTCCCGTCACGTGGCGCACCGTGTCGAACAGGTGGACGCCGGTCAGCAGCACCGAGCCGCCGACCGTCACCGCCGGGTCGCGCTGCCAGCCCAGGTCCGTCGGCTCGAGGCGCTGGGCGAGCCTCACGTGGCGGACCTCGCCGAGTTGCGGCCAGAGCTCGCGGGCGCGGCGGATCACCGGGTTCCAGCGCAGGGTCTGCGCGACGATCAGCTGCGGTCCGGCTGCGCGCTCGTCGATCTCCGCCAGGCGGCGCGCCTCGGCCAGGGTGCCGGTCATGGGCTTCTCCAGCAGCAGGGCCTTGCCCGCCTCGCGGACCGCCGACGCCAGCGCGAAGTGGCTCGACGGCGGCGTGCAGACCAGCACCGCGTCGACGTCGGCCGCGGCGATCAGGGCCGCGGGATCCCGCTCATAGCGGCAGTCCAGCTCGGCGGCCAGGGCGCGGCCGGCGGCCTCGTCCCGGCGGCACAGCGCGACGGGGCGCAGGCCGGGCACGTCGCGCGCGGCGTGGCGCAGGTAGCGGGCGCCGTGCGTGCCGGCGCCGATCACACCCAGTCGGACGGTCATCGGCTCTCCCTTCGTCGTCGCGCCGAGGGTAGCCGGGCGGAGCCGCGGCGCCAAGCCGGAAGAGGACGGCCGGCGACGCCGCGGGACGTGCCCGTCGCCGCCCGGGGACGCGGCGGCGACCGGCCGTCCCGCCGCGATCGCGACGGAACGCTTCCGGGACGCGTCGTGGCGCCGGTTGCGGCTTCGCACCGCCGCTGCGGCATCGCCCTGGCTGGGCGGCCGGCTTTCCCACACACCCGATCGGAAGGAGAACGCATGTGGCCTTGGGAGACGGAGAACGGGCGCGCGTGGCTGTTGTTGAACGTGGCGCTGCTGCTGCTGCTCGCCGGCGTCCGGGTGGGCGACGCCCGCGGCGCGGTCCTGCTGTCGGAGGTGCTGCCCGACCCCGCCAGCGACTGGAACGGCGACGGCTCGTTCAGCAGCCGTGACGACGAGTGGGTCGAGATCGTCAACACCGGCCCGGCGCCCGTGGACCTCGCGGACTACTGGCTGAGCGACGCGCTGGGGGAGGAGGCGCAGTTGCGGCTGTCGGGCTCCTTGGCGCCCGGCGAGACCGCGCTGTTCACGGGCGCCGCGGCCGTGGCCTGGCAGCAGGCCAACGGCATCACCGTGACGGGCCTGAGCCTGAACAACAGCGGCGACCAGCTCGAGCTCCACCTGGGCGATCCGCTGCTGCCGGGCGCGACGCTGGTCGACGCGCTGATCTACCCGGCCCACGTCGGGGTCGACGACCGCACGCTGGCCCGGATGCTGCCCGAGGACGAGTGGGTCCTGTGCGACGCGCTGTCGCCCTACGGCGGCGACCTCGAGCCGTCCGGCACCGGCTGTCCCCCGACGCCCGGCGCCTGGAACGTCTGCGAGGGGCTGGTGCCCGCGGAGCACCGCAGCTGGGGCGAGGTCAAGGCCGAGTACCGGTAACGCGCGCCCTCGGGTCCGTCAGGCGGGCGGGTCCCCTTCCGGTGGCCCGCCCGGCGGCGCATCTGTAAGCCACTCTTGAAACTGTGCAGCGATTTCGCTTTCCCCGCCCTGGCGCATTCTGTATCCTGTCCCTCCGGTGCCGAACGGTCCGGCGGCGTGCTCGCGCCGACCGGGCGCGTCGGCGGGGACACGGCCCCACCTCCGTCATCATCCCAGAACCGAAGCGGCGGACCCGACCGGCGCCCGCGCGGAGGCACGATGCTCCTCTCCGAGAACCAGAAGATGATCCGCGAGATGACCCGCGATTTCGCCAAGTCGCGGATCGCGCCCATCGCCGCGCGCATCGACGAGACCGGCGAGTTCCCCGCCGCCACGATCAAGGAACTCGGCGCGTTGGGCCTGCTGGGCCTGAAGGTGCCCGAGGCCGAGGGCGGTTTCCAGGTGGACACGACCAGCTACGCGCTGGTCGTGGAGGAGCTCAGCCGTGTCTGCGGCAGCCACGGCCTGACCGTCGCCGCCCACAACAGCCTGGGCTGCTGGCCGATCCACGCCTTCGGCACGCCCGAGCAGCAGCAGCGCTGGCTGCCCGGCGCCTGCCGCGGCGACTACCTGCTGAGCTTCGGCCTGACCGAACCCGGCGCGGGCAGCGACGCCGGCGGCACCGCGACCACCGCCGTGCGCGACGGCGGCGGCTGGGTGCTGAACGGCCGCAAGCAGTGGATCACCAACGCGCATCACGCCGGCGCGGTCATCATCACCGCCAAGACCGACCCGGCCGCCAGCGGCAGCAAGGGCATCAGCGCCTTCATCGTCCCGACCGGGACCCCGGGGTTCACGGTCGAGAAGAAGGAGGACAAGCTGGGCATGCGGGCCTCCGACACCGCGCCCCTGACGCTCGAGGACGTGCGCGTGCCCGCCGACGCGCTGCTCGGCCAGCAGGGCGACGGCTTCAAGCAGTTCCTCGCGACGCTCGACGGCGGCCGCATCTCCATCGGCGCGCTGGCCCTGGGCCTGGCGGTCGGCGCCTACGAGACCGCGCGCGACTACGCCAAGGGGCGCATCCAGTTCGGCCAGCCGATCGCCGCGCAGCAGGCCGTCCAGTTCCGGCTCGCCGACATGAGCCTGAAGATCGACGCGGCGCGCCTGCTGATCTACGAGGCCTGCCGCCGCAAGGACGCGGGCGAGCCCTACGCCGACATGGCGGCCAAGGGCAAGCTCTACGCCAGCGAGATCGCCATGGAGGTCACGTCCTCCGCGATCCAGCTGCTCGGGGGCTACGGCTTCTGCCGCGAGTACCCCGTCGAGCGCATGTACCGCGACGCCAAGCTGTGCACCATCGGCGAGGGCACCAGCGAGATCCAGCGCCTGGTGATCGCCCGTAATTTGTTGGACGAGTAGCGGTGGGAACGATCGCTTCCTGTGAAAGGCGAGGGGACGACATGAACGAGCGCGTCGTGATCTGCGGGGCCGTGCGCACACCGATCGGCCGCTTCCAGGGCGGCCTGGCCGCGGTCCCGGCCGGCCGGCTCGGCGCCGCGGCCATCGCGGGGCTGCTCGAGCGCACCGGGCTGGACCCGGCCGCCGTCGACGAGGTGGTCATGGGGTGCGTGGTGCAGGCGGGGCTGGGCCAGAACCCGGCCCGGCAGGCCGCGATCTGGGGCGGGGTGCCGACCTCGGTCAGCGCCATGACCCTGAACAAGGTCTGCGGCTCGGGCCTGCGGGCCGTGATGGCGGCCGCCCAGGCGATCAGGGCCGGCGACATCCGCTGCGCGATCGCCGGCGGCATGGAGAACATGTCGCAGATCCCGTTCGCCCTGTTCGGGGCCCGCGACGGCCTGCGCCTCGGCCACCAGCAGCTGACCGACCTGCTCGTGCACGACGGCTTGTGGGA
>PNOJ01000085.1 GCA_013824755.1 Gemmatimonas sp.
CGCCTTGAGGAAGGTCGATGTTTCCTCAAGGACACGATCCGCCAACAGGTGGATTTCTCTCGCACAGAGCAGAACCGGCGCCTGCCGGCGCCGCCTCTCCAGAAACCGTATGCGCCGGATAGCGTGAGGATGAATCTACCCGGCGGCGCCTCGGCGCTGGCCAATCTTGGTCATATGCCAATCGGCGAGGCGATCGCCAGACGGAAGAGCATCCGCAACTACTCCGAGGTCCCGCTTACCATCGAGGAACTTTCCGCCCTTCTTTGGGCGACGCAGGGTGTCCACGCAGTGCTTGACCCGACCTGTGCGATGCGCACCGTGCCGTCTGCCGGCGCTCGCCATGCGTTTGAAACCTATATCGTCGTGAGCCGGGTTGAGGGGATTCCGGCCGGCCTGTATCGCTTCTTGCCTTTTGACGGCCAGTTGTTGCAATTGCGTGTTGACGCGCAGATCGGACAACAGGCCGCAATCGCCTGTTTAAGACAGTCGTTTGTGGCCGGTGCCGCCGCGACCTTCTTCTGGACGGCGATACCCGCGCGCATGGAATGGCGCTACGGCCTGGCGTCCCACAAGGTCATCGCCCTCGACGCCGGCCACGTCTGCCAGAATCTCTATCTGGTGTGCACCGCGCTTGGGGCGGGAGCATGCGCGATCGCGGCCTATGACCAGGCCGCGTGTGACCGGTTGCTGGACGTCGATGGAGACGAGGAATTCACGGTGTACATTGCGTCGGCCGGAAAACCGCGATGACCGGCCCCCGGTGATTGTGCCGCTCTCGTGCTCAACACGGGAGCGATGAGGTCGAGTTCATGATCGTGTTCCGCAAGGAGGACAGAATGTCGCACACCGCTTCGCCGCTCGGGGCGCCCACAGACAAGACGGTCCTTCTCGTCGGCGGCACGGGGCGCACCGGTCAACGCGTCCTGCGTCGTCTGCTGGAGCGCGGCGTCGCCGTGCGCGCCGTCGTGCGTTCGGCCGGTCGGCTCCCGCCGGGGGTCGCCGGCGATCCCCGGCTGACCGTCGTCGAGGCCGATCTCCTGGCGCTCGACGACGAGGGCCTCGCGGCGCAGGTCCGCGGTTGCGAGGCGGTCGTCTCGTGTCTCGGGCACACGATCAGTTTCAAGGGGGTGCTCGGGCCGCCGCACGATCTGGTCACGCGGGCCGCGGCGCGCCTCTGCGGGGCGATCCGGGATTCGCGGCCGGCAGCGCCGGTGAAGTTCATCCTCATGAGCAGCGTTTCGGTCGACCACCCCGGCGCGACCGGCGAGCGACGGACGGCCCCGGAGCGGATGTTGATGCGGGTTCTGCGCAGCCTGGTCCCGCCGGCCAGGGACAACCAGCGCGCCGCGGATTTCCTCCATGCCGTGATCGGGGCGGAAGACCCGCACGTGCGGTGGGTCGTCGTCCGCCCGGACACCCTCCGGGAAGGGGAGGTTTCGGCGTACTCGCTCCACGAGCGCCCGGTGAGCAGCCTCTTCAGGCCGGACAACTCCCGCATGTCGAACGTCGCCGATTTCATGTGCGACCTGGCGACGGATGACGGATCTTGGGACGAGTGGGCGGGACGGCTGCCCGTGATCGTCGACAGGACCTGATCGATCCGTCCGGAGGAAACCATGTACGAAGCCAAGACGAAGCCCACCAAGGCCGGCGTCACCGCTTTCCTCGGCGCCATCGTGGACCCCGAACGCAAACGCGATTGCCGGGAACTCAATGCCCTCATGAAACGGGCGACCGGCTGCCGGCCCAGGATGTGGGGGACGAGCATCGTGGGGTTCGACACGTACCACTACAAGTACGCGAGCGGGCACGAGGGCGACTCGTGCGTCGTGGGGTACTCGCCCCGCAAGGGGGACATCAGCATCTACCTGGTTCCCGGCTACGAGACGGCGCCGGTCAAGGCGCTGCTCGCCAAGCTGGGCAAGCACCGGACGGGCAAGGGCTGCCTGTACGTCCGGCGCCTCGCCGATGTCGACCTGTCCGTCCTCGAGCAGCTCGTGACCCGTTCCGTGGCGGAGATCAGGCGGCGGTACCCGCCGCAGTAGGACCGGTATCCGGCGCCGACGGGCATGTGCAGTGCCAGCGCCCGGCACGAAGGCGGCTTACCCTGTGGGAGCCCGTCCCTTCACGCCAGCCGCCGAGGAGACCCATGCCCAGAATCCGCTCCGCAGGCACCAGCGTCCCCGCCACCCGCATCGACCAGGCCGAAGCCGAAGCCTTCGCCCGCCTGAAGTTCGCCGGCCGCATCCCCGACCTCGAGCGCCTGATGCCCCTGTTCGCCAACTCCGGCATCGCGACCCGCTACTTCGCCGCGCCGCGCGACTGGTTCTTCACGTCCCACGACATGGCCGAGAAGAGCGCCCTCTACGCCGTCGAGGCGACCCGTCTTTCGGCCGAAGCCGCCGGCCGCGCCCTGGCCTCCGCGGAGCTCGCACCCGGCGACATCGACTACATCATCTACGTGAACACCACCGGCCTCGCGACGCCTTCGATCGACGCCCGCCTGATCAACGTCCTGGGCCTGCGCCACGACATCCGCCGCACGCCGATCTGGGGCCTGGGCTGCGCGGGCGGGGCGGCCGGCCTGTCCCACGCCCACCACTACGCGCTGGCCCACCCGCGCGCGCGGATCCTGGTCGTGGCCACCGAGCTGTGCGGCCTGACCTTCCTGCCGGACGACGTCTCGAAGGCCAACCTCGTGGCCACGGCCCTGTTCGCCGACGGGGCCGCCGCCGCGGTGGTCTGCGGCGACGAGACCGAGGGGCCGGGACTGGAGATCCGCGGCACCGGCAGCCGCTTCTTCCCCGACTCGCTGGACGTCATGGGCTGGACCGTGCTGCAGGAGGGACTGCAGGTGGTCTTCGCCCAGAGGATTCCGGAGATCGTTCTGGAGACCGCGGCCGCAGACGTGGGCGCCTTCCTGTCCCGCTTCGACCTGACGCTCGCCGACATCGGGGCCTTCCTGCTGCACCCGGGCGGCGCCAAGGTCCTGGAGGCGTATCGGGAGGCGCTGGACCTGCGCCCGGAACAGCTCGACCTGGCGCGCGGCGTGCTGCGCGACTACGGCAACATGTCCTCGGCGACGGTCCTGTTCGTGCTGGAGCGGCACCTGCGGGCGCACGGTGCGGGCAACGGGGGGCACGGGCTGATTTCGTCGCTGGGGCCGGGATTCTGCTCGGAGTCGTTGCTGGTGGAGCTGTAGGTCGAGGGTCCGCTGCCGCCCGGCAGCAGCGGCCTTCAACGGTCTCCTCCCCGGAGCCGGCCCCGGCCTACCGCGCCGACCTGCCCGCAGCGCGTGCGGCCGCGACGGCGCGGGTCAGCACGTCCACGCAGTCGCCGCTGCAGTAGGGCGGGGAGGCGCCGCGCCAGGTAGAGCGCTTGGTGGCCGAGTCCGGCCCGTCCAGGGTCATCGTGCCGCGCTCGATCTCGGCCCCGCCGATCCGCTCGAAGTGGAAGGTGTCGCCGCAGACGCGACCGGTGTAGGTGTCGCCGGACTGGTCGACGTAGCTGGCGTCCTCGCCGTCCTGGGTGACGGTGAGCGTGACGTCGCCGCTGAACGGTGCGCCGCAGCTATTGCCGCACTCGAAGGTGCCGGCCCACGTCCCGGAGAAATCGGCGGGCGTGGTGCAGTCGCCCGTGACCAGATCCACCGCCACGGCGTCGACGCTGACTTCGGCGTCGATGTTCGCGGTGACGGTCAGGCACAGGACCAGCGAGCCGCGGTTGATGATCTGCAGCGTGGGGGCGTCGGCATCGGCGGTCTCGGGCTCGACGACCAGCGACGTGCCGTGGCTGATCGTGAACGGGCCGTAGAGGATGCCTGCCTCGCACACGGTGGCGGGGTCGTCGCCGACGCGGATGAACGCCGTGGCGCCTAGGTCCTCGTCCCTGCCGAAGAGGCGGGCCACTTTGCGGGCGATCAGCCGCCACAGCGGGACGCCGTCGACCTGCACGTGGTCGAGCGTGGCGGCGACGTCGATCTCGGCGGCGGTCACCGGCGCGAGGTCGGGCGGCAGCTGGAGCGTGAACACGAGCGTGGACGGCACGCCGGCGGCGAGCTGGATGTCGGCGAGGGCGCCCTCGAGTTCGGCCACCACGCGCTGGGGCTGGGGGTCCTGCGGCTGGCCGGGGCCGTCGTCGCTCGAGCAGCCGCCGACGAGGCACCAGGCCGTCAGGAGCAGCACGCCCAGGAGCGAAGAGGTCAAGAGCGATGCGGCCAAGGATCGGCGTCGGGTCATCGCGTGCCTCCTCGAGTCGGCATGACGGGAAGGTCCTCGGCACCAGGAACCAGGATTATATCCAACCTACTTAAGGGTGTTCAAGAGGGTGTCGGGCGCAACTTGTTGTGTATTTATGATATGAAAAGGAGATGGCCGCGGGATCAAGGGTACCTACAGCCCCGGAATGTCTATCTCGCGGCGGCAGCCGGCTGGTAAGATGACGCGGCGTGGGTTGCCGGCGGAGGAGATCATGAACCCCAGGTCGAGATTCCGCGGCTGTCTCCTCGGTCTGGCCGTCGGCGACGCCGTCGGCACCACCCTGGAGTTCAGCCCGCGCGGATCCTTCGCACCGCTGACGGACATGGTGGGCGGCGGACCGTTCGGGCTGCAACCCGGCCAGTGGACCGACGACACCTCGCTGGCGCTCTGCCTCGCGACCAGCCTCGTCGAACGGGGCGGCTTCGACGCCGACGACCAGATGCGCCGCTACTGCCGCTGGCGCGACGAGGGCTACCTGAGCAGCGCCGGCGCCTGCTTCGACATCGGCAACGCGACTGCGGCCGCCCTCGACCGCTACCGCCGCGACGGCGACCCGTTCGCCGGTTCCACGGGCCCCGGCACGGCCGGCAACGGCAGCCTCATGCGCCTCGCGCCGGTCCCGATGTTCTGGTGTCCGGACATCGACGCCGCGGAACGATTCGCCGGCGAGAGCTCGCGCACCACGCACGGCGCTCCGGAGTGCGTCGACGCCTGCCGGCTGTTCGCCAGGATTCTCGTGCGGGCGCTGCGGGGCGAGCCGAAGGACGCCGTCCTGCTCGGCGACGCGGACGGCTTCGCCGCGGCGCCGCGGATCGCCGCGATCGCGCGCGGCGGCTACCGCGACAAGTCCGAGCACGAGATCCATGGTGCGGGCTACGTCGTGGCATCGCTCGAGGCCGCCCTGTGGGCCTTCGCGCGCACCGACAGCTTCGCCGGCGCGGTGCTCGCCGCCGCGAACCTGGGCGAGGACGCCGACACGACGGCCGCGGTGTGCGGCCAGGTGGCGGGCGCGTTCTACGGCGAGGGGGGCATCCCGGCGCACTGGCTGCAGCGTCTGGCGATGCGGGAGGAGATCGCGGCGTTGGCTGACGGTCTGTGCGGATAACGGGCGCGCACCACAAAGGACCACGAACATGAACGCCATCCCCGAGATCCGCAACACGGGCTACGAGGCGATCATCGCCCTGGTCGCCGCCAATGTCATTGCCCAGCTCATCAAGTTCTTGCGGGATTGGCGCCGGTACCGTCGCCCGAACTTCGACCTGCTGGTCGCCACCGGCGGTATGCCCTCGAGCCACAGCTCCACCGTGACGGCCCTGGGCGTCTCGGTCGGCCTGGTCGCCGGCTGGGACTCGCCGGTCTTCGCCGTGGCCGCCTGCTTCGCGCTGGTCACGATGTTCGACGCCGCCGGCCTGCGCCGTTCCGCGAGCCTGCAGGCCCAGGCCCTGAACGTGATCGTACGCGAGCTGCTGGCGCCGGACCACCGGCTGAACCGCCACAAGCTGAAGGAATTCCTGGGGCACACGCCGCGCGAGGTGCTGGCCGGGGCGATGCTGGGGGCGGGGGTCAGCCTGGGGCTGCGGTGGCTGCTGGTGCGGCTCGGCGGCTAGCTCACGCCACTCTGTCGGGAATCGACCGCAACTTACCACGTAATAATACCGCACCATGATGAAGGCCTGAAAGCAATTGCGCCGCCCAGCGAGTGTCTACATGAATTAACGATATTGACATCACATCTCAATGTTGGTTAGTGGATCATCTTAGTCTTGTATTGGTCCGCGCGACGCAAGCCCGCGCCGCTCACGGAAAGAACCCGCACGATCCCCAAGGAGTCATTGATGCGCCACTCTAAAGCCCTGCTGACGGTCCTCTGCCTCGCCCTGGCCGTGACCGCCGCGTCCCTGCCGTCCGCCGCGTCCGCGGCGGCCTACTCGATCACCTGGCTGGACATGTCGCCGAGCGTGTTCGGCTCGGTGGTGCCCAACGGCTCGATCTTCTTCGTGCCGGGCATCGGCAACGTCACGGTCACCTACTCGCTCCCCGCCCACTGGACGCACGGCCGCTACCAGAATCCCGCGTACACGGTGGGCAGCGTCACCAGTGGGCCGGACACGTACTCGTGGTCCAACTACGAGCACTTCGGCACGATCTTCGATGCCGGGCTGCTCGGGCCGGAGTCGGGCACCATCACCTACACGTTCGCCGGTACGCTGCCGGCGGGTTCGGTCTACGTCGGGACCATCGGCCTGGGCGCCACCACCAGCTTCGGGGGCGGGGCCTCGATCACGACCGTCAATCAGAACGGCACGTTCCTGGGCGACTACATCGGCGACGTGACCGCCGGCGCCTCGCTGTTCACGGGCGGGGCGGGCACGTTCTCGGTGCAGAACTCGGTCACCAACGCCGGCGGCATCAATCCCTGGTGGAACACGCAGTTGGGCGTCGTGCGCATCGATGACGTGGTGTCGAGCATCACCGTGTACCAGAGCCAGCTCCGCGGTGACGGCATCGGCGTCAACATCGGCTTCGTGCGCGACGGGATCGTCGCCGACGAGGCCGCGACCTGGGGCGAGGTCAAGGCCTTGTTCCAGTAGCACGGGTGTGGTGGCCCGGCCCGCGAGGGTGCGGGTCGGGCCACCATCCATGGCGGCCGGGACCTCGGGTCGGCGGCCTCTGGTGCTTCCGCAATAGCTTGCGCTCTGGTATGGTTTCGGTCGTCGTCCCCGGCTATGTGGATCGCCGACCCGCCTAGGAGCCCCATGGAGCGCACGCAGAGTGAGTCCCGGCACACGGGTCGCTCGATCACCACCCCCCTCCTCCACGCTCTGTTCTTCCTCTCCGGCGCCGCCGCGCTCGTCTACCAGGTGACCTGGGCTCGTTCGCTGAGTCTCGTGTTCGGCGGCACCCACCTGGCGGTGGCGACCGTGCTGGCCGTGTTCATGGGCGGGTTGGCCCTGGGCAGCGCCCTGCTGGGGCGTCGCGCCGACCGAACGGCCCGGCCGCTGCGATTGTACGGCATGCTGGAATTGGGCATCGGCGTCTGCGGCCTCGGTTTCATGCTGTTCATCGATCACGCCACCGCGCTCTACGCACCGCTCGCCCGGACCGCGGGCGGCCATCCCGCCCTGCTGACCGCCCTGCGGGTTGCGCTCGCCGCGGTCGCGATGATCGTGCCGACAACGCTCATGGGGGGGACGCTGCCGGTGCTGTCGCGTCTGGTGGCCGTCGGCGACGACGAAAGGCGTGGGCGTGTCGCGCTGCTCTACGCGGTCAACACGCTCGGCGCGGTGGCCGGCGTGCTGCTGTCAGGCTTTGTGCTGTTGAGGCAGTTCGGGGTCGACGCGACCATGGCGGTCGCGGTCGGTTTGAACGTCCTGGCCGGGGCGGCGGCCCTGGCGATGGGGAGGGCGGAACGCGCGGCCGGCAGTGTCGTCGAGCCGCCAGAGGCGGCGGGAACCCGCCCCGCGGCGGCGGCGTCCTGGACCGTGCGCTTCGTGCTCGGCGGCATCGCCGTGGGCGGGTTCTGCGCGCTCGGCTACGAGGTGCTCTGGACCCGCACCATGACCATGGTGGTCGGGACTTCGACCTACAGCTTCGCGATCATGCTGGCCGCCTTCCTGAGCGGCATTGCGCTGGGCAGCATCCTGTGCGGCGCGTGGCTGGCCCGTCGCCGAAGCCGGGATGACGACCACGGACCCGTGATGGCGTTCGCCTTGGTCGAGATCGCGCTCGGGGCGGCCGCGCTGGCGACCACGGTCCTGATGAGTCGGCTGCCGGAGCACGCGCTGCGCCTGCAGGGTGTGTTCGGCGGCGACGGCCCGACACCCGGGGCCCGCAACGCGGCGACGGCGATCGTCGCGGTCGCCGTCATGCTGGTGCCGGCGGTGCTCTCGGGCGCCGCCTTCCCGCTGGCGGCCGCCGTCGTGGCCGCGGGGCGCCGTCGCGTCGGGCGCGCGGTCGGCGACGTCGCCACCTTCAACACCGCCGGCGCCATCCTGGGCGCGGCGGCGGCGGGTTTCGTCCTGGTCCAGGCGTACGGCGTGGAGCGCTCCTTGCTGTTGCTCATCGCGCTGCAGGTGGGCGCCGGCGTCGTGATCGCGGCGCGCGCGGCGGGCCGGGGCGCGGCGGCCGCGGCGGCTGTCGCCTCGCTCGTGCTGCTGGTCGCCCTCGGCGCCGGCGGCGCTCGCAACCTCCTCTGGAACCCGCGCTACTTCGCGATCTTCGTCAACAACCAGCGCGACCTGTTCGAGTCGCGGGAGCGCATCGAGCGCGGGTTCGAAATCGTGGACGTGGTCTACTACCACGAGGGGGTCAACGAGACGATCAGCGTCATCCGGCCCCTGGGCGGAGACCAGGCCTTCATCGTCAACGGCCGCTCCGAAGCGACCACCGTGCGGGCCGACATGCAGTGCCAGTACGCGCTCGGGCACGTGCCGATGCTCCTGCACCCGGCGCCGGCGCGGGTGTTCGTGCTGGGCTCCGGCAGCGGCATGACGCTGGGGGCGACGACCCTGCACCCCGAAGCGCGGTCGATCACCCTGGCGGAGATCGAACGGGACGTGCTGCCGGCCACGCGCACGTTCGCGGAGTGGAACCACCGGGCGCTCGACAACCCGAAGGTGCGCATCGTCCACGACGACGGGCGCAACTTCCTGGCCGTGACCGACGAGCGCTTCGACGTCATCACCGCGGACCCGATCCATCCCTGGTCGGGCGGCGCCTCCTACCTGTACACCGACGAGTATTTCCGCTTGGCGGCGTCGCGACTGGCGCCGGGCGGCGTCATCGCGCAGTGGCTGCCCCTCTACGAGCTGACGCCCCAGGATGTCGGGACGGTCGTGCGCACGTTCGCGCGCAACTTCGAACACGTGCTGGTCTGGATGACCTGGTGGGACGCCGAGCTGATCGGCAGCAACCAGCCTTTCGCGATCGATCCCGAGGCGCTGGCGAAGCGCGCCTCGGCGAGCGCCGTGGCCGCCGACCTGTCGGCGGTGAACATGGCGGGCGCGACGGGCCTGCTCGACTACTGCCTGACCGGCACCCGCGGCGCGCTGGCCTTCGCCGACGCCGTGGACGGGCGCGTCAACACCGACGACAACCTGCGGCTGGAGTTCTCGGCGCCCCATTCGATCGGCCGGTCGGAGCTGATGGCCGCGAACATGGCGGCGCTGATCGGGTACCGCGAGACGCCGCCGGAACTGGCGGCGGCCGGCGCCGGCGGTCGCCCCGAAGCGGCGCGCCTGGCCGACCGTGCGCACGTGCTCGCGCTGGGCGGCGCGCTGCCGGGCCCCGAGTTCGCATCGCTCACGCGGGCGCTGGCGGAGCGCCACCCCGACTACGCCCCGGGCGTCTACCTGCGGCGCGAGGAGGCGGCCCAGCGCGCGGCGCAGCCGCGCCCGCTGGCTTCCGAACGCTTCTTCATCACGTCGGGGGGGAGGCAGCGGCTCTTCCAGCCGACCGCCGTCGCGATGCGGCCCAGCGAGCGCTGGTCGGTCGTCGCGGTCGTCGATCCCGACACGCGCGAGATGCTCGCCGAAGCATACCTGCCAGGAGCTCCCGGCGACCTCGACCTCGCCGAACAGGCATGTGCGTCGGAGTTCATGGCCGCCTTGCGCGCGTCCTGGATCGCGTCCTTCGGCGCAACAGTGGTGCCGCAGGACGCGGAACGGGCGCTCGCGCTGGCGCGCAACTCGCTGGGCGCGACCGCGGCCGCCTGGGATCGGCGGCTGCCGCCGACCGTGCGTTGAGCCGGTGAGATCGCGTCGCCGAAGTGCAGACCTCCGTCCGCACCGAGAGGAATCGGCAAGAAACGGGAGTTCTCCATGCCCAGGATGACAGCTGCCCTCTGCGTCCCGTGCGCCATCGTCGCCGTCCTGATCGCTGTCGCCGCGCCAGCCGCCGACCGCGTCACCGGCCGCGCCTTCACCACCCGCTCCGAGGTGATCGCGCCGCACGCCATGGCCTGCACCAGCCAGCCCCTGGCCACGCAGATCGCCCTGGACGTGCTGAAGGCCGGCGGCTCGGCCGTCGACGCGGCCATCGCGGCCAACGCCGCCCTCGGCCTGATGGAACCCACCGGCAGCGGCATCGGCGGCGACCTGTTCGCCATCGTCTGGGACGCGAAGACCCGCCGGCTCTACGGGTTGAACGCCAGCGGCCGCTCGCCGCAGTCCCTCACGCTGGAGGAGTTCCAGAAACGCGGTCTGGAGTTCGTGCCGCCGCGCGGCCCGCTGCCGATCTCGGTGCCCGGCTGTGTGGACGGCTGGTTCGAACTTCACGCGAAGTTCGGGCGGCTGCCCATGTCCGACTTGCTGGCCCCGACCGTGCGCTACGCCCGCGAGGGCTTCCCCGTCTCCGAGCTGATCGCCCACTACTGGCGGCTCAGCGTGCCGAACCTGATCGAACACCCCGGCTTCCGCGAGGCCTTCACGCGCGACGGCCGCGCCCCGGCCAAAGGCGAGATGTGGACCAACCCCATGCTGGCCGCCACGCTGGAACGGATCGGCCGCGAGGGCCGCGACGCCTTCTACCGGGGGGAGATGGCGCGCGCCATCGCCGGCACGGTGCAGAAGGCCGGCGGTTTCCTGAGCTACGAGGATCTCGCCGCCCACCGCAGCGAGTGGGTCGAGCCGATCTCGACGACCTACCGCGGCGTCGAGGTCTGGGAACTGCCACCCAATGGCCAGGGCCTCGCCACGCTGCAGATCCTCAACCTGCTCGAGGGCTTCGATGTCGCAGGGATGGGCTTCGGCAGCCTCGCGTACGTCCACGCCTTCATCGAGGCCAAGAAGCTGGCCTTCGAAGACCGCGCCCGCTTCTACGCCGACCCTGAGTTCGCCGACGTGCCCGTGGCGGGCCTGCTCGCGAAGGCTTACGCCGACGGGCGCCGAGCGCTGATCGACCCGCGCCGCGCCGCCCGCCGCGTCGATGCCGGCAACCCGGCCCTGCGCCAGGGCGACACGATCTACCTCACGGTCGCCGATGCCGACCGCAACATGGTCTCGCTGATCCAGAGCAACTACCGCGGCATGGGCAGCGGCGTCTGCCCCGAGGGGCTGGGCTTCTGCCTGCAGGACCGCGGCGAGCTGTTCAGCCTGAAGCCCGGCGAAGCCAACACCTACGCCCCGGGCAAGCGCCCCTTCCACACCATCATCCCCGCCTTCGCCACCCGCGGCGGCGAACCCTGGCTCAGCTTCGGCGTGATGGGGGGCAGCACCCAGCCGCAGGGGCAGGCGCAGATCATCGTGAACCTGGTGGACTTCGGGATGGACCTGCAGGCGGCGGGCGACGCCCCGCGCATCCTGCACGAGGGTTCGAGCGAGCCCACCGGCACCCTGATGACCGACGGGGGCGTGGTCAGCCTCGAGAACGGCTTCGCGCCCGAGGTGGTGCGCGGCCTGGTGGAGATGGGCCACGTCATCCAGACGGACGTGGGCTCGTTCGGCGGCTACCAGGCCATCATGTACGACGCCGCGCAGGGCGTGTACTACGGGGCCAGCGAGTCGCGGAAGGACGGGCAGGCGGCGGGGTACTAGCCGCAACGACGGCCGGCCGCCTCCCCGCAGGAAGGTGACCGCGCCCGGGATCGTTCCATATCAACGATAGATCGATTTGACCGCCCCCCAGGTCTTCGCCTCGTTCGCGACGGTGCCGGGGATGCCGCATTGGATGCGGATCGTCGCGGTCGTGCTGCCGGACATGCCGCCGAGGGGGCCGCCGGG
>PNOJ01000086.1 GCA_013824755.1 Gemmatimonas sp.
ACCGCGCCCGGGCCTTGGCGATCGCGCCGCCCCACTCCCCCTCGATGTCGGCCAGCCATGTCTTTTCCGAGATAACTTCAATATCAGCAACACGATGGGTGATGTGCCGCCGACCGGCTCGCCATGATACGGGCGATTTCGACCGTGATGCGCCGATCCAAGCAGGAGTCCTCCCCGCCCGGCGACCGCCGGTCGCCCGATGCTCAAGCCGGATCAAATGAAGCCGATAGCTACGGCCTGCGAGGCTCCCTGTCGGGCCTTTCGGCGAGAAACGGAAGATGGTGGCATGAAGGAACTGAAGTCGGGATTCAGCCGCTCCGGCACGCGCCGGGGAACCAGCATGCTCGTGGCCGGTCTCTGCATCCTGTGCGGGGCCCTGTCGGCGCAGGCGGAAATCCATTCCGGCAGGTACACGGGAACCGGCGCGGCCTCGCGGACGATTACTGGCGCCGGCTTCCGGCCCGAGATCGTCATCATCAAGGGCGACATCACGGAATCCGCGGTGATCCGCACGGCGACCATGCCGGCCGGCGACTCCAAACAGCTCGCCCAGGACCAGCCGATGATCACCAACCGGATCGTCGGCTTCACCGACGACGGTTTCGAAATCGGCAGCGACGCCGACGTGAACGCCTCGGGCGTGGAGTACGCCTGGGTCGCCTTCTCCTCCAGCCCGGGCGACCTCAAGCTCGGCTCCTACACCGGCACCGGCAACATCCTGAGGAACGTGACGGGGGTCGGCTTCCAGCCGGAACTGGTCTTCGTGCTGGGGAGCAACAGCAAGCGCCCCGTCTGGCGCAGCAACGCCATGCCCGCGTCGCAGGCCATGGATTTCGATGATTTCGAACTCAGGTACAGCCTGATCAATTCGTTCCTCTCCGACGGTTTCCAGGTGTCTTGGGACGACGAGGTCAATCAATCCGGCGTCGTCTACCACTACATCGCCTGGAACGCGACGCCCGGTGCGATCGACGTGGGCCAGTACACGGGCGACGGGCTGAACGAGCAGCGCGTCAGGAGCCCCGGTTTCAAGCCGGAATGGGTCCTCGTCAAGGACGGCGGGGATTTGCCGGCCGTGCAGAAGCCGAAGGCGCTCGATGGACACAGGTCGGGGTTCGCGACGCCGGAGATCTTCACGGTACAGGGCATCCGGGACATGGAGGCCGACGGGTTCAGGGTCGGCTCCGATCCCAGCGTGAACGCCACCGGACGCACCTACTACTACGCGGCCTTCGAGGACCGCAATGTCGACAACTCCGATCTGGCGGTCACCCTGGCCGCCGAGCCGACGACCCTGGCCGTGGGCCAGGATGTCGTCTACACGGTCGGGCTGGGCAACAACGGCCCGGACGATGCGACCGGCGTCGAGGTCGGCCTGCACCTGCCCGCCGGCCTCGCCGTCACGAGCGCCTCGCCGGGCGCCGGCAGTTACGACAGCGCCGTCGGCATCTGGACCCTCGGCAACGTCGACAAGAACACGGCGTCGCAGTTGACGGTGACCGCCCGCGTGGAGGCCGCGGCTTCGGGGCAGGTCCTCAACGCCACGGCGTCGACCAGCGCCGCCAACGAAACCGATCCGGACGGCACCAACAACTCCGCGGCCGCGCTGTCGCCGTAGCCTGGATGGACGCCGACCTGGCTCTCGCCCTCACGGTCGACAACGACAGGCCGGATGAGGGTGAGCTCTGCGAATTCGCTCTCGTGGTCCGGAACGAGGGCCCGGGCGTCGCGACGAACCTGCGGATCCAGGCCTCGCTCCCGGCGGGCCTCCAGTTCGTCCAGGCGTCGCCGGGCGGCGGGACGTACCTGCCGGCGTCCGGAGAATGGGAACTCGCGAGCCTCGCCGCCGGCGCCGGCGACACGCTGGTCGTGTCGGCCCGCCCGGCCGACGGCACCGCCGGCCAGACCCTGAACGTGGCGGCGGCGATCTCGCCCGCCGTCCAGCCTGACCCGGACACCTCGAACAACGCCGCCAGCGCGGATATCGTCGTCGCGAGCAGCGACCTGTCGGTTTCGCTGTCCGCGACCGACGCGGCGCCCGACGAGGGCCAATCGGTGACCCTGGACATCACGCTGGTCAACGAAGGGCCGGACGCCAACTCCGGCGTCGCCCTCGCCGTCGCCCTGCCGGCCGGCCTGGTCTACCAGTCCCACGTTGCGGACGCCGGCGCCTACGATGATGTGACCGGCATGTGGTCGGTCGGCTCCATGGCCGCCGCCGCGACCGCGACGCTGCACGTGAGCGCCGCCGTCGGTTCCGGTACGGGCGGATCGTCCCTGACGGCAACGGCGACGATCGCTGCCGCCGACAGGAGCGATCCGTACCCGGCGAACGACGCCGCGTCCGTCACCGTCGTCGTGACCAGCGCCGACCTCGCGTTGAGCCTGTCCGCCGACAACACGACGCCCAACCAGGGCGAGACCGTGGCCTTCACGTTCACACTCGTCAATCACGGCCCGGACGAGGCGAGCGGGATCTCCGTCACGACGGTCCTGCCGGCGGAATTCACCTACGTCGGCAGCGTGCCGGCCGACGGGACCTACGATCCCGGAACGGGCGTGTGGTCGATCGCGAATCTAGCTGATGCGGGCGTCACCACGCTGCTGGTCACGACCACGCTGGACGGGGCTCTCGGCGGCGGGAACCTGATCACCGTCGCTTCGATCACCGCCGCCGAACAGGGCGATCCCGCCAGCGCCAACAACACCGCCAGCGTCGCCGTGGGCGTGACCAGCGCCGATCTGGCGTTGACGTTGGCCGTCGACGACGACACGCCCGACGAACGCCAGTTGGTCGTGTCCTCGATCGTCCTGACCAACGCCGGCCCGGACGCGGCGAGCGGCATCGCCGTCGCGGTGCCATCGCCGCAGGGGTTGACCCACGCCGACCATACGGTGGACGCCGGCAGCTACGACCACATCACCGGTTCCTGGGCGGTGGGCGGCCTGGCCGTCGGCGCCACGGCGACCCTGGACATCAGGAGCACGGTCGACGGCGGCACGGCCGGCCGCGCACTGACGGTGCAGGGCGGCATCACGGCTTCGGCACAGGGCGACGCCGTGCCCGGCAACAACACGGCCAGCCGGACCATCACCGTGACCAACGCCGACCTCGCGCTGTCCCTCGCGGTCTCCGACGCCGAGCCCGACGAGCACCAGCAGATCACGGTTTCCCTGGGCTTGGCGAACCTCGGTCCGGACGCGGCGGGCGGCATCGCCGTCGCCGCCTCCCTGCCGGCGGGGTTGACCCACGTCAGCAACGTCGCGGGTCACGGCGGCTACGACCACGTCACCGGCGCCTGGACGGTCGGCGACCTGGCGGTCGGCGACGCGACGACCCTGGTCATCACGTGCACCGTCGACGGCGGCACCGGCGGATCGACGCTCCCGCTGCTGGGCCTGATCTCCGCCGCGGACCAGGGCGACGCCGAGCCCGTCAACAACGCGGCCGGAGCCTCCGTCACCGTCACCAGCGCCGACCTCGCCCTCTCGGCAACGGTCACCGACGCCACGCCGAACGAGCGCCAGCCGATCACCTGTTCGCTGATTCTGACCAACGAAGGCCCGGATGACGCGAACGGCGTCACCGTTTCCGCCGCGTTGCCGGCGGGGTTGACCTACGCGAGCGACGTCGCGACTCGAGGCGTCTACGACCACGTCACCGGCGTCTGGACGGTCGGCGGCCTGACCGTGAGCACCACGGCGGTCCTGGAGGTCACGGCAACGGTCGATGAAGGGACGGGCGGCGAGACCCTGACCATGACGGCGACGGTGGCGACTTCCGGGCAAAGCGATCCCGTGCCGGCCAACAACGCGACGGACATCGCGGTCACCGTGACCAGCGCCGACCTCGGCCTCGCCCTGGCCGTGTCCGACGCCGTGCCGAACGAGGGCGACCAGCTCGTCTACACGTTGACCATGGCCAACCTCGGCCCCGACCTGGCCACGGGCGTGAGGGTCGCCGTGGCCCTGCCGGCGGGCATCGCCTACGTGAGCAGCATCCCCGCCAGCGGCGCCTTCGACCAGGCGACGGGGTTCTGGACGGTGCCCGGCCTCGCCGCCGGCGCTTCGACGACGTTGCGGATCTCGGCGGCCGTGTCCGGCGGCACGGCCGGCTCCTCGCTGACCGTGTCCGCGGGAATGGACGCGGCCGACCAGAGCGACCCCGATCCCGGCAACGACACCGCCGCGATCGTCGTGAACGTCGGGGTCCCGGCTGCCGACCTGTCGCTGGCGGCGGCGTTCGACGCCGCCGAAGCGGCGGCCGGCGGCACCGCGGTTCTGCGCTTGCGGCTCGCCAACGCCGGGCCGGACGCCGCCACCGGCGTCATCGTCGCGCTGAGCTTGCCGGCGCACCTGTCGGCGACCGATGTCGACCCCGGTCAGGGCGCGTTCGATCCCGGCGCCGGGCGCTGGCAGATCGCGGCGCTCCCGTCCGGTGCCGCCGACACGCTCGTGGTGACCTGCAGCGTCGCCTCCGGGACGGAGGGCGTCACGACCGCGGCCGACGCCGCGATCGGCGCCTGCGACCAGGTCGACCCCGATCCGGCCGACAACGCCGCGACGGCGGCGCTCACGATCATCCCGCCCCCGTCGCTGCAGTTCGCCATGCGTCCCTTCGCCGAACCCAGGCGGCATCTGCTGCCCGGCGGCGAACCGGACGCCGTGCTGCGTTTCGACATGGTCAACACCACGACGTCCGCCGCGGCGTTGCACACGGTCGCCGTGCACAACCCGGTGGCGGACGGCGTCGATCAGTCGCGCCAGGACGGAGCCTGGGCCGGCCTCGAGCTGCGGTACCGGGTCGGCGACAGCGATGTCCCCGTGCCCGTGATCGCAGGCGGCAACCCTGCCGGCGACTTCGTCGACGGGACGGCCGTCTTCGCGGGCCTCGACCTGTCCGCGGCTCCCGGCGACACGCTATGGCTGTCCCTGTACGGCGCGGCGAGCCTGGACGCGCCGGACGGCCTCGTGCTGACGCCCGGCATCGAAGGCGCCGACGATCTGTCGGTGTCCGGCAACGGCGCGGTCTCCGGCGCCTGGCCCCTCGTGGCGGACGGCATCCTGGCCGTCAACGGCATGACCGCCGCGCAGATCACGCTGCACCCGATCGGGCCCGTCGTCTACCAGCTCGGCTCGGTGCGCAACCTGGCGCTCGATGTTTCGCTGCCGGGCAACGGCGGCACGACGGACCATCTCACGCGGTTCAACGTCCGCAACCACGGCACGGCGACGTCCGGCGACGTGTTGACCCGCCTCGAACTCTGGGCGGACGACGGCGACGGCAGCTTCGACGCCGCCGGCGACACGCGGATCGCGCCGCTGACCTGGACCGGCGACCGCTGGGAAGCCACCGGCCTCTGGCACGCGGTTCCCGCTGCGGGCCTGCGGGTGATGGTCACCGCGGACGTGGCGGAAGCCGCGCTCGGCGGCACGGTGCGACTGGGATTGCCGGCCGGCGACGACACCGGCGTGGGCATGGCCAGCGGCAACGACGGCCCCATCGACGAACCGGTGATCAATCCGTTCGAGCAGACCGTGAGCGCCACGGACAGGATCATCGTCGCGACGATGCCGATCGCCACCACCGTGGTGGCGCCGGGCCAGACCGGCGTGACGATGCTCCACCTGATCGCGCGCAACCTGTATGCCGACACGCAGGTGCTGACGCGCCTGCAGGTCCGCAACGTCGGACACGGGCCGGGCGGCGCCACGCAGGACGAACGCGATCGCGCGCTGTCGACCCTGTCGCTGCGCCGGGACGGGAACGGCGACGGCGTCCTGGGTTCCTTCACCGAAGATCCGGTGATCGGGACCGCGGTGTTCGCCGACGGCAGGGCCCAGTTCACCGGCCTGAACTGCGCGCTGCCGCCGGAAAACCTCGCCCACCTGTTCCTGACCGCCGGGGTCTCGCTGACCCGGGCCGCGGACGGCGACACGCTGGGCGTGGTGATCGGCAGCGGCTCCGACCTCGATCTCGGCGCCGGCATCGCGCTGGTCGGGGCCTGGCCCCTCGACTCGCAGGCCCGGCACCGGGTCGACGGCATGGTCGCCGCGCAGATCGACAGCCGGGAACTGCCGCCGGTCTCCCTCACGGCCGGAGAAGGCCCCGTCCTGGCTTTCGACTTCAGCGTGCCGGGAAACGGCCCTCTGGCGGACGCCCTGACCCAACTCCACCTGGTCAACAGGGGCTCGGCGACGCCGGCGGACATCGCCGCCGTGCAGCTCTGGGCCGACGACGGCGACGGGGCCTTCACGCCGGCCTCCGACCAACCGCTGGGCAACCTGGCCGGCATCGGCGATACCTGGATCGCGGTCGGGCCGAGCGTCCTCGTTCCCCCGGACGGCTTGCGCCTGTTCGCCTCCCTGACCGTGAGCCACGCGCCCGCCGACTCGGCGACGATCCGGTTCGCGTTGCCGATCGACGGCGTGACGGTGGCTTCCGACAACGACGGGCCCCGGGACGCGGCCGTCGAGAGCCCGACCTCGCTGCTGATCTCCACGGCGCCGCTGCTCTCGAGCCTCCGGATCTCGCCGCAGTCCAGCACGCTCGGCCAACCGGTGGTCGTGACGATGGCCATCACCAACGCCAGCGGCGAAGACATCACGGGCATCTCGCCGTACGACGTCGCGATCGGCGGGGACGGCGAGATGACGTACCTGTCGGGCCCGGAACCCGCGACCATCGATCTCGCGACCGGGGACTCGGGGACCTTCACCTGGACCTTCCGCTCCGAAGCGGTCGGCAGCGTCTACGCCAGCGGCCGGAGCTCCGGCATCGGCGCCGTGGGCGGCCAGCCGCGCTACTCCCTGACCACGGCCTCCGGCATGCACCGCATCCTGAACCCGGCCGTGCCCCTGGGCGTCTACCCCGTGACGAACCTGCCGTTCTCGATCAACCGCGGCCAGACCGGCGTCATGCCGATGACCCTGACCCTGGTCAACGCCGGGGGAACCGGTACGGCTGACATCCGACTCACCCGACTCGTGATGACGTTCGACGACGGCGAGGGCGCCCCGGTGGCGCCGGCCGACCTCATCACGGGCATGACGGTCGCCGAAGGCATGATCGAGTACTGCAACGTCCAGGATCCCGCGCCCACCGGACAGACCGTGATCCTCGACATGTCTCCCCCGGTCGTCGTGACCAGCCTGGAGCCCGTCACCATCGGCTTGCGCCTGAACATCCGGCCGGACACCGCGGTCCGGAGATTCAAGGCGAGCCTCGTCGCCGACGGCGACATCACGGCGGTCGACCACGTGAGCCTCGCGCCGGTCGGCGTCTCGCTGCTTACGGGCGCCTTCCCGGTCTCCACCGGGATGGGCAACATGGTGATGCAGGCCACCGGTCTCATCGTGATGCAAGACGACGCGGCGCCCAGCACCGCGAGCCTGGGGCAGGAGCAGGTCGAGCTGCTGGACTTGCGGCTCAACGGCAGCGGCGACCCCGATTTTCCGGCAGACGTGAAGGTCGGCTCGTTCACCGTGTCGCTGGTCGACACGCTGGGACGGCGACTGCACGACGCGCCGGAGAGGATCGGGCGCCTGCGCGTGCTCGGTTCGCTGGCCGTGCACGCCGATGTTCTGCTGCAGACCGCAGCCGACACCCTGGTCACCTTCCAGCTGATGCCGCCGCTGACGGTGCCCGTGGGCGAGACGGCCGCACCCCTGCGCGTCGTCGGCCAGGTGCCCGCCGATGCGGCGCTGGGTTCCCTGCGCCTGCGGCTCGAGTCCAGCACCCTCATCGACGCCCGCGACGGGAACGTCAACGAACCCGTGCCGGTCTCCTACCAGCCGGCCGAGATCGTGGGACCGGTCGTCACGATCCAGGCGCCGGCCACGGGTCTCGAAGTCTCCGGAACGGCCCGGTTCCCCGCCCGGCTCACCGTCGGCGCGACCGGAATCTCGGCCCTCACGATCCACGTCGCGCACACCGCGACGACCGGCACGGCGGCGGTGTCGGTCGACACCCTGCGCCTGACCTGTCTCGGCGAGACGCACCTGCCGCTGGATCCGTCGGGAATCTGCGACCGGCTGCGGGTCTATTCCCGGGGCGTGCTCCACGCCGACATGGCCCCGCCCGTCGCGGCCGATGGCGTCATCCGGGTCCCCCTGTCCGGCGTGCGGATCGAGGCGGGAGAGACCGCCGATTTCGACCTCGTCTGCGACCTGGAAGCCGCGACTTCGGCCACGGGCTTCGAACTCGTGCTGCAGAGTACGGGGGTCGTCGCCCGTGACGTCAACCTCCATACCGGCGTCGACCTGAGTCCCGGCGGCGACGGGACCTGGCCGTGCACGACGGGCTACGCGCGCCTCGTCGCACCGGCCGACGAGCTGCTCGTGGATGTCGAAGACCGCATGCCGCCCCTGCTGGCCGGCGACGACTCGGTGACGGAACTCGCGCAGTTGATCCTGCGCAACGGAGCGCCTCCCGGGTCGGGGGCCCTGTACCTGTCCGGGGTGACCCTGCGCGCAGCCGGTACGGACGGCGCCGCTCGCGCCCTGGGCGAGGCGTGCCGTGCGATCACGGTGCGGGTCGGCGAAACGGTCTGGGCCACCGCGACGGATCTGGCGGTTACCGATTCGATCGCCGTGCTGAACGGCGAGACGGGGTTCCCGATTCCCGCCGGCGAAACCGTCGTCGCCACCGTGCTGGCAAGTTTCCGCGTCGGCGCCGCCGGCGGCCTGAGCCTCGGAATGGACCAGTCCGATTTCCGCGCCTCGCAGGCGGAAGGCGTGGCCGGTCTCGTCCGTATCCGCCCGGCTCCGGGAGCGGCCTTCCCGTTCTGGACCGAAGCCGGTCGTTTCAGCGGACTCGACCTGGCGTCCAGCTACATCAACTACCCGAATCCCTTCGCGGCCGGTCGCGAGGCGACGAGTTTCGCGTTCAACCTGCCCCTGGCGGCCGACGTCACGCTGAGGATCCTCTCGGCGCGGGGAGAGAGCGTCGTCACGCTGCTGGACAACCTCCCACTCCCCGCCGGCCTGCACCAGGACCTGGATTGGGACGGCCGCAACGGCCGCGACCAGGCGGTGCACAACGGCGTCTACGTCGCCGAGCTCATCGCCCGCTACTCGGACGGACGGCAGGAGCGCTTGCTGCGAAAGGTGGCGGTGGTGCGATGAAGTCGCTGCGACGAAACACCGGACGGACCGCCACGACAGCGACGATGCAACTGATCGCCGGCCTCCTCCTGTGCGGCCCGGCTTCCACGGCTTTCGCTCTCGATGACGGGGGCGGCCGTTCGGTCTTCGCCACCGGCGCCGGCAACCGGGCCCTCGGCCTCGGCGGCGCGTTCTGCGCCGTGGCGGACGACGCCAGCGCCGCGATCTGGAATCCCGGCGGCCTGGGCTGGATCGAGCGCAAGGAAGTGCAGGCGACGCAGACCTCTCTCTTCGGGCTCGGCTTCAACGAACAGTATGCGGCCGTGGTGGTCCCCGACTACCGGTATGGCACCGCATCGCTGGTCATCCGGCACTTCGGCGTCGGCGGCATCGAGAGCCGGGACGGCCGCGGCGTGCTGCTGGGCGACGACCTCCGGGATTCCGAAACGGAGATCGGCCTCGGCTTCGGCCGCGCCATCAACCCGGCGCTTTCCGTCGGCGGGGTTCTCAAGATGCAGCGCCACACGCTGGCCGATTATTCCGGCAGCGGCTACGGCATCGACGTGGGGCTGCTCGCCCTGCCGCTGTCCCTGGCCGGAGTGCGCGAAGACGGCGCCGGCCTCACGTTCGGCGCGGTCGTGCGCAATCTCATCGAGCCCAAGATCCGTCTCGATCAGGAGAGCGTGCCCGATCCGGCGGCGTTCCGCAGCGGACTCGCCTACCGCCGCGACGCGGGAACCGGGATGGCCCTGCTGGCGAGCCTGGATCTCGAGAAGACGAAACACATGGATTCGCGGCTGCACGCCGGCGTGCAGGCCGAACTCCGCAACCTGTTCGTCCTGCGGCTCGGCTCCGCGGCCGGCAACCTCACGGCCGGCGCCAGCGTGCTCTGGCGGGACCTGGGCATGGACTACCAGTTCGAGGACAATCCCCTCGGCCGGATCCACCGCATCGGCCTGGCCGTGGCGTTCGGCCCCGTCGTGGAGGAAAGCCGCCGGGCCGCGCGCGCGGCCGAAGCCGCGGCGCTCCAGGACCAGCTCGAGGCGGCCTTCGCTCTGCGCAACGAGCAGCAGGCCGACCGCCTGATCCGCGACGCGCGCGCCGCCCTGAGCGACGGGCGCTGGGAAGAGACGATCGATCTCGTGGAAACGCTGCAGGTCCTGGCGCCCGACCACGCCGAAGTCGCCCCCCTCGCGTCGGCGGCCTGGAACGGGCAGGGCCGGGCGCAGGAGCGGGCCGGCGACCTGCCGGCCGCGGCCGTCGCCTATGCGCGCGCGCTGTCCGCCAACCCGCAGGACGCGGCCGCCGCCGCCGACCTCGAACGCGTCAGGCGCGAGAGCGCCGCCCTCGCCGAGCGCGACCGCGAGGCGCGTGAGCGCTTCGAATCCGGCCTCGACGCCTTCTCCCTCGGCGACCTTGCGGCCGCCCGCGCGACCTTCACCGACCTGCTCGCCCTGCGCCCCGACGATCGCGACGCCTCGGTCATGCTGGAGCGTACCGTCGATGCGATCAAGCGTCGCGCGGCGACGCAGCTGGACCTGACCGAATCCATGCTGGCGGCTGGCCGCTGCGACGATGCCGCGACCGCCCTGGCCGAAGCCCTCGGGCTCGACCCGACGGCCGTGTCGGCGGCGAGTCTGGCGAAGCGGGTCGAACGCTGCCGGTCCGCTGCCGCCGCCGCAACCCAGGCCGCACGGGTCGCCACGCCGACTCAGGCCGCAAGCCCCGCCGGCACGCCGGCGGCTCCGCCCCTGAGCAAAGCCGGACGGCGCGAACTGGCCGATCTCTATCAGCGCGGCGTGCAGGCGCTCCAGGACGGGCGCAACACGGACGCGGTCCACTACTGGGAGATGGTCTGGTCGACCAGCGCCGATTTCGAAGATGTCGGCGACCACCTGCTGCGGGAGTACCTGACCCTGGGCATGGACAAGTTCGCGAACGGGCAGTTGGAGGAAGCTCTGGGCTACTGGGAGCGGGCCGTGCGCGTGGCGCCGAACGACCAGCGCGCCCTCGGCTACCTGGAGCGCGCGCAGCGGCAGAAACAGCGGATGGAGAGCATCAATGCCGGTCGATAGCCGTGCTTCCCTGGGATTCGGGGCGAACGGCCCCGGTGCGGCGCCGGCGGACACGGCCGGCCGACGCAGGCGGCGCACGATCAGCATCAAGCTGATCCTCACCTCGGCCACGACCCTGCTGATCGCCCTGACCGTGGCCGGCGTGGTCTTCGTCACCGAAAGGAACACGCGGCGAACCCTGCAAGAGGAGATGGAAACCCGCCTGCTCCTCGAAGCGCGCAACCTCGCCCTGCTCAGCACCGACGCCCTGCTGTCCGAATTC
>PNOJ01000087.1 GCA_013824755.1 Gemmatimonas sp.
CTCGGCCTTGCCCTGGACCCCCAGCAGCTCGACGTCGAAGGTCAGCGTCGAGTTGGGCGGGATCACGCCCAGGTCGCGGTCGCCGTAGCCCAGCTCGGGCGGGATGGTCAGCGTGCGCTTGCCGCCGACCTTCATGCCCTTGACGCCGATGTCCCAGCCCGGGATCACGCGGCCGGCGTCCAGCTGGAACTCGAACGGGGAACCGCGGTCGAGCGAGCTGTCGAACTTCTCGCCCTTGACGCCGTCCTTCATCAGCCAGCCGGTGTAATGCACCTGGACGACGTCGCCGGACTCGGCGGCGGGGCCGCTGCCGGCCGCCGTGTCGGCCATCTGCACCTCGGGGACGGCGACCAGCTCGACCTCGAAGATCAGCGTGGAATTGGCGGGGATCTTCGGCGTGTCGCGGTCGCCGTAGCCCATGGCCGGCTCGATGATCAGCTCGCGCTTGCCGCCGACCTTCATGCCGGGGATGCCCTCGTCCCAGCCCTTGATGAGCCGGCCGGTGCCGATCGGGAAGGTCGCGGGCACGCCGCGGGTCACGGAGCTGTCGAAGGGTTCAGCGGCCTTCTGGCCGCCCGTGTACACCCAGCCCGTGTAGTGGACGGTCACGAAGTCGCCCTTGGCGGCCACGCGTCCGTTGCCGACGGTCAGATCCTTGATGTTCAGTCCCGGCACCTGGACCACGCCCTTCGCTTCCGAGGAATTCTTGCCGGCGGCGTCGCCGTCCTTGCAGCCGGCGAACACGGTCGCCAGGATCAGGATGATTGCGATGACCGCCGTGGTGGTGCGCTGCATAGGCCTCTCTCCTTTGCAAATCGGATGGGGGGCGACGCCCGAGGCGGCGCGCGAAGCGGTGAATATACCCGCAACGGGGCGGAGATGCTAGGAGTGTTCCCGCCGGGGAGCCAGGGCCAGCGCCGCGAGCCAGGCCGCGTAGACCAGGTGGGCGGCCGCCATGGCCCAGGCCACGGCTGCGGCCCCGCCCAGCGGCGCCGCGACCGCGGCGGCTCCGGCGGCCAAGGCCGCCCCGACCACCAGGGGCGGCAGGCCCGCGGCCTGCCGGTCTTCGGCCACCAGCGATTCGTGCAACAGCAGGGCCAGGGACAGGGCGGCGTAGCCGACCACCAGCACGGCGAAGACGGTCGCCGAACCGGCGAAATCCCGTCCGAACAGCCACCCCACCAGAGACCCGCCGAGCAGGACGCCCCCGGCGGCGAGCGCTCCGAAGGCCAGGGCGGCCTTCGCCGCGGCGCGCCTCACCCCGCGACGGTAGGCCGGCGTTCCCCGCCGGCGGAGCCGGACCAGGCGCGGCAGGACCGCGCCCAGCGACGATTCGGTGACCGTCACCAGAACGAAGGCCAGCCGGCTGGCCGCGGCGTAGCGCCCGGCTTCGACCGGCGCCGCCAGCAGCCCCAGCACGACCAGGTCGATGTTGAACAGGACGCGCCGCAGCAGGTTCGCGGCGCCGATGGGGGCGGCGGCGGCGAGGTCTGCCCGCAGGCCGGACAGCGCCGGCCGCCGCCAGCGGGGCCGGGATCCGAGCGCGCGCGCCGCGCCCGCGGCAGCCACGAGGTTGCCGGCGAAGAAGCCCGCCAGGTAGGCGAACGGCGCCCAGAGGCGCAGGCCGGCGCCTTCGCCCGCGCCCACGCCGCCGAAGATCAAGAGCACGAGCAGGGCGGTCGCCAGGCTGCGGGCGGTCCGGGCCGCGGCCGCCCAGGCGGGACGGCCGAGGCCGAGCACGACCCAGTCGGCCATCAACGCCTGCGGCAGGACGCCGGCGAGGTAGAGCCAGAGCAGACGGGGATCCTGCCGCGGGGCCCCGAACCACGGCAGCAGGGCACAGGCCGGCAGGACGAGGACCAGCGCCAGCAGCAGCAGCAGGCCGGTCCGCCGGGCGACGAGGTCGCGGGCGCTGTCGCGTTGCAGGGGAGCGAGGCGCGCGAGGTCGCGCACGCCGAGGGTGAACAGGCCGGCTTCGGCCGCGAGCAGGACGTAGGCGGACACGGCGGCCGCCACCTGCACGACGCCGAACCAGTGGCCGCCGAGGGCGCGGGCGACCAGGACCAGGGCCGCCAGGTTCAGCAGCTGGGCCGCCCCCTGGCCGGCCGCCAGCACGCCCAGGTCGCGCCAGAGGCCGGCGCCGCGGCTCACGGCCGCGCGGACGGGTTCCGCAGGATCTCGTCGCGATGGCGCGACAGGTAGTCCCAGCCGACGGCCAGCGACAGGCCGCCCAGCAGGCCGGCGGCGGTCAACAGGCCCAGCACGCGCAGCTTGCGCGGGCGCACGGGCCGGTCGGTGACCATGATGGTGCCGATCTGCTCCAGCGGCGTCAGCACCTCCAGGCGCGACTGGAAGACGCGCACGTCGTCGGCGATCTTCACCAGCTCCTGCTCCAGGGCCCGGTCGCGGTTGATCTCCATCTCCTTGATCTCGGACTCGAGCAGGGTCGCCTTCTTGCGCAGGGAGTAGGACTCCTCCAGCAGCAGCTGGCGCCGCCTGAGGTCCTCCACCCGGTTGGCGGAGCGCAGGTCGAGGGCCTCGAGGCGGTCCTCGTAGACGGAGGACTCGGCCTCCATGGTGCTCAACAGGAGCCGTCCCGCGAGCGAGGTCCGGTCCTGGACGAAGTCCGGCAGCCAGGGCGCCTCGGTGCCGGGCGGGAGCGCCTCGACCAGCAGCGTGTCGCGGTTTTCGGTGCGGCGCTCCTTCTCCTTCATGCGCTCGAGGTAGTAGGCCATCTCCTGCAGCCCGCTCTCCATGACGTCGATGCGCGCGTCGAGGCTGGCGGCCTTGTCCTGGCGCAGTTCGGCTTCGACGAGGAACTCCTGGATCCGCAGCTCGAGCTTCTTCTGCTCCATCGCCACGCCCTCGAGCTCCTGCCGCTTGCGGTCGATCATCAGGTTCAGCAGGTCGCGCTTGATGGCGATGTCGGCACGGTCGTTCTGCAGCTTATCGATCTCGTTCTGCAGGCTCTTGCGGGACAGCGACAGGCTGTTGCCCACGGAGTTGATCTCGGCGTACTCGTTGAAGATGGCGATCGACGTCTCGAGGATCGCGCTCGCCTGCTGCCGCGACGGGCTCAGCGTGGTCAGCGTCACCACGTCGCCGCCCTGGGAGCCGACGCCGCGCGGGATGAAGTCGGCCAGGATGTCGGGCCGGTAGGAGCGCTCGGGCAGGCCGAGCTTCTCCTTGACGCCCGTCCCGTACATGCCGCGGCTGTACCAGCGCACGATGTCCTTGAGCTGCCAGCCGCGCTCCGGCTGCCAGGCGGCCGTGTAGTTGGTGATGCCGGGACGCACCGTGGCCGACGCCTGGTACAGCGGCTTGGTGATCACCAGGTAGAGCAGGGCGGCGACCAGTCCGGCGGCGGTCGCCGCCAGCACCAGCCAGCGCCGGTGCCAGATCACGCCGAGCAGGTTCGCCAGGGAGAAGACGCCGGCTTCGGACGCGGCGGGTCGGTGCAGGGTCGGGTCGTCGTGGGACAAGGCGCACTCCTCGCGCGTCGGCCGCGCCGCTTCCGTTCCTGGTTCAGGCCTTCAGCAGGCGGGCCAGGGCCTCCGCCGACGCCGACGCCACGTTCGCGTGCAGGGACTTGCCGTGGGCGTCCATCGTCACCACGGCCGGGAATTCGCGACCCGGAACTCCCAGATCGCCTCCGGGGAGCCGAACTCCTCCATCAGGTGCACGCCCTCGACGGCCGTGACGCATTCGGCCAGCACCTGGGCGGCGCCGCCGATCGCGTGCAGGTAGCAGGCGCCCACCTTCTGGCAGGCGGCCAGCGTCTTGGGGCCCATGCCGCCCTTGCCGATGACGCCGCGCAGCCCGTACTGCTCCATCAGCGGGCCCTGGAAGGGTTCCTCGCGGATCGAGGTCGTCGGACCCGCGGCCTTCACGACCCAGCGGCCGCCCTCCTTCACCACCACGGGACCGCAGTGGTAGATGATGGCGTCGCGCAGGTCGACGGGCGGCTTGCCGCCCTCGTGCAGGTACTTGTGGACCGCATCGCGGCCGGTGAAGACCACGCCCGTGATCTCCACCAGGTCGCCCACCTTCAGGGCGCGCATCTTCTCTTCGGTGAACGGGGCTTCCAGGAGCATGGCGATCCTTTCGGGGCTAGTCGTACAGCCATTTGGCGATCCTGCCCGCAGCCGACAGCTGGAAGCCGTCGCGCCGGTACGCCCAGCACATGTACGAGACCGAGACGAAGAACGAGGCCGGCACGCGGTTGCGCGCGGTGATCTTCACGCCGAGCAGGGTCGTGGCGCCGCCGAAACCCATCGGGCCGATGCCCAGGGTGTTCGCCTCGTCCAGCAGGCGGCGCTCCAGCTTCGCCAGCACGGGGTCCTCGTTGGTGTCGTCGAGGGGGCGCAGGAGCGTCTCCTTCGAAGCCACGTAGCCCGTCGCGCGGTCGCCGCCGATGCAGACGCCCAGCACGCCGGGCCCGCAGCCCTTGCCCTGGGCCTTGTTGACGGCGTCCAGCACGCAGCGGCGCACGCCCTCGAGATCGCGGCCGGCGCCGAGGCCCGTGTCGGGCAGGCTGTACTGCGCACCCACGTTCTCGCAGCCGCCGCCCTTGAGCATGAGCCTGGCCGTGAGCGCCTTGGCCGTCGTCTCGTGGAAGTGGATGACCGGGCTGCCGGGGCCGAGGTTGTTGCCCGAGTTGCGTCCCGTGATGGAGTCGACGGAGTTCTGCCGCAGGTAGCCGACGCGCGTCGCCTCGTCCACGGCCCTCTCGAAGGCGGCGCGGAAGGCGCGCTCGCTCACCCAGTCGGGGCGCGCCACGTCGCAGATGATCGTGCCGGTGTCCTGGCAGAGGGGTTGCGACTTGCCCGCCGCGAGCTTGATGTTGTCGCGGATGACCCCGAACGCGTACTTGGCGTTCGTGCCGGGCTTCTCGCGGCGCCAGCCCTTGTCCACCGCGCGGATGACGTCGGGGGGCAGCTCGCAGGAGGTGCGCCTGATCAGTTCCAGCAGCCGTGCCTGCAGCATCTTGGCGTCCATGGAATCTCCTTTTCGGCTGGATGACGCCGTGCGGGCCGACCCGGAGGCGCTGCCGGGAGTCTAACCCCGCTCCCGGCCGGCGTCAAAGGACGGATCGCCGCCGACCGTGACATTTTCAACCGTGACATTTTCGAGCGTGACATTTTCGGGCCGTTGCGGGCGACGGCGCCGGGTGCTACGGTGCTCGCCCCCACAGGAAGGATCGACCATGCGCCACCTGCTGCTCGGCGCCGGCCTGCAGGGCCGCGCCATCGCCTGGGACCTGCTGCGCCATGCCGCGGGCGTGACGGGCCTGACCGTCGTGGACCGCGACCGCGACGCGCTGGCCGCGCTGGCGGACTGGCTCGACGACCCGCGTCTGCGGACCGTGGCCGGCGACGTCACCGACCCCGCGCTGCTCGCCCCGCTGCTCGACGAGGCGGCGGCCTGCACCAGCGCCGTGAACTACTGGTTCAACGACGACCTGACGGCCCTGGCGATCGCGCACCGCGCCCATTTCGTGGACCTCGGCGGCAACAACGACGTCGTCGCGGCCCAGTTCGCGCACGACCCGCAGGCCCGCGCCGCGGGCGTGACGGTGGTGCCGGACTGCGGCCTGGCGCCGGGTCTGGCCGGCCTGCTCGGCCACCACCTGGCGACCGGCCTGGACGAGTGCGACGCCCTGCGCCTGCGCGTCGGCGGCTTGCCGCAGCACCCCCGCCCGCCGCTGGACTACATGATCGTCTTCTCGGTGCAGGGGCTCATCAACGAGTACATCGAGCCCTGCCTGGTGCTGCGCGACGGCGAGGAGCGGACCGTGCCCGGTCTCTCGGAATTGGAGAGCCTCGAGTTCCCGCCGCCCTTCGGTCGGCTGGAGGCTTTCCAGACCAGCGGCGGCGCCTCGACCCTCACCCGCACCCTGCGCGGTCGCGTGCGCGACCTCGACTACAAGACGATCCGCTATCCAGGCCACCGCGACCGCATCCTGCCGCTGCACGAGCTGGGCCTGACCTCGTCGCAGCCCCTGCGGCCGGCGGGCGCGGGCGGCGACGTGCGCCCGCGTGACGTGCTGGCCGCCTGCCTGGAGCTTGCCTGCCCCAAGGACGGCCCCGACGTCGTGCTGCTGCGCGTGGAGGCCGAGGGGACCGCCGGCGGCCGGCGCGTGCGGCGCGCGCTGACGATCGTCGACCACGAGGACCCGGCGACCGGCCTGACGGCCATGATGCGCATGACCGGTTTCCCGGCGGCGATCGTCGCCGACCTGCTGGCCCGCGGCGAGGCGGCGCCCGGCGCCCGCCCCCAGGAACTGGCCGTCCCCGCCGAGCGCGTGCTGGCGGAACTGTCCCGTCGCGGCATCCAGGCCCCGCTGGTCGAGGCATCGTTGGACTGAAACCCGGCGCCGTCGCGCGAACGAAGAGGGAGCCTCGCGGCTCCCTCTTCCCGGTTTCCGGACGTACGCGGCGCGGATGGCTAATGAGCTGCAGGTCCCACGCTCTGCAGCATGTCGCGGTGCACCATCACCGTCAGCATCTTCAACGCCACATAGTCCGTGTCGAACATGTAGTAGCCCTCGTAGGCGCCCAGCCGCGAGCTGCGGTTGCTGTCCTTGATCAGGAACCAGTCGCGGCCGCCGAGGGTGGTCAGGCCCACGGCATGGATCCCGTGGTCGTCGCCGGTCTGCCCCGAGACGATGCGGAACTCCCGGCTGCCCTGGTCGATCAGCTCGCCGGGGATGTCCCAGCGCGGCACGATCGCCGCGTCCATCATGCCGTCGACCCCGGGCTCGGAGTTGTCGCCGCCGAAGGCCACGGTGTAGCCCGCGCGCAGCGCCTTCTCGGGCGTGGCGCGGAAGACGTCCAGGGGCAGGTTCAGGTAGTCGGCCTTGCGCCGCCAGTTGTCGCGCACGTCCAGCAGGCAGGGCTGGTAGAAGGCGACACCCGGCTGCTCCATGCGCGACACGCAGGACACGTAAGCGCCGGGATCCAGCCGCAGGGCCTCCAGCAGGAACGAGCGCGGGCTGAAGGTGCGGCCCTGCCAGGAGAAGGTCTCCGGCGGCCGCCCCAGGTGCTCGTCGAGGATGGCGCGGGCGCCGTCCACGACGCGAGGCTCGTCCCAGACGCCGTTGTCCTCGGCCCACTTCAGCCAGGATTTCAACTCGTCCATCAGCACCGTGTGGTCGTGGCGGCCGTCGGCGAAGGGCACCCCGGTGTAGATCTCGCCCGGCACGACTCCGTACTTGGCGTAGATGTCCAGGATCGCGTCGCCCTGCGAACCCTCCTCCACCTCGCTGTGGCCGTACTCGCGCACCCAGCGGCGCACCTTCTCGACGTACTCCCAGTAGACCAGCCACATCTCCGACAGCTTCACGTTGCGCTTGGTCAGCCGGATGACCTCGGATTCCATGAACGACGTGGCCGAGAAGGCCCAGCACGAACCGGTGTTGTACTGCGCCACGGGCGGCAGGTGGGCCAGGCGGATCTTGAAGGCGTCGGGGCCGGCGGGGCGCTCGACGCCCGTCCAATCCGGGCGCAGGGACATCGAGGCGTCCTGCTTCGCCTCCTCCTGTTCGGCGTATTTCGCGTCGACGGCGGCCTTCGCCTCGGCCACGAGCGCCTTGAGGGAGTCGCGGCGGGCCTCGATCTGATCCAGGACCGGGAACTTGTACTTGGCCTTGTAGACGGGCCCCTGCGCGGCGGCGGACGTCGCGCACGCGGCCAGCAGGCAGGTCAGCAGCAGGCGCTTCACGGCGGTCCCCACTTTCAGTTGGCGGCGCCCGACAGGTTCGGCATCCCGCCGAACAGCATGCCGATCACCACGGTGACGGCGATCATCGCCAGCCAGCCCAGCACGCAGACGAGCACGGCCCGGGCGGTGCTCGTGTAGTCCAGGGCCTGGCGCACCGCGACGACGGTGGCGGCGAGCATCCAGAAGAAGGCGACCAAGCCGACCAGCCAGCCCAGCACCGGGATGGAGCCCAGGACGCGGATCAGGCCCGGCGAGGAGGCGAAGCCCAGGGTGCGCAGCAGCTGGCCCAGGTCGGCCTCGGTCGCGGATTCCGGCAGCACCTTGGTGCCGAGCACGTAGACCACGCCCGACCAGACCACCCAGCCGACGACCGCGCCGACCAGGCCGCTCAGCAGGCCGTTCACGCCGCCGAAGCCGAGGTTGCCGATGCCCGCGGCCACGCTGGTCAGCAGCACCACGAACAGGGCCTGCATGGTGGCGCTGCCGTCGTGCTCGACTTCCTCGTACAATGCCGGCTCGAGTCGCGCGGCGCGGATCATGCGCTGGAACAGGACGTTCACGGTCCACCTCCATGGGTTGGGATTCCGGCGCAGGATGCCACCGCCGGCGCGGCGGGTCAAGTACGGCGGGTCGAGGGCCACGGGCCGACCGGCCGCGGGTTGGCTGCCGGGCGGCCGTGTGTTATCGTCCGGCGGTCCGGACGCCGCGGCCCCCACCACCAGGAGACGTCTTGGCCACCACGACCCCCACGGACTTCCAGGCGCAGATCCGCCGCGGCCTGCCCGCCGCTCCACCGCCGCCCCCCCCGGTCGACCCCGGGGTCAGCCGAGCGCCTCGGCGTCCCCTGCCGCTGGACGCCGCCGGCAAGCGCCTGGCCCTGCGCAACGCGCTGCGCTACGTGCCCGCCGCCTGGCACCGCGAGCTGGCCCCGGAATTCGCCCGCGAGCTGGCCGAGCTGGGCCGCATCTACATGCACCGCCTGCGCCCGGCCTACGCGATGCGGGCCCGGCCGCTGGACGAGTACCCCGCCCGCACGCGCCAGGCCGCGGCGATCATGCACATGATCCAGAACAACCTGGACCCGGCCGTCGCGCAGCACCCCTACGAGCTGATCACCTACGGCGGCAACGGCACGGTTTTCCAGAACTGGGCCCAGTACCTGATGACGATGCGGTACCTCAGCGAGATGTCCGAGGAGCAGACGCTGGCCGTGTACTCGGGCCACCCGCTCGGGCTGTTCCCCTCGCACGCCGACGCGCCGCGGGTGATCGTGACCAACGGCATGGTCATCCCGAACCATTCGTCCCCCGACGACTACACCCGCCTGGCTGCCCTGGGCGTCACCAGCTACGGCCAGATGACCGCCGGCAGCTACATGTACATCGGCCCGCAGGGCATCGTGCACGGCACGGCGATCACGGTCATGAACGCCGGGCGACTGTACCTGGGCTGCCAGAGCGAGGAGGAACTGCGCGGCAAGGTCTTCGTGACCGCCGGCCTCGGCGGCATGAGCGGGGCGCAGGCCAAGGCCGCGGTCATCGCCGGCGCGGTCTGCGTGGTGGCGGAGGTCAACCCCGAGGCGGCGCGCAAGCGCCACGCCCAGGGCTGGGTGGACGAGCTGTACGAGGACCTCGACACGGTCCTGCGCCGCATGGCGGAGGCCCGCGCCGCGCGGCGGCCCGTGTCGATCGCCTACCTGGGCAACGTCGTGGACCTCTGGGAGAGGCTGGTGCGCGACGGGGTCGACGTGGAGCTGGGCAGCGACCAGACCAGCCTGCACATCCCGTTCACGGGCGGCTACTACCCCGCCGGCCTGACGCTCGCCGAGAGCAACCGCCTGCAGGCCGACGATCCGCCGGCCTTCAAGGCGGCCGTGCAGGCCTCGCTGCGCCGCCACGTGGCGGCGGTCAACGCGCTCGGCGGGCGCGGCATGAAGTTCTGGGACTACGGCAACGCCTTCCTGCTGGAGGCGAGCCGCGCCGGGGCGGACGTCGTGAACGCCGACGGCTCCTTCCGCTACCCGTCGTACGTCGAGGACATCATGGGCCCGATGTGCTTCGACTACGGCTTCGGCCCGTTCCGCTGGGTCTGCACCAGCGCCGACCCGCGCGACCTCGCAACCACCGACGGCCTCGCCGCCGAGGTCATCGCGGAACTGGCAGACACCGCCCCGCCCGAGACGCGCCAGCAGTACCTGGACAACCTGCGCTGGATCCGGCAGGCCGGCGAGAACCGCCTGGTGGTGGGCAGCCAGGCCCGCATCCTCTACAGCGACGACCTGGGGCGCCGCCGCCTCGCGGCCGCCTTCAACGCCGCGGTCCGCGACGGGCGCCTGTCGGCGCCGGTGGTCATCGGCCGCGACCACCACGACGTCTCGGGCACCGACAGTCCCTACCGCGAGACGGCCAACATCCGCGACGGTTCGCAGTGGTGCGCCGACATGGCCGTGCAGAACTTCGCCGGCGACGCCTGCCGCGGCGCCACCTGGGTCTCGCTGCACAACGGCGGCGGGGTGGGCTGGGGCGAGGTGATCAACGGCGGCTTCGGCCTGGTGCTCGACGGCACCGTCGACGCCGACCGCCGCCTGGACCTGATGCTCAACTGGGACGTCAACAACGGCATCGCCCGGCGCGCCTGGGCCCGCAACGAGGGCGCCGAGTTCGCCATCCGCGCGGCGATGGCCCGCGACCCGCTGCTGCGGGTGACGGTGGGCGAGCACGCCGACGACGAGCTGATCGAACGCACGGCCAGCGACATCTTCCACGACTAGACCGCAGGAGCCGCCGATGCAGCCGCAGGCCGAACGCGTGACCCGGGCCGCCGTGCCCGCCCTGGACGAACTGCTGGGCGTGGCGCTGCCCGTGCTGGACGACGGCTTCGTGCGCGTCGTGGACTACATGGGCGACGACCGCGCCGTGGTGCAGGCCGCGCGCGTGTCCTACGGCGACGGCACCAAGCAGGTGAGCGAGGACCGCGGCCTGATCCGCTACCTGCTGCGCCACCGCCACACCACCCCCTTCGAGATGTGCGAGCTGAAGCTGCACGTGCGCGTGCCGATGGACGCGTGGCGGCAGTGGATCCGGCACCGTTCGGCCTCGGTCAACGAGGTGAGCTCGCGCTACTCGATCGTGACCGACTCGGCCCAGCGCACGGCGCCGGACCAGTGGCGCCGCCAGGCCGACGACAACCGGCAGGGCAGCTCCGGCTGCTTCGACGCCGCGCAGGGCGCGGCCTTCACCGCCGGCGAGCGCGAGGTCCACGCGCTGGCGCGTCGGATCTACGACGAGAAGATCGCCCGCGGCGTCGCCCGCGAGCAGGCCCGCAAGGACCTGCCCCTGTGCACCTACACCGAGGCCTACTGGAAGATCGACCTGCACAACCTGCTGCACTTCCTGTCGCTGCGCATGGACCCGCACGCGCAGCAGGAGATCCGCGCGTACGCCACGGTGATCGGGGAACGGATCGTCGCGCAGTGGGTGCCGCTGGTCTGGGAGGCCTTCGTCGACTACCGGCTCGGCGCGGCGTCGCTGTCGCGGATCGAGCAGGAGATCCTGGGCGCGATCGGGGCCGGGGA
>PNOJ01000088.1 GCA_013824755.1 Gemmatimonas sp.
CCGTCGCGATGAACGAGGACGACCTGCGCAGGCTGGTCAAGGAGGCGCTCGGCCGGTACAACCAGCCCGTGCTCGTCGAGCAGTACGTCACGGGCAGGGAGTTCACGGTCGCCCTGATGCAGACCGAGACGCAGCTCCGCGTCCTGCCGCCGCTCGAGGTCGTCTTCCTGAACCAGGCCCTGCGCTACCCGGTCTACAGCTTCGAGATCAAGCAGGACTGGGACTCGAACGTCCGGTACGACTGCCCGGCCCTCATCGACAAGCGCATGGAGCGCCTGCTCGGCGCCGTGTCGCGCAAGGCGTTCCAGGCCCTCGGCTGCCGCGACTACGCCCGCGTCGACTTCCGCGTCTCGGCCCAGGGTGTGCCGTACGTCCTCGAGGTCAACCCCCTGCCGGGCCTGACCCCGAACTTCTCGGACATGTGCATGATCGCCAAGGCCGCGGGCATCAGCTACGACGATTTGATCGGGCTCATCGTGAAGTTCGCGATCCGCCGCATGCGCGTGCGGGGACAGAAGCCCAGACCGCCGACCGTCGTTCGCACCGTCCCGGCCCCCGCCCCGGCCGCCGCCGCGCCGGCCGCCGCCGCCGCCGCCGCCGCGGCCGGACCGGCCGTCGACGGCACGACGCGCCTGGCCGCGGCCGCGAGCGCCATCCCGTTCCTGGACCTCGAGCCCCTGCCCGACTTCTCGCTGCAGGGACCGGTGGAGGTCGAGCCGCTGCGCTCGATCCGCCGCAAGGTGGCGCGCAAGATGACGACCTCGATGATCCTGGTGCCGCACGTCGCCCACATGGACGACGCCGACGTCACGGAGCTGGAGGAGTTCCGCCTGAAGATGAAGGCGCGGCGCGACGGCGAGCCCGGCGGCAAGCTGACGCTGCTGTCGTTCGTGATCCGCGCGATCACCGCGGGCCTGCGGGCGGCGCCGGCGTTCAACGCCAGCCTCGACCCGTTCCGCGAGGAGATCGTCTACAAGAAGTACTACAACATCGGTTTCGCGGCGGACACCGGGAAGGGCCTGGTGGTGCCGGTGATCCGCGGCACCGACGTCAAGAGCATCCGCGAGATCTCGCGCGAGATCGAGGAGAAGGCCGCGCTGGCCCGCGAGGGCAAGCTGCCCCTGGAGGACATGCAGGGCGGCACCTTCACGATCACCAACGTCGGCCCCCTGGGCGGCACCGCCCTGATCCCCACGATCAACTACCCCGAGGTGGCGATCCTGGGCATGGGCCGCGTGCAGGAGAAGCCGGTGGTGCGCGACGGGCAGATCGTGATCCGCAAGATCCTGCCGCTGACGCTGGCCTTCGACCACCGCGTGGCCGACGGCGCCGACGCGGCGCGCTTCGTGGGCGAGCTGGTGCGCAACCTGAGCGACCCGAACCTGCTTTTATTGGATACCTAGAACCGAGGAGAGGCCGCTCATGGTCATGGGAAGCCTGAACACCGAAGTCGAGGTCGTGGTCATCGGCTCGGGGCCCGGCGGCTACGTGGCGGCGCTGCGCCTGGCGGACCTCGGCAAGGAAGTCATGGTCGTCGAGGAGCGGGAGCGCCCCGGCGGCGTCTGCCTGCTGGAGGGCTGCATCCCCTCGAAGTCGCTCATCAACGCCATCGAGCTGAGCGAGGCGGCCAAGGGCGCCGCGCGCCTGGGCCTGACCTTCACCGGGCTGCAGCTCGACCACGTGAAGCTGCGCGAGTGGACCGACGGCGTGGTGGCCCAGCTGTCCGGCGGCGTCAAGACGCTGCTGCAGAAGCGCGGCGTGGAGATCGTGCACGGCCGCGCCCGCTTCCAGGACAGCCACTCCCTCGCCATCGAGGGGGGCGGCACGATCGCCTTCAAGCAGTGCATCATCGCCACCGGGTCGTCGCTGAACCGGCTGCCGCCGGGCATCGACCAGAGCGTCTGGTCGTCGGCCGACGCGCTGAAGCTGCAGGAGGTGCCCGGGACGCTGCTGGTCGTCGGCGGCGGCTACATCGGCCTGGAGCTGGGCCTGGTCTACGCCGGCCTGGGCAGCCGGGTCTCGGTGGTCGAGTTCTTCCCGCGCCTGCTGATGGGGGCGGACCTCGACCTCGTGGACGTGATGGTCAAGCAGGTCAGCAAGCGCCTGCACGCGGTGATGACCGACTCGAAGGTCAAGGGCATCGAGCCCCGCGACGGCGGCTTCGACGTGGAGATCGAGCACGAGGGCCAGACGTCCCGGGAGCGCTACGACCGGGTGCTGGTGGCCATCGGCCGCCGTCCCAACACCGACGACATCGGCCTCGAGCACACGAAGGTCAAGGTGGACGACAAGGGCGTGATCGAGACCGACGGCGAGTGCCGCACGGCCGAGCCCCACATCTACGCCATCGGCGACGTGACGCACGGCCCCATGCTGGCGCACAAGGCCAGCCGCGAGGGCAAGGTCGCGGCCGAGTCGATCGCCGGCCACAAGGTGGAGTTCGACAACCGGGCCATCCCGGCCGTCGTGTTCACCGACCCGGAGATCTCCTGGTGCGGCCTGACCGAGCGGCGCGCCGAGGAGCTGGGCGTGACGGTCAACGTCGGCCGCTTCCCGCTGTCGGCCCTGGGCCGCGCGCGGGCCATCGGCCACACCGAGGGCCTCGTGAAGGTGCTCTCCGAGCCGGAGACCGACCTGATCCTGGGCGTCGGCATCGTCGGCCCGCACGCCAGCGAACTGATCGCCGAGGGGGCCCTGGCCATCGAGATGGGCGCCACCCTGGCCGACCTGACCGAGACGATCCATCCGCACCCGACGCTCAGCGAGGCGCTGATGGAAGCCGCCGAGATGGCCGCCGGCACGGCGGTGCACGTCTTCAAGCGCGGCTGAACGAGCGGCAGCACGACTCGACACCCGGGACGCCATGCCTCACCGCCCCGACAGCGAAACCCTGCCCGGCTGGGACCTGGACGCGGACCTCGTCGCCGCGGTCGCCGCGGGCGCGCCCGCGCGCGTGCGCGTGCTGCGCTGCGCCTCGCCGCAGGTCGTGGTCGGCCGCGGCGGTCGGGCCGGCGTCGAGGTGGACCTCGCGGCCGCCGGCGCGGCCGGCGTGCCGGTGCTGCGGCGGCCGGGCGGCGGCTGCGCGGTGCTGCTGGACCGCGGCAACCTCGTGGTCTCGCTGGTCGCGCCGATGGCCGGCATCGGCGGCGTGACCTCGGCCTTCCGCGCCGCCACCGCGTGGGTGGTCGACGGCCTGGCCGGCTGCGGCGTCGCGGGCGTCGCGGGGGACGGGGTCAGCGACCTGGTGCTGGACGACCGCAAGGTCGGCGGCTCCTGCATCCAGCGCACGCGCGGGCTGGTCTACTACAGCACCACGCTGCTGTTCGACCCCGACCTCGACCTCATGGAACGCCTGCTGCCGCACCCGCCGCGCGAGCCCGGCTACCGCCGGGGCCGCCCCCACCGCGCCTTCCTGGGCCGGATCGGCCTGCCGCCGGACGGCGACCCCGGGGCCTTCGCGCGGCGCCTCGAACGCATGCTGGAGACGACACTTCCCCGGCTTTGACCGCCCGTGGCCCCGCGCCGATCTATGTCAATATTATAACAAATCAGAGTGAATTTATATTCGCTATTATTTCAATGAGTTACTCTGTTAATCCTGGCACAGCGATGAGATATTGAAAATCCGTATCAACGCGTGGCCTGGCTTGGCCCGCCGCGGGCCCGCAGAGGGGACGATTTTTGTATCATTCAATGAATCAATCACCTATCGAGGCGCCGTGAAAAAATCTTCATGTTTCCTTGACACAGCCGATACCAGTGATGAGGTTTTGGACGTTAACAAATAAACAATCACTGATCGCGAGCAGGTCATGAAGCAGAACAAATCGGACATCCCCCTCAAGACGATGGAGCGCCTGGTGACGTACCGGCGCCTGCTGCAGTACCTCGCATCCGAGGGGCGCGCCTTCGTCTTCTCCCACGAGCTCGCCAAGCTGGCGAACAACACCGCGGCGCAGGTCCGGCGCGACCTGATGATCATCGGCCACCACGGCAGCCCCATCCGGGGCTACGGCGTGCGCCCGCTGGCGGCTCACGTCGACCGCCTGCTGGCCCAGCACGAGCCCAGCCGCGTCGCCCTGGTCGGAGCCGGCAACCTGGGCCGGGCCATCCTCGCGCACGTCGGCTTCCAGCTGCCGGGCGTCACCATCCTGGCGGCCTTCGACAGCGACGAGGAGCGCACCGGCCGCGTGATCGCCGGGGTGCGCTGCTACCCGGTGCGGGAGCTGGAGAGCCGCGTCGTCGAGCTGGGCATCAACCTCGGCATCCTCGCGGTGCCGGCGGCCGAGGCCCAGGAGGTCGCCGAGCGGCTGGCGGCGGTCGGGGTGACCGGCATCCTGAACTTCGCGCCGGTCCCGCTGCGCCTGCCGCAGGACGTGGTGGTGGACGAGGTCGACATCGGTCTGAAGCTGGAGCGCATCGCCCTTTGCCGTCAGTGAGGAGGAGCGGGAGCATGAACCCCTGCGTCGACGACATCCTGGAGAGCTACCCCGGCGCCCGCCGCGACAGCCTGATCCCGATCCTGCAGGCCGTGCAGGAGCGGGACGGTTTCCTGTCGCGGGAATCCGTGCTGGCGATCGGGCGCCACCTGGACCTGCCCGCCAGCAAGGTCTACGGGGTGGCCACCTTCTACAACCAGTTCCGCTTCACGCCCATCGGCCGCTTCCACGTGCAGGTCTGCCGCGGCACGGCCTGCCACGTGAAGGGCTCGGCCAACGTGCTCGACGCGATCGAGCGCGAGCTGGGCGTCAGGGCCGGCGGCACCACGCGCGACGGGCTGTTCAGCCTCGAGGTCGTGGCCTGCATCGGGGCCTGCGGCCTCGCGCCGGTCATCGCCGTCGGCGGCGACTTCCACGCCGGCGTCGCCCCGCGCGACGTGCCCGGCATCTTCGCGGCCTACCGCGAACGCGCGAAGGAGGGCGGCAGCGATGCAGCCTGACACGACGAACACGGCCGTCTGGAGCGGCGAGCGCCTGCGCGGCCTGCTGCGCGACGGCGAGGGCCGCGACGCGCAGCTGGCCGACGAGCTGAGCCGCCTGCGGCGCGAGCGGACCGACCGGCCCGTCGTCTACGTGGGCGCCGGGACCTGCGGGCTGGGCGCGGGCGCGGGCAAGGTGCTGGCCGCCGTGCGCGGGCACCTCGCGGCCGCGGGGTGCGACGCCGAGGTGGTCGAGACCGGCTGCATCGGGCTCTGCTCGGAGGAGCCCCTGCTGGAGGTCCAGCTGCCGGGGCGGTCGCGCGCGGTCTTCGGCCGCGTGAAGCCGCAGGACGTGCCGGGCATCCTGGACGCCATGCTGGCCGGCACGGTGCCGACGGCCCACTACCTGGGCCAGCACGGGCCGCAGGGCCTGCGGCGCTGGGACGGCTTGGCCGCCCTCGCCGACCACCCCTTCTTCGCCCGGCAGACCCGCTGGGTGCTGCGCAACTGCGGCCTGATCGACCCCGGCCGCATCGACGAGGCCCTGGCCTGCGGCGGCTACCGCGGCCTGTTCAAGGCGCTGCGTTCGCTGACCCCGGCCGAGGTCTGCGCCGAGGTCGAGCGCAGCGGGCTGCGCGGGCGCGGCGGCGGCGGCTTCCCCACGGGGCGCAAGTGGACCTTCGCCCTGAACACGCCCGCCGACCAGCGCTACATGATCTGCAACGCCGACGAGGGCGACCCCGGCGCCTTCATGGACCGCGCCGTCATCGAGGGCGACCCGCACCGCGTGCTCGAGGGCCTGGCCCTGGCCGCCTACGCCATCGGGGCCAGCAAGGCCTACGTCTACATCCGGGCCGAGTACCCGCTGGCCATCCGGCGCCTGCGTGAGGCCATCGCCCAGGCCGAGGCCTGCGGGCTGCTGGGCGACGACATCCTGGAGAGCGGCTTCGACCTCAAGGTGAACATCAAGATGGGGGCCGGCGCCTTCGTCTGCGGCGAGGAGACCGCGCTGATCCACAGCATCGAGGGGCGCCGCGGCATGCCGCGGCCCCGGCCGCCGTTCCCGGCCGTGTCGGGCCTGTTCGGCAAGCCGTCGGTCATCAACAACGTCGAGACCCTGGCCAACGTGCCGGGGATCCTCGTCGACGGCGCCGACCACTTCGCCTCCCTGGGCACCGGGGGCAGCAAGGGCACCAAGGTGTTCGCGCTGTCGGGCAAGGTCGCGCGCACGGGGCTGGTCGAGGTGGCGATGGGCACGTCGGTCCGCGAGATCGTGTTCGGGGCGGGCGGCGGCATCCCCGGCGGCAAGGCCTACAAGGCCGTGCAGATCGGCGGGCCGAGCGGCGGCTGCATCCCCGAGCAGCACCTCGACATCCTGGTCGACTACGAGTCGCTCAAGACGGTGGGGGCCATGATGGGCTCCGGCGGCCTGGTCGTCATGGACGAGGACACCTGCATGGTGGACGTGGCGCGCTTCTTCATGGACTTCATCCAGCGCGAGAGCTGCGGCAAGTGCATCCCCTGCCGCGAGGGGACCAAGCACCTGCGCGACATGCTCGACGCCATCGTGCGCGGCCGCCGCCACGAGACGGGCGCCGACGCCCTGGCCCGCTTCAAGGGCGTGACCTACCTGCCGCGCCTGGCGGAGGTCATCCGCGAGACCAGCCTCTGCGGGCTGGGCATGACCGCCCCCAACCCCGTGCTCAGCACGATGCGCTGGTTCCCCGAGGAGTACGAGGCGCATATCTACGAGCGCCGCTGCCCCGCCAAGGTCTGCCGCGACCTGCTGACCTTCGACATCGACACCGGGCTGTGCAAGGGCTGCACGCTGTGCGCCCGGGCCTGCCCGGCCGGCGCCATCGTCGGCGGCAAGAAGCAGCCGCACCTGATCGTCCACGACAAGTGCATCGCCTGCGGCGCCTGCCTCGAGGCCTGCAAGTTCGACGCGGTGGAGGTGTCCTGATGAGCGCGACCGAGACGTTCCGCATCGAGGTGAACGGGCGGCCCGCCGAGGCCCGGCGCGGCGAGACCCTGCTCGACGTCTGCCGGCGCGCCGGCGTGGTCGTGCCGACGCTCTGTCACCTGCCCGACCTCGCCCCGTCCGGGGCCTGCCGGCTCTGCGTGGTGGACGTGCGCGGGCGCGGGCTGGTGCCCAGCTGCTCCTGCCCGGTCGAGCCCGGCATGAACGTGGAGACGAACTCGCAGTCGGCCACGCGGGCCCGCAAGACGATCGTGGAGCTGCTGCTGGCCAACCACCCCGACGACTGCCTGTACTGCGTGCGGCACGGGGAGTGCGAGCTGCAGGACCTGGCGCTGCGCTACGGCGTGCGCGAGCGGCGGTACGTGACGACCAAGAACGACCACCACGTGGACATCTCCAGCCCTTCGCTGGTGCGCGACCCGGCCAAGTGCATCCTCTGCGGCAAGTGCGTGCGCGTCTGCGAGGAGGTGATGGGCGTCGCCGCCATCGACTTCATCCGCCGCGGCAGCCGCACCGTGGTGGCGCCGGCCTTCGACCGCGGGCTGAACGTCTCGACCTGCATCAACTGCGGCCAGTGCGTGATGGTCTGCCCGACCGGCGCCCTGCGCGAGAAGAGCCATCTCAAGGAGGTCCAGGACGCGCTCGACGACCCGGCCGTCACGGTCGTCGTGCAGCACGCGCCGGCGGTCTCGGTGAGCCTGGCCGAGGAGTTCGGCCTCGAGCCGGGCGCCGACGTCGAGGCCCTGATGGTCACGGCCCTGCGCCGGCTCGGCTTCGCCCGCGTCTTCGACACGTCCTTCGCCGCCGACCTGACGATCATGGAGGAGGCCTCGGAGCTGGTGAGCCGCCTGAAGGGCGGCGGCCGGCTGCCCATGTTCACCAGCTGCTCGCCCGGCTGGGTCAAGTACGTGGAGCAGTTCTACCCCGACCTGATGCCCAACCTGTCCACCTGCAAGAGCCCCCAGCAGATGATGGGCGCCGTGGTCAAGCGCGTCTGGGCCGGGCGCGAGGGACTCGACGCGCGGCGGGTCTTCAGCGTCGCGGTCATGCCCTGCCTCGCCAAGAAATTCGAAGCCCAGCGGCCCGGGATGGGCGACGCCGCGGACGTGCCCGACGTCGACGCCGTCCTGACCACGCGCGAGCTGGCCCGGCTGATCCGCCTGCACGGCCTGGACCTGGCGCGGATGACCGGGCGCCCCCGACCTGCCCCTGGGCGAGCGCAGCACGGCCGGCAAGCTGTTCGGCGGCACCGGCGGCGTCATGGAGGCGGCCCTGCGCACGGCGCACTGGCTGGTGACCGGGCGCGAGATGTACCACCTCACCATCGGGGCGGTGCGCGGCCTGGAGGGCGTCAAGGAGGCCCGCGTCAAGCTGGACGACGTCGAGCTGGGCGTCGCCGTGGTCAGCGGCCTGGGCCGCGCCCGGCGCCTGCTCGAGGAGGTCCGCGCCGGGCGCGACGATCTGCACTTCATCGAGGTCATGACCTGCCCCGGCGGCTGCGTCGGCGGCGGCGGCCAGCCCCTGCGCGCCGACCCGGGCGCCGTCAAGAGCCGCCTGGAGAGCCTCTACCACATCGACCGCAGCGAGCCGGTGCGCCTGTCGCACCGCAACCGCTACGTGCAGGAGCTGTACGACGAGGTGCTGGGCGAGCCGCTGGGCGCGCGCAGCCACGAGCTCCTGCACACGCACTACCAGGCCCGGGACACGGCGGTCTGACATGGACAGCGGACAGCAGCTGGTCGCCACGATCCCCGAGCGGTGCCGGCTCTGCTACACCTGCGTGCGCGACTGCCCGGCCAAGGCCATCCGCATCACCGGCGGCCAGGCCGAGGTGGTCGCCGAGCGCTGCATCGGCTGCGGCAACTGCGTCAAGGTGTGCCGCCGCAACGCCAAGCAGGTGGCCGGCTCGATCGACGACGTGCGCCGCCTGCTGGCCGGGCCGCGCCCCGTGGCGGCGGCCGTCGCGCCGAGCTTCCCGGCCGAGTTCCTCGAGCTGACGCACGGGCGGGTCGTCGGCGCGCTGCGCGAGCTGGGATTCGACCTGGTCTGCGAGGTCGCCTTCGGCGCCGACCTGGTCGCCCGCCGCTACGCCGAGCTGGTCAGCCGCCACCCCGGCCGCCGCTACATCGCGACGACCTGCCCGGCCATCGTCTCCTACGTGGAGAAGTTCGAGCCCGAGCTGGTGCCCAACCTGGCGCCGGTGGTCTCGCCGATGGTCGCCACCGCCCGCGCCCTGCGCCAGCGCCACGGCGACGACCTGGCCGTGGTCTTCATCGGCCCCTGCATCGCCAAGAAGGTGGAGGCGGTGCGCGAGGGGATCGCCGGCGACGTCGAGGCGGCGCTGACCTTCACCGAGCTGCACCGCTTCCTGGCCGAGGCCGGGATCGAGCCCTCGCAGTGCGAGCTCTCGGACTTCGACGGCCCCTCGCCGGGCCTCGGCGCGCTGTTCCCGATCAGCCGCGGGCTGCTGCAGGCGGCCGGCCTGACCGAGGACCTGCTCAGCAACGAGGTCGTGGCCGGAACCGGCCCCGACACCTTCATGGAGGCGATCGACGAGTTCCGCGACGGCGTGCTGGACGTGCAGCTGCTCGAGCTGCTGTCGTGCAAGGGCTGCATCATGGGCGCGGGCATGACCACCAAGGCGCCGCTGTTCCGCCGGCGCACCGCGGTCAGCAGCTACGTGCGCGAGCGGCTCTGGGTCCCGAGCGGCGAGCGGCGCCGCGCCGAGCTGGAGGAGTTCTCCCACCTCGACCTGATGGCGGTCTACGCCCCCCACGACACGCGCATGTCGCAGCCGTCGCCGCGCGAGCTGACCGCGATCATGGAGCGCCTGGGCAAGCTCGTGCCCGAGGACGAGCTGGACTGCGGCGCCTGCGGCTACCGCACCTGCCGCGAGCACGCCGTGGCCATCCACACGGGCATGGCCGAGAACGAGATGTGCCTGCCGCACACCATCGAGCGCCTCAAGGATTCGCTCGACGAGATCAACGTGTCCCACCGCGAGCTGGCCAGCACCCAGCAGGCGCTGATCAACGCCGAGAAGCTGGCGAGCATGGGCCAGCTCTCGGCCGGCATCGCGCACGAGGTGAACAACCCGCTGGGCGTGGTCCTGCTCTACGCCAACCTGCTGCTGGACGAGGCGCCGCCCGGCTCGCCCCTGCGCGAGGACCTGCAGATGATCGTGGAGCAGGCCGACCGCTGCAAGAAGGTGGTCGGGGGCCTGCTCAACTTCGCCCGCAAGTCCAAGGTCGTCCGCCGCCGCATCCACGTCCCGGAGCTGGTCGACCGCGCGCTCAAGGCGGTCATCACGCCCCCGGGCGTCGAGCTGACCGTCGAGCACCGCCTCGACGACCCCTTCGCCGAGCTCGACGGCGACCAGATCGTCCAGGTGCTCACCAACCTGGCCGTCAACGCGGTCGAGGCCATGCCGCTCGGCGGCCGCCTGCGGGTCGTCACCGAGGGCGACCCGGAGCGCGTGACGCTGCGGGTCGTCGACACCGGGACCGGCATCCCCCGCGAGATCATCAAGAAGATCTTCGAACCCCTGTTCACCACCAAGCAGATCGGCAAGGGCACGGGCCTGGGCCTGGCCGTCTCCTACGGCATCGTCAAGATGCACCAGGGGCAGGTCCAGGTCTTCTCGAACGCGGACCCCCGCGAGGGGCCCACCGGCACGACCTTCGTCGTGACCCTGCCGCGCGCCGCCAAGGGAGAACCGGCATGACCGACGCACACGTCCGCAGCTACGCCGGGCGCACCGCCCTGGTCGTCGACGACGATCCCGACGTCCTGGAGCAGATCCGGCTCTTCCTGGAGCGGCTCGGCTTCCGGGTTCTCGCCGGCGAGAGCCAGGCCGAGGGGGAGGCCCTCGTCGCCGCCGCCGCGCCCGACCTCTGCATCTTCGACCTGATGATGGAGCACCACGACAGCGGCTTCGTGCTGGCCCACCTCATGAAGAAGAAGAGCCCC
>PNOJ01000089.1 GCA_013824755.1 Gemmatimonas sp.
GACCTGCGCCTCTCGCTGCAGTGGAACTTCACCATCGGGTCGCACCCGGCCCATCTCTACTAGGAGGCCGTCATGAAGATCCCGTACCGGATCGCCGCGGCCGCCCTGGCGCTGGCCGCCTGCCTCGTTCCCCTCGCCTCGCCCGGGCCCGCCGCCGCGGCGGACAAACCGTTGCGCGTGGCGGTCACGCTCTCGGACCTGGGCTGCGCGGCGCGGGCCGTGGGCGGCGACGACGTGGAGGTGACGGTCCTCTGCCCCGGCGGCATGGACCCCCACTACCTGCCCGCCAAGCCCTCGCTGTCGCGCAAGCTGGGCCAGGCCGACGCGCTGCTGCTCAACGGTCTCGAGCTGGAGATCGGCTGGCTGTCGCCGCTGCTGGAGAAGGCCCGCAACCCGCGGCTGCGCCCCGGCTCGCCGGGGGTGATCGACTGTTCCGCGGCCCTGGACGCCGTCCTGAACGTGCCGTCCGGAACCGTCGACCGCGGACTGGGCGACATCCACCCGCAGGGCAACCCGCACTACACCGTCGACCCGCGCCGGATGATCGCCGTCGTGGAGTTCGTCGGCCGGCGCTTCGGGGAACTGGACCCACCGCACGCGGCGGCGTACCGTGACCGGGCCGAGGCCTACGCCGCGCAGCTGCGGGGCCGGCTGCCGGTCTGGCGGGAGCGGACCGCCGGGCTGCGGGCCCGCCACGTCCTGCTGAACCACCAGCACTGGAACTACCTCTGCGACTGGCTGGACCTGGACGCGATCGGCGAGATCGAGCACCGGCCGGGCATCGCGGCCTCGCCGCGGCACGTGCAGGACATGGTCGAGAAGTCCCGCGCGCTGGGCGACGTCGTGGTCGTGGCCGCGAGTTGGGACCACCTCGACGTCGTGCGCGAGGTCGCCGGCCGCGCCGGCGCGTCCCTGGCGGTCCTGCCGGGCCACTCGGGCGCCGAGCCGGGCACCGACGACTACCTCGCGTTCCTGGACGTCGTGACCCGGCGCCTGGCCGAAGCGGCCGCGGCGCCGGGCAAGGAGTGACCATGGGCGGCTTCCTGGAGATGATGGCGGCGCCGGTCGTGATGGCGCTGATCCTGGTGGCGATGCACTCCCACCTCGGCCACCACGTGGTGCGGCGCGGCGTGATCTTCGTCGACATCGCCCTGGCCCAGGTGGCCGCCTTCGGGGTGGCGATCTCCCTGCTGCTGGGCGGGGAGATCGGCACCGACGGCACCTACGCCGTGGCCCTGGGCAGCACCTTCCTGGGCGCCCTGCTGATCTCGCGCACGCGCGGCAAGTCGGAGCGCGTGCCGCAGGAGGCGTACATCGGGATCATCTACGCGGTGTGCAGCGCGGCGATGATCCTGGTGCTGACCCAGGTGCCGCACGGCGGCGAGGAGATCAACCACCTGCTGGTCGGGGCGATCCTCTGGGTCACCTGGCCGACCCTGCTGAAGACCGCGGCCCTCTACGCCGTCCTGGGCTTCCTGCTCTGGCGGTGGCGCGGGCCGTTGGACCGGATCTCCGCCGACGCCGAGGCGGCCCGGCGCGAGGGACTGCCGCTGCGGCGCTGGGACTTCGCGTTCTACCTGATCCTGGGCACGGTCGTGACCTCCAGCGTGCAGATCGCCGGCGTGCTGCTGGTGTTCACGCTGCTGGTGGTGCCCACGGTCATGAGCGTGCGCCTGTACGCCGACCACCGCCGCCATTTCGTCTACACCCTGGCGGTCGGCGTCGCGGCGGTGGTGCTCGGCGCCGCGCTGAGCTACGTGCTGGACCTGCCCACCGGCGCGGCCATCGTCTGCGTGTTCGGGTTCCTGCTGGGGCTGCAGGTGCTCCTCGAGTCCCTGCTGCGCCGCAGTTGACGGCCGATTCCCGGTTGCCTCGACCCTCCCCATGCCGCATTCTCGACACCGGCGCCGTCCCCCGCGGGGGCGGCGCCGGCGCCCGTCCCGCCCCACGCCGATCCGGGAGTACACCATGAAGCGAACGCTGTGGATCCTCGCCGCCGTCGCGCTGCTCGCCGCGCCCGCCGCCGCTCCGGCGAAGGACAAGGCAGAAGCGGACAAGAACCCCCTGAACGCCGACACCTTCGCGGGCCTCGGGCTGCGCCTGCTGGGCCCGGCCGTGTCCTCGGGGCGCATCGGCGACTTCGCCGTCAACCCCGCCGACCCCGCCGAGTACTACGTGGCGGTCAGCAGCGGCGGCGTCTGGAAGACGGTCAACGCCGGCACCACCTACGAGCCGGTCTTCGACGGCGAAGGCTCCTTCTCGATCGGCTGCGTGACCCTGGACCCGCGCGACCCGAAGGTCGTCTGGGTGGGCAGCGGCGAGAACAACAGCCAGCGCAGCGTCGCCTACGGCGACGGCGTCTACAAGTCGGTCGACGGCGGCCGGCACTGGACCAACACCGGCCTGAAGGAGTCCGAGCACGTCGGCATGATCGTCGTGGACCCGCGCGACTCCGACGTCGTCTACGTCGCCGCCCAGGGCCCGCTCTGGCGGCCCGGCGGCGACCGGGGCCTCTTCAAGACCGCCGACGGCGGCGCCACCTGGCAGAAGATCCTCGACATCTCGCCCGACACGGGCGTCAGCGAGCTGCGCCTGGACCCGCGCGACCCCGACGTGATGTACGCCGTCAGCTACCAGCGGCGCCGGCACATCTGGGTGCTGCTGGACGGCGGCCCCGAGTCGGCGATCCACAAGAGCGTCGACGGCGGCAAGACCTGGCGCAAGCTGGACCGCGGCCTGCCCGGGGGCGACGTCGGACGCATCGGCATCACGGTCTCGCCCGTCCGGCCGGACCTGGTCTTCGCCATCGTCGAGGCGGCCGAGGCCGGCGGCTTCTACCGCAGCGACGACGCCGGCGAGAACTGGCGCAAGATGAGCGACTACGTCGCCTCCAGCCCGCAGTACTACCAGGAGATCTTCGCCGACCCGCACGCCGCCGAGCGCGTCTACTCGCTGGACACCTACTTCCAGGTGACCGAGGACGGCGGCGCCAACTGGCGGCGCGTGCCGATCGAGTTCAAGCACGTCGACGACCACGCCCTGTGGATCGACCCGCGCGACGTCGACCACCTGCTGATCGGCTGCGACGGCGGGATCTACGAGACCTGGGACCGGGGCGCGACCTGGGACTACAAGGCCAACCTGCCGGTCACGCAGTTCTACAAGGTGGCCGTCGACCAGGCCCTGCCCTTCTACAACGTCTACGGCGGGACCCAGGACAACAACACGCTCGGCGGCCCGTCGCGCACGCACAACAACCACGGCCTGCGCAACAGCGACTGGTACGTGACCCAGGGCGGCGACGGCTTCGAGCCGCAGATCGACCCCACCGATCCCGACGTCGTCTACAGCCAGTACCAGCACGGCGGCCTGGCCCGCTACGACCGGCGCAGCGGCGAGAGCCTGGACATCCAGCCCCAGCCCGCCTGGGGCGAGCCGGCCTACCGCTTCAACTGGAACTCCCCGCTGCTGATCAGCCCCCACGACCACGAGCGGCTCTACTTCGGCTGCCAGAAGCTCCTGCGCAGCGACGATCGCGGCGCGAGCTGGACGGAGATCAGCGGGGACCTCTCGCGCGGCATCGACCGCAACCGCCTCGAGGTGATGGGCCGGGTGTGGAGCGTCGACGCGGTGGCCAAGAACCGCAGCACCTCGTTCTACGGCAGCCTGGTGTCCCTGGACGAGTCGGTGCTGCGCGAGGGCCTGATCTACGCCGGGACCGACGACGGCCTGGTCCAGGTCACCCTCGACGGCGGCCGCACCTGGCAGGCGCGCGACGGCTTCGGGGGCGCGCCCGCGCAGGCCTTCGTCGAGGACCTGGACGCCGACCGCCACCGCGAGGCGACCGTCTACGCCTGCCTCGACAACCACAAGAAGGGCGACTTCCGGCCCTACCTGCTGCGCAGCGACGATTACGGAAAGACCTGGCGCAGCATCGCCGGCGACCTGCCGGAGCGCGGCAGCGTCCACTGCTTCGTGCAGGACCACGTGAACCCGGACCTGCTGTTCTGCGGCACCGAGTTCGGCGTCTACTGCACGCTGGACGGCGGCGTCCGCTGGGTGCGCCTCAAGGGCGGCTTCCCGGTCATCTCGGTGCGCGACCTGGAGATCCAGCGGCGCGAGAACGACCTGGTCGTCGGCACCTTCGGCCGCGGCATCTACGTCCTGGACGACTACACGCCGCTGCGCGCGATCACCCGCGCCGCCCTGGAGGGGGAGCCGGCCCTGCTGTTCCCGGTCAAGGACGCGCTGCTCTACAACGAGGCCTCGCCCATGGGCGGCCGTCGCAAGGGCAGCCAGGGCGACAGCTTCTACCAGGCCGAGAACCCGCCGTTCGGCGCCGTGTTCACGCTCCATCTCAAGGAGAAGCTGTCGGGTCGGCGCGAGCAGAGGCACGCCGCCGAGAAGGCGCTGGTCGAGAAGAAGGAGCCGGTCTTCTACCCGAGCTGGGACGAGCTGCGCGCCGAGGACCGCGAGGACGCGCCCGGATTTTTCCTGGCGATCTCCGACCTCGACGGCCGCCTCGTGCGCCGCATCGCGGTGGCCAACAAGGCCGGCCTGCAGCGCGTGTCCTGGGACCTGCGAGACCCCTCGCTGCGCCCGGCCGGCGTGACGCCGAGCACCGACGGCGGCCCGCTGGCGACGCCCGGGCAGTACGTCGCTCAGCTGATGCGCCGGGTGGACGGCGTCGAAACGCCGCTGGCGGCGCCGCAGCGGTTCACGGTCAAGCCGCTCGCCCTGGCGGCGCTCGCGGCGCGGGAGCCGGCGGAGCGCCGGCGCTTCCAGCGCGCGGTCGCCGAGCTGCAGCGAGCCGTCCTGGGCGCCGTCGAAAAAGTCGGCGAAGTGCAAGAACGTATTGACCACGTCGGATCGGCGATGTTCAATACGCCCGAGGCAGGCGACGCCGACCGCGCGAAGCTGCGCGCGATCGGGACCAGGCTGGCGGACCTGCGCGTGATCCTGCTGGGCGACGACACGATCGCCTCGCGCAACGAGCCCACGCCGCCGTCGCTGTCCGAGCGCATCGAGCGCGTCGCCTACGGGAGCTGGGAATCCTCGGCGGCGCCGACCGGGACCCACCGCGAGACCTACCGCACGGTGGCCGAGCGGTTCCCGCAGGTGCAGTCGGACCTGGCCGCGATCGACGCGGACCTCGCCGAGTTCGAGAAGATGCTGGAGGCCATGGGTGCGCCGTGGACGCCGGGACGGAGCCCGGTGTGGAGGGCTGAAAAGTAAGCCGCTACCTTCCAGATGGCCCCGCCGCGGTCAAGGACGACCGCGGCGGGGTCTCTATTTGGGGGGCTGTTCGGCGGCGGGGGCGATGACCGGCGGCAGCGCGTTCCCTTCCGGCACGAACGCCAGCGAGACCGAGTTCACGCAGTGGCGGGTGTCCCGGGGCGTGAACTTCTCGCCCAGGAAGACGTGCCCCAGGTGGCCGCCGCAGTTGCGGCAGAGGATCTCGGTGCGGCGGCCGTCGCGGTCGGTCAGGCGGCGCACCGCGCCCTCGATCTCGTCGTCGAAGCTGGGCCAGCCGCAGCCGGCGTCGAACTTGTCGGCGGAGCGGTACAGCGGGGCGTTGCAGCGCTTGCAGAGGTAGGTGCCCCGGGCGGTGAACGCCTCGTACTCGCCGCTGAAGGGGCGCTCGGTCCCCTTGTGCAGGATGACGCGCTGCTCGTCCCCGGTCAGCTCGTTGTACTTCACCGGCGGCTCCTCGGCGGGGGTCGTCGCGGCGGCGGCCGCGGCCAGCAACAGCAGCGCCGTCACGGCGCCCATCTTACCGTTCATGTCGCCCTCCCGGCGGGTGGGGTTCCCCACACCGATACACACGAACGGCGCTCGCCGCCGCGCCCGCCGGGGGCTCAGCCGCCCGCCGCTTCGCGCAGCAGCCGCCAGGCCCGCGCGACGTGGCGGTCCGCCGTCAGGGTCGCGCCCACGCTCAGGCGCAGGGTCAGCCGGTCGTCCAGCCGGGTGTGGGACAGGAAGATCCCGCCGTCCGCGTTGACCGCGTCCATGATGAGCCGGTTGGCCTCGTCGCCGCCGCGGTGCCGGAAGCAGACCAGGTTCAGCGGGACAGGGGCGGCCAGCTCCCAGTCGGGGTCGGCGTCCACCCAGCCGGCGAATTCCTGCGCCAGGCGCACGTGCTCGCGCACGTGGTGGCGCAGCCCCTCCACCCCGTACCAGCGGATCACGAACCACAGCTTCAGGGCGCGGAAGCGCCGGCCCAGCGGGACCTGCCAGTCCCGGTAGTCGACGACCCGGCCCGACTCGGTGGCGGCGTTGCGCAGGTACTCGGGCAGGATCGAGAGCGCGCGCACCAGGTCCGCGCGGTCGCGCACCCAGAAGCAGTCGCAGTCGAAGTTCGTGAACATCCACTTGTGGGGGTTGAAGCAATAGCTGTCGGCGAACTCCAGGCCGTCGTGGATGTCCCGGAACTCCGGGCAGAGGGCGGCCGTGCCGGCGTGGGCGGCGTCGACGTGCAGCCAGAGGCCGTGCTCGCGGCAGATCGCGCCGATCGCGGGCAGGGGATCCAGGGCGTGGCTGGAGGTGGTGCCCACCGTGGCGCAGGCGAAGGCCGGGCGCCGGCCCGCGGCGAGGTCCGCGCGGATCGCCGCGTCGAGGGCCGCGGGGCGCATCGCCAGCAGGTCGTCGACCTCGATGCGGCGCAGGTTCGCGGCGCCCAGCCCCGCGACCCGCACGGCCTTCTCGACGCTGGAGTGCGTCTGGGTCGAGCAGTAGGCGGTCAGCGAGCCGTCGCCGCCCCGCTCGTCGACGGCGAAGCCGCTGGCCCGCTCGCGCGCCGCCACCAGGGCGCAGAGCGCCGCGCTGGAGGCCGAGTCCTGGATCACGCCGCCCCCGGCGCCCGTCGACAGGAACACCGGCGGCAGGTCCAGCATCCCGACGAGCCAGTCCAGGACGTGGGTCTCCAGCTCGGTGCAGGCGGGGCTCGTGGACCACAGCATGCCCTGCACGCCGAGGCCGGCCGACAGCAGCTCGCCCAGGACCGACGGGCCCGACGCGTTGGCCGGGAAGTAGCCGAACCAGCCGGGCGACTGCCAGTGGGTCGTGCCGGGCAGCACGATCCCCTCGACGTCGCGCATCAGGTCGGCGAAGGGTTCGCCTTCGCGAGGCGGCAGCGGCGGCAAGGCGGCGCGCACCTCGCCGGGGGCGGCGCGGCTCTGCACGGGCAGCGTCTCGAGGCGCTCCCAGTAGTCGGCGATCCAGTCCACCACCTCGCGTCCGTGGCGGCGGAACTCTTCGGGCGTCATGTGGCGGTCGTCGTGTCGCATGCCGTGGCTCCCGGGGCTGTCAGTCGGAATCGAGGTGGCGGCCGCATTCGCCGACGAGCGCGGCCACCACCTGCTTGTGCAGGCTGGCCGGCGCCGCCACCGTGTAGTGGTGCAGGAAGATGTCGACGTGGCGCATGGAGAAGTCCTCGATCTCGCGCACGCCCGAGCCGCGCCGGACGAGGTGGCGCGGGACGACCGCCCGGCCCAGGCCCTGGGCCACGCCGTCGAGGATGCCGTAGACGTCGCTCATGAAGGCGCGGCGGTAGTCCGGGGCGTCGGTGCGCCCGGCGAAGAACCAGCGCGTGACGTCGTCGTCGGGGTCGTTGTCCAGGTAGATGTCGGGGGGGGAGGCGCGGCGCGCGCTCTCGACCACCACGTAACGCTCGCGGCCCAGGGGCAGGGCCGTCACGTCGGACCAGGCGAGCCGGCGGTCCAGGACGATGAAGTCGGCGGCGCCCTCGCGCAGCACGCGCGGCAGCGCCGAGGTCTGGTGGACCTGGAACTCGATCTGGATCGCCGGATTCCCCCGCAGCAACGCCGCCAGGGACGGCAGCACCGCGGAGCGGAGGATCGACGAGTAGGCGGCCACGCGCAGGGGACCGGCCAGGTCCCCGACCGCGGGCTCCTTCAGGTCGCGCAGCAGCTCGGCGTCGATCTGGTCCTTGGCCTGGCAGTAGCGCAGCAGGCGCAACCCGGTCTCGGTCAGCCGGATGCCGTCGTTCCCGCGGACGAAGAGCGTGGCGCCGAGCTCCTCCTCCAGCTTGAGCACGCGCTGCGAGAGCGCCGACTGCGAGACGTTCAGGCGCGCCGCCGCGCGGGTGAAGCTCTTGAGCCTGGCCGTCTCGAAGAAGGCCGCCAGCCGATCGGTCGCCAGTTCGCGGCTCATCGATTCTCCTTATGGGTTAATCGGATCATATCATGATTCTAATGGTCAGTCATGGTCTATCATGTGTCTGCCGGTCCCGCCGGCGCGTCCGCAGGGTATTCGTCCCGACCCCCGGGCGGGGGGGAAGGTCGCGCGGCGGGACTGGCGACTCGACCGCTCACCCGCGAAACTCCTGCTGAAAATCCCGCCGGTCTCGTCTAGACTGCGCCTCGACCACATCCTCGCCCGGATGGAGCCGTCGAGGGGGACGCATTGAAGGAGCAGACCGCGGTTGCGGTGATCTGTGACAAACCCGTGCGCTACCGCGTACGGCGCAGCGACCGCGCGCGCCGATTGAGCCTGCAGGTCAGCCCCCGCAAGGGGCTCGAAGTCGTGCTGCCCCGCCGCTGGAGCCTGGCCGAACTGGAACGGGCCCTGCGCGAGCACGCCCTCTGGATCGACGAGCAGGTCGAGCGCTTCGACGTCCGGCAGGGACCGCGGTCGCCTGAGCTGAGCACCGGCAGCCGGGTGCTGGTGCTGGGCCGACCGCGTACGCTGCTGGTCGAAGGCGCCGAGCCGGGGCGCCGGCGCGGCCGCGTCGTCGCCGAGAACGACCGCCTGCGCGTCCAGCTCACGCCGGACGACCTCCTGGACCCGCGGCCCCTGCTCGAGCGCTGGCTGCGACGCCTGGCGCGGCGGCACCTCGAGGCGCGGGTGTGCGAGCTCGCCGCGACCCACGGCCTGGCCCCCAGCCGCATCATCATCGGCGAGCGCACGAGCCGCTGGGGCAGCTGTTCGCACAAGGGCAACCTGTCCTTCTGCTACCGCCTGGTCATGGCCCCGCCCGCGGTGATCGACGCCGTCGTCTGCCACGAGCTGTGCCACCTGCGGCATCTCAACCACGGTCCCGGCTTCCGGAAGCTGCTGACGGAGGTCTGCCCGGAGCACGACGAGAGCATGTCCTGGCTGCGCGACCACCACGACGACCTGCAGATCTGAGGCCCCGCCATGTCCGACCTCTACGAACGCGGCCGCGTCCTGGCCCTGCTGCACGAGCACACCCTGACCGAGCCCCTGCGCCGCCACGCCTACGCCGTCGAGGCGGCCATGCGCGCGGCCGCCCTGCGCACGGGCGGCGATCCCGCCTACTGGGGCGCGGTCGGCCTGCTGCACGACTTCGACTACGAGCGCTTCCCCGAGCCGCCGGACCACCCGCTGCAGGGCGCCGCGATCCTGCGCGGCCTCGGCTACCCGGAGCCCTTCGTGCGCGCGATCCTCTCGCACGCCTCCTACACGGGCGTGCCGCGCGAGGACGACTGCGCGCGCTGGCTGTTCGCCGTGGACGAGCTGTGCGGCTTCTGCATGGCCTGCGCGATGGTGCAGCCCGACCGCAAGATCGCCGCGGTCCAGGTCGCCTCGGTGCTGAAGAAGCTGAAGAAGAAGGACTTCGCCGCCAAGGTCAACCGCGCCGAGATCGCCGAGGGCGCGGCGGACCTGGGCCTGGAGCCCGCTGAGGTGACCACGCTCGTGCTCGGGGCGCTCGCGGGGGTCGCCGCCGACCTCGGGCTCTAGCCACCGCGAAAAGGGGTGCACGCATGAAGTCCCTGGACCTGGGCTGCGGCCCGCGCAGCAAGCTGGCGGGATCCGTGGGCCTGGACATGCGCCCGGCCCCCCACGTCGACGTCGTCCACGACCTGAACGACTACCCGCTGCCCTTCGCCGACGACGAGTTCGACCACGTCGAGATGTCCCACGTCATCGAGCACGTGACCCGCCCCCTGGACCTCATGGCCGAGGTCCACCGCATCGCCCGCGACGGGGCCACGGTGCGCGTCATCACGCCCCACTACAGCTCGCAGCTCTCCTACGGCGACCTCGAGCACTTCCACCACCTGGGCTACATCACCTTCCTGACGCTGCAGGGCACCGGCCTGTTCGCCATCGCCCGCCACAAGCTCTGGTTCACCGACCTCACCCGCTGGTGCGGCCTCGCCTGGCTCGCCAACCGCTTCCCGCGGCGCTGGGAGAAGTACCACGCCTTCACGATGCCGGCGCTCTACGTCGAGGTGATCCTGCGGGTCGCGAAGCCCGGGGGGCGGACCAGTGCCGATCTCGTTCGGGATTACATGTACTGAGCGCCCGGGTGGGTGCCAGGTCATGCAATCCCGATCGAGATGCGGCGCCGCCCATGACCATCCCGTTGCCGCGTGTCGCGGATCGTGACATGAACGACTGACGGGATCAGGTGCGCCCGCGATCATTGGTGTGACGCAGAGGTCATGATGGGCCTGCTGCCGGGGGCGTCTGGAGGGCCGGAGCGCCAGGATGGCGCGCAGGCCCGGAAGTCGAGCGAGCCGGACACAGGATGTGTCCGGCTCGCGTCCCCCGGCAGCAGGCCCATCATGACCTCTGCGTCTCTCCATGATCGTTCGGGCGTACCGAACACCGTCAGTCGTTCATTTCGCCTTCGCGTGCCACGCCGCCAGCACCTCGGCCTCGCGTGCGGCTTCCAGCCCGCTGCGCAGCGCATCGGTGCGGTCCTGAGGCAGCGTCTTCCACCAGTCGAG
>PNOJ01000090.1 GCA_013824755.1 Gemmatimonas sp.
CGTAGGAGATCCGGAACTTCCCGCCCTCGGCGACGATCACGCCCTTCTCCAGCAGGTAGTTGAACTGCAGGGCGTTGGCCACGCCGTGGGCCTCCCCGATCCCGAAGCGGACCGAACGGAACAGCCCGGCCAGGTAGGTCGCCGCCTGCTCGCGGTAGATGGAGGCGGGGAACTCGCCGCGCTCCTGCAGGCGGAAGATGCACCACGGGCCCATCGCGTCGGCCTTGGCCTCCTCGATGGCGGAGTAGAGATCCTTCAGCTCCAGGCGCACCTCCGTGTCCCGCCCGTCCTTGACGATGCGGCCCGGCCCGAGGCCGTGGCTCATCTCGTGCCAGAGCGTGTGCAGGAAGAAGGACTCGGCCGCGAGGTCGCCCAGCTGGTCGGCGACGACCAGGCGCTCGGCGATCGGCGTCAGGATGGTCGTGAACTTGGCGTCCATGATGTTGCGCAGCAGGACCTTCTTGCTGCCCTTGGCTTCGCGCACGCGCTCGTCGTTCGGCAGGTTGAAGGCGATGGTCTGCACGCCCGTGCGCGTGTCGCCGGCGGTGTAGACCTCGTCCACGACGCGGATCGGCGAATCGCTGCCGCGGTTGGGGTTCTTGTCGGCCTCGGGCAGGGGCAGGCTCGACTCGAGCCAGGGCAGCACGTCCTTGAAACGGGCGAGGCGCTGCGACTCGGCGGGATCGGTGACCGTCACGAAGGCCTCGAACGCCGCCTTGTAGCCGAACAGCCCGTCCTCGTAGGTCTCGTACGGGCCGATGGTGATCTCGACGCGGCTGTCGACGTCCATCCACAGCATGTCCGAGGCGTAGTAGTCGTCGGTCAGGAAGGCGTCGGCGCGGGCGCGCAGGAACGCGGCCAGGGACGCGTTGTCGGTCAGCCCGGCCGCCTCCCGCAACAGGTCGGCGGCGCGGGTCAGCTCTTCGCGGAAGTGCACCGAGTAGGGCACGGCCACCAGACCTCCCGCCGCGTCGCGGCGCACCATCGTGGTCAAGCCGGCGAGCGCGGGGTCGGCGCCGATCGCCGCCCGCTCCGCCTCGGTGAGGTCCGCCGGGTAGAAGTTCGCGCCCTCGGGATGCGGCAGACCGCCGATGAACGGCTCGAAGTGGAAGCGGCGGTCCCAGGGTCCGGCGTTGATCCCGAAGTAGGCGCGCGCGGCGTCGGCGCCGGGACCGGACGCGGCGCGCAGCGCCGCCTCGAAGCCGGCGCGGTCGGGCAGGGCCTGGTCCACGAACAGCTCGTGCATGATCGCGGACGCGGCGACCAGCCGGTCCAGCACGGCCCGCTCCGAGGCCGTCAGGCGCGAGAGATCCGTGCCGATCCTGGTCGGCGCGTAGGCGGCCAGGCGCTGCGAGATGTCGGCGACGATCGGCGTGTCCATCCTGGCGACCTCCACCCTGCCGCGCTCCGCGGCCAGATCCTGTGCGTGCGCGCCGACGGCCGTTCCGGTCAGGGCCGGGAACGCCAGGACGGCGGCGGCGATTCGCAAGACACCTCGCATCGGCTTCTCCTCGTCGTTCGGGATGCGGTCCGGGGCGCCGTCAACGTAGCACCGGCCGCGGCCGCGCTCAAGTCCGCGGCGGGCGCGACCGCGCGGAAACGCGGAGGCCGGTCGTCGCCGACCGGCCTCCCGCCGCGGCGCCCGCGCGCCGCCTTGTCGCGTCGCGGCTAGTACAGGCTCTTGACCTGTCCCCAGCTCATCTCCTCGGTGGCCACCGGGATGGTCAGGAAGGAGGTCAGGCCTTCGGCGGTCCACTGCACTGCGCTGTTGTCGGCGACTTTGGGCGTGTCGTAGCTCGGGTGGTTCACGATCGAGATCGTGGCGTCGATCATCTGGTTGTTGAAGGTCGTGAACAGCAGCGAGTACAGGATGCCGGGGGTCGAGCCGAACACCGGCAGGTTCGTGTACAGGCCCATCTCGACGCCGGTGGTCGGGGTGCCGAAGATCAGGGCGCTGGCCGGGATGGCGCTGAGCAGCGTGATGCGCGGGTCGAGGTCCATCTTGAAAGCGGCGCCGCCGACCATCATCTCGGCGTTGCGCACGCAGATCCAGGCCTGGTAGAGCTCGCCGACGCCGCCGTTGAAGATGGCGGACAGTTCCGTGGCGGCGGTGTCGAAGAAGACGCCGATCTCGGGCGTGTTGCGCAACGTCACGCTGCCGGTGAGGCCCGTGGCCGGGAACAGGATGGCGTTGTTGTTGGCGACCATCGGCGTGGCGTAGTCCGGATCGTTGACGATCGTCAGGTGCGAGTTGATCACCGTCTCGGTCCCGAACACCTGGAAGGTGCAGATCAGTGCGGGATCGGTGCCGAACTGCGGCAGCGCGGTGTAGAGGCCGATCTCGGCGCCGGTCATCAGCGAGCCGAACAGCAGACCGTTGGCCCAGGTCTCGCCGACAAGCAGGAACCCGCCCTCGGACTCCATCTTGAAGGCTGCGCCGCCGACCATCATGTCGGCGTTGTTGATCAGGATGTAGCCGGTGTTCACGGTGCCGGGTTCCGCCACCAGTGCGGACTGCATGCCGTCGGTGTCGAAGAAGACGCCGACAGTCGGGTCCGCGTTCACGACGGAGGCCGCGCTCAGCATGGCCAGGGCGATCAGTAACATGTGGCGACGCTTCATTCCGAGTCCCTTTCGTTGGCCTCATAGCTGAGGCGGCCGGTCCTCACGCAGTGGCAGGAGTCATGGGAACGGCTCCTGGCAAAGACCATGATGCGGGTGAATCTTAACGCAAATATCCGCAGAACTACAAGATAGATTTGACAAGTTCTTCACTTGCGCCGGGAGCATGTTGCTGGAATGTCATTAGATTTGAAGAATTATTAGTTTCGCATGATTCATTGCATGTCCGGGGCCGATAAGAGCATGGGGGGAAAGGAAAAGACCCGCGCTCGGCGCGGGTCGGAAAGGCGGTGGCGGGAGCGACGAGATTCGAACTCGCGACCTCCGGCTTGACAGGCCGGCGTTCTAACCAGCTGAACTACGCCCCCACTCACGGTCGCCGAATATAAGCCGACCCCCGGGGGCTGTCAACCTGCGCGGTCCTGAATGTTCGACGACGACGGCACGATCAGCGGGGCGATGTCGGCGGGCGTCACGCCGGCGCCGACGACCACGGACCAGCCGTCCGGCAACAGGGCTTGGGCCTGGAACGCCAGGCCCGGATGGCCCAGCACGACGCAGCGGCCGCTGTCCGCCAGCGCGCCCTCGCACCAGCGGCGGGCCGCAGCCAGGCGATCGGCGGCGGCCGGGGCATGCCCCGCGACCAGGAGCTGCGCCGCCGGCGGCTCGCCGGTCGCGTCGAGCGGCACCGTCAGGCACCGCCCTCGCCAGCCGGCCGCGCGCATGGTCTGCCGGTCCGGCGAACCCCAGCGGTGGTCGGGCGCGGAGAACCACAGCGCCAGCGGGCCCGCCCGCGGGTCCAGGCAGGGCGCGGCGGCGCGGCGGCGCGCTTCGCGCCAGGCGGAATCCGTCGGGGCGTCGCGTCGATGGGCCGGCGGCGCCGCGACGCCGGCGGGCGGTTCCACGCCGTCGACCGGCAAGGCCCGCCAGGGGATCCCCCGGCACAGCAGCCGGTCGCAGGCGCCGGCGTCGACGGCGGCGAGCCACGCAGGCGCCAGGTCGCCCGGTCGGCCAGGCCGTCGCCGGGCGCGGTGACGCCGAGCGCGGCCAGGGGCGAGCGCAGCGCGCCCATCGTGATGTCGTCGCTCAGCAGCAGGCCGGCGCCGAGCCGTCGCGCGCGCGTGGCGGCCGGCAGGCTCAACGAAGCGGGACTCGCCTCGCCCGGAGCGACGAGATGCCCCAGCATGATCGCCTCGGCGCCGGCCGCCAGACCGGCGGCGTAGGGCCGCTCGTCGCGGAAGGGCACGGGCGTCGCCGCGCCGAGGTGGGTGTCGCGAGCGACGGCGCCGTGTCCCGGCCAGTGTTTCAGGCAGCAGCGCACGCCGCCTTCGCGCAGGCCGCGCACCGCGGCGGCCACGTGGCGGGCGACCAGTCCCGACGAGGACCCGAAGGCGCGGCTGCCGATCACGGTGTTGCCGGGCGCGAGCAGGACGTCGGCGCAGGGGGCGAGCAGGCGGTCGAGGCCGCAGTCGCGGGCGCGCTGCGCCGTCGCGCGGTGGACGCGGCGGGTCAGTTCCGGGTCGTCGATCGCCCCGAGCGTCCAGGCGGACGGTGGGCGCCCCGCCGCCGCGGCGAGGACCGACACCGCGCCGCCCTCCTGGTCGGCCATGATCTCGGCGCCGGCGGGCAACGCGCGGCGCAGGTCGTCGCAGAGGCCGCGCAGCTGCGCGGCGTCGCGCACGTTGCGGCCGAAGAGGATCACCCCCGCCGGCCGGTGTCGTCGCAGCCAAGCCGCCTCCGCCGGCAGCAGCGCGGGGCCGAGCAGGCCGACGACCAGACGCCCGGCCACCCCCGCGCCGTCGTGGGCCACGGCCCCGCTCACGGCGCGCCGATCGCTTCGAGGCGCGCGCCGGGATAGTAGTGGGCGAGGATCTCGCGCACGTCGTGCCCGGCGCGCGCCATGGCCAGCGCGCCGTGCTGGCACAGCCCGACCCCGTGCCCGAAACCGCGGCCGGCGGCCGTGACGCGGCGCAGGTCGCCGTCGCGTCCCGTCTCGACGGACAGCTCGAAGTCCGCGCTCTCGAGGATGGAGAAGCGGCCGTCGACCGGCGCCAGGACCCAGCGGACGCGATCGCCGCGGATGCGGTAGACGCCCGCGTCAGTGCGGACGTCCAGCCGCGCGACGCGCCCGCAGCTCGTGCGACCGGCGACCGCCAACCCGCGCAACCGCCCGGGCCGGCGCGCGTCGACGCCGGCCCGCGCCGGCGAGAAGCCCTCGCCCGCCCAGTCCCGCCTCGCCGGCGAGGCCGACAGCCACTGCAGGTACTCGGGCAGGGTGCGCTGCAGCACGCGCTCGAGATCGGCGGCGGACCACGACTTCTCCCAACGGAACAGGGGCGAGCCTCGACACCAGGCCTCTTGCGTCGGACCGTCCGCGACGCTCGTGAGGTAGGGGCGCGGCTCACGCGGCCAGACCTCGTGCACGTCGCTGGTGCGCCCGCCGCAGGTCGAGCAGTAGTAGGCCTCGATCTCGCGTCCCCCGTGGCGGAGCACCAGGCCGCGCGTGTTCTCGACGGCACGATCGCACCAGGGGTCGTTGCCGCGGCGCCCGTGGTAGACCTGGTCCTGCACGTCGGCCCACAGGTCGAAGCCCAGACCGCTGCGGTCGCCGCGGTGCGCCAGGCTGTAGGTGCGGGCGGCGACGGCCTGCGCCTCGAGCGCGGCGAGCCCCGGTTCGCCGGGACGGCCGATCTCCCAGGGCACGACCCCGCGCAGGTATTCCTCCAGCGCGACCACGTTGATCAGGGTGAGTCCGGACTGGGGGCGCAGGATCCGCATCTCGCCGCCGTAGGGCGTGTCGCCCCAGACCAGGCCGTGGCGGGGATCGACGGGACGCAGTCGAAGCGGCGCCGCGGCGACGCCGTCGCGGCCCCCGCCCCGCCAGGAGACGCCGCCGCGCCCGGCCTCGAGCACGCAGGCGGCGCCGGCGGGCAGGCGCGCCAGGACGCGGCCGCCCTCGTCGCCGATCAGCTCGGTCGCGCCCTCGACCGTCAGTTCAAAGCGGGGTTTGCCGGTCGCGAGGCCGATGGCGAGGAACACGGGTTCGCCGGACCGCAGGCCGGGTTCGTCCGCGGGCGTGAGCGTGTCCGCCGGCGTCGGCGACGGCGGGCGCAGTCGGTCCGCCAGCGTGCCGGCGTCGGCAGGCGGCGCCGGCACGGGCGACGTCGAGGCGGGCGGCGTCACGACGGTCCCGCGTCGCCGGCCGGCGCAGCCGCCGACCAGGACGGCGACGACGGCCAGGATGGCGACGACGGCCAGTGCGCTCGGCAACGGGACGACCCGCACCCGTCCCGGCGTGCGCCTGCTCAGGTCCGCGCTCACCGCATCAGGACCAGTCGTTGCATGTCGCTGGCCACGACGCCCGCACGTGGACAGCTCGACCCGGTAGAGGTAGACGCCGTTGGCGAGCCGGTCGCCCCGCCCGTCGCGCGCGTCCCAGGGCACGATCACCCGTCCGCCGCCGACGAAGTCGCCCGCGTCCACCGGCAGGCGCGCCGCGAGCCGGCCGGCGACGGTGTAGACCAGGATGCTGCCCGGACCGGGGGCGGCGTCGGTGGCGAACACGAAGCGGGTCCGCTCTCCCGCCGGGTTCGGGAACGCCATCAGGTCGGCGATGCCGGTGGTATCCCCCGTCTCGATCCCTTCCAGGGGGATCTCGGTGCCGCGTCCGTCGACCAGCAGCACGACCGCGGCCGGCCCGGCGCCGTTCTTGACCGCGGTGAAGGCCACGTCGATGGTGTGCTCGTCGACGCGGGTGAGCGTGACGCCCGAGAGCGCGATATTGCGTCCCAGCAGCTCGAGCACGGCGTCCTCGGGCAGGAACGCGGCGGTGACGGCGCGCCCGTGAACGCGCCCGGCCCCGGCGAGGGGAAGGGCGTCTCGCCGGCCAGGTAGAGCTCGCCCTCGAGGTACAGCACGACCGACACCGGCATCCGCACGGTGAACGCGGCGTGGGGGGCGTCGTCGCTCGCGGCGGCGGTGTCGTAGACGTGCAGGACCGCCGTCGCGTCCTGGGCGGGCACCGGCAGGCGCACCTCGAAGGCCGTGCGCTGGTCGCTGGTCGCGCCGGCGGGCCGCGTCGCGGTCACCGTCGCGCCCTCGACGCCGGTCACCGCGAGGCGGTCGATCCCCGCCTCGTCGAAGGCCTTGACGGCGAGCACCACGGTGTTGGCCGCGTCCTGGGCCTTGACCGCCGCGCCGTCCTCCAGCAGCTCCCAGTCCAGGCGCACGTCGAGTCGCGGCGGGCCCGCGTCCAGCACCATCAGGGCGTCGCCCAGCAGGCAGAACTGCGCGACCGCGTGCCGGTACTGCCAGTTGTTGGGCGACGCGGCCAGGAACGAGGCCTCGGCGGACGCCAGCAATTCGCCCAGGATCCAGCGCGTGCGGCCGGACGGTCCCGTCGGCGGCGTCCGCAGCATCGCGACGGCCTGCAGGCGCGCCAGCGCCGCGTTGGGCTCGCGGTACTCGTAGCCGGGGCTGGCGTAGACGCCCACGGCGCCGGCGCCGGGGCGCAGCAGGAACTTCTCGCCGAGCGAGGGCCGCGACGTCGGGTTCGACTCCGGCGAGATGTCGCGGGCCCAGCGCGAGACGTGGCAGCCCAGGCCGACGAAGACGAAGGGCTTGCCGGCGTTCGCCAGGCTCGCCACGTCCTGGCGGTACTGGATCACGGGCACGTCCTCGATGATCTGCTCGTGGGCCAGCAGGTGGTCGTTGGCGTGCCCCTGGTAGGTGGCCAGCATGGCGCCGGCGCCGAGCCTCGCCAACAGGATGGGCACGACCTCGGTCTCGGCGATGCCGCTGAACGTGCGGCGCGAGCGCGTGCCGCCGGGGAAGGGCTCGTGCAGGTCGAGCCAGTCGCCGGCGTAGACCCGCGACGCCTCGAAGGCGGGATCGCCGGGATAGCCGTCGCGGGCGTCGGCGAAGGATTCCCAGAGCACGGCGCCCTCTTCCAGGCTGTTCTCGAAGACCTGCTCGCCGCTCTGGTAGATGAGGTCGTCGAGCCCGACGTCGTAGCCGTCCGACCAGGCGTCGTCCGCGACGACGATCGCGCGCTTCTTCCAGGTCCCGGCGGCGGCTTCGAAGCCGATCACCTTGTCGACCAGGGTCGCGGCCTCGGCCGCCGTGTTGCACGGGAACCTGCCCACGAGCAGCTCCGGCAGGGCGACGGTGTCCCGGGGATAGTCGGGGCCGGCCCCGGGCGTGGCGTACCACTCGTCGGCCGGGAGCATCTCGTTCTCGTAGTTGGTCGTGGTCCAGCGGATCATCGGCGCCGGCACGAAGTCGCGGGCCGCGTCGTCCGCGCTGAGCGCGCGCGCGTTCTCGTTGCCGTCGCCGAAGATCTGCAGGGCCCACGGCCCCCCCGTCTCGAGGGCGCGCGTGACCAGGCGCTTGATCGCGCGCGGATTCTTCAGGCCGCCGCCGTACCAGTCGTAGATCGCGTGGACGTCGAGCACGGCGATCGCCAGGGGCTCGGGCGAGCGGGCGGCGCGGTGGGCGGCCCAGCGCTCGGCCTCGGCGCGGAAGTCGGGGTGCGCGACCACGAGCACGTCGGCCCCGGCCGCCGCCGCCAAGGGATCGTCGACCGCGGTCACGCGGCTGAGCCGGAAGGTCGGCACCGCGGGCAGCGCCGCGGCCAACACCCCGGCGCGGGCCGCGAACCGGCGGGCGCCGGGCGCGTCCTGGGCGACGTCGAGCGAGAGGGTCCAGGTGCCGTCCCCGGCGTCGACGAGGTTGCCCGCCGCCAGCGCCACCCGCCGCGGCGAGCGCGGGTCGGAGATGTCGTAGACCCAGAGCTGCGGATCGGTGAACCCGGTCACCGCCAGCGAGCGCTGCCCGGCGGCGTCGCCGGCGTGGAAGTCGAGGACGTCGTCCCGGGCGCGGTAGAGGGCGTCGTAGGCGACCTCGAACCAGTCGAGGTAGCCGATGAGGTAGTTCGACGGTCCGCGGATCTGCAGGGCAGATCCCGCCAGTTGGGCGCCGGTCAGGCTCAACGGGCGCGGTGAAGACGGCGCCCGCGTGGTTCGCCTGGAGCGAGCCGAGCGCGGTCGGGACCTCGTCGCGCACCAGCGCGACGTTGAAGGTGCGCAGGGTGAGGCCGTAGCCGGAGACGCCGGCCCGCAGCGACGCCGCGCCGCCGGGCGCAGGGTTGACCGCGCCGAGATCGCGGACGACCTCGCTGTCTTCCTTGCTGTTCCAGGCGTAGCGGTCCACGAGGGCGTTGAACGGGCGCACGATGTAGTGCGAGTCCTCCTCGCGCACGTCGACGCGGCGGTACGACGCCGCGGGCGCGCCCTGGGCGGGCGGCAGTTCGATCTGCGGCATGCGGGCCCAGGCTTCGCCCAGCGGCGGGTCGGCGACGGCCAGGTAGTAGATGTTGCCGCCGTTGACCGGGTCGAGCGCGCCGGGGTTCCAGGTCTCGAGCGAATCGCCGCAGCTGGCGTAGCCCTGCTCGCCGTGGACGAACGGCCCGTCGTCGCGCGGACGCAGGCCGTAGAACACCAGCGCGTCCTCGCCGGCGAAGTCGCCGCCGTCGTCGATCAAGTCCGCCGGCACCTCGATCTCGTCATAGGGCGGCGTCTGGCCGGGCACGTAGCGACGCTGGTAGAGCCGCAACTGGTCCGCGTCCGCGCCGGCCGGCAGCAGCCCGGCGTTGAGCAGATCGGCGGCGCGCAGGCGGAACAGGCCGGTGCGCGTGACCGGCACGCGGATCTCGGGAACCAGCAGGGCCGCGCTGCGGCGCAGGGCGGTCTTGTCCCCGCCGAGCGGCGCCACGGCCTCGCGGGGCTGGGCGGACAGCGCGGCGCCGTTGAGGAACAGGTGACCGAAGCGGGCGTCGCCGGCTTCCTGGCGCCCGCCGGCCTTCACGGCGGCACCGGCCTCGGGTTCGAAGACGATCGTCCAGGCGGCGCGGCGCAGCAGGCGTCGCGCCCGCAGGTCGTCGCCGACGTCCAGCGGCCGGACCGTCAGCGGGACGATGCGGTGCCCGCGCCAGAGACGGGGCTCCCCCACCTCCAGGCCCGCCGGAGCGCCGCCGCCGACGGTCGACGCCGCCGCCGGCACGGCCTCGACGCCGCGGCGCGACGACTCGCCCGGCAGCAGGTCCTCCTCGTCCATCACGGGATCGCCGCCGCCGGGATGGGGGCGCAGCACGGGCGTGGGCGCCGGCGCCACCAGGCGGCCGTCGAGGGGTTCCCAGACCGCCTCGTCCAGACGGACGACCGCCCGCGTGCCCGGCGGCAGGACGAGCCAGTTCCCCAGGGCGGGCGCCGAGGGGCGGCGCGGTTCGCCCGTGCCGACGAAGCCGGGCAGGTCGAGGCGGTGGTACGTCCGGCCGTCCCGCTCGAACACCGCCCGCCAGACGGGCTCGCCCGTTTCCAGTCGGATCGTCGCGGACAGCGGGTCGGTCTGGGTGACGAGCAGCGGGTCGGCGCCGGCGACGCCGCCGGCCAGCAGCAGGGGCGCGAGGAACAGCAGGGCGCGCCGTGCGCGCTCACGGTCGACGGGGAACCGGCTCATGCCGCGGTCTCCTTGCCCAGGGGGAGGGCTTGGCATCCAGGGGGTGGAACGGTCTCGTCAGTATAAGAGCGGGCGCCGCGGCGGTCAACGCGCGGTGCGCGGGCGTCGTCGCGCCCATGCGAGCCGCGTCAAACGGAAGGGGCGGGTCTCCCCGCCCCTTTCGCGTGCCGATGTGCGGCGTGGGTCACCGGTACAGCGTCTTGATCTCGCTCCAGGAGGCGTCCTCGTCGCCGACGAGGCACTGGCCGGCCTGGGGACCGTTGATGCGGAACACCGGGTTGTAGACGTAGGGCGTGCCCGGCGTGCCGCCGGTGGCGGGGAAGCAGGGCGTGTTGAAGCCCAGCGTGTGGACGAAGCCCGGGGTGCCGCCGGGGAAACTGACCGAGCCGGGGATGTGCG
>PNOJ01000091.1 GCA_013824755.1 Gemmatimonas sp.
CCCACACCGCCGCGGGGAACCCCGCCCGCAGCGCGGCCTCGATGGCCTCGTTGAGCTCGCCCACCGTGTAGACGCGGCGTTCGTCGCGGCGCGCGGCGGCGCTGAACAGGTCCTCCACGGGGGGCTCCGCTCGGCTCAGATGATCTCGGCGGCGCGGCGCCAATCGCCGCGCACGAACCAGACGGTCATGCCGACCGCGTAGACGAAGAACCAGACCAGCACGCCGATCCAGGCCCCGATCAGCCCGCCGCCCAGCGCGACGCCGAAGAGCCAGGACGTGGGCAGGAACAGGCCCCAGGCCAGCACGACGTCGGTCGCCATGACCAGGCGCGTGGCGCCGGCGCCGCGCAGGGCGCCCGCCAGCGTCAGGCCCACCGCGTCGAACACCTGCACCAGGCCCATCAGGCGCAGGATCGGCCGGCCGGCCTCGGCCACCTCGGCGTCGGTCGTGAACAGCCGCATCAGCGCGTCGGGCGCCAGCAGGAAGGCCAGGCCGAACGCGCCCATCAGCAGCGTCGCCAGCGCCACGCCGCCCCAGCCGGCGCGCACGGCGCCGCGCACGTCGCCGCGACCGAGCGACTGGCCGACCAGGGTCTGCACCGCCGCGCCGACGCCGATGCCCGGCATGAACGACAGGGCGGCGATGCGCAGCACGACGTTGCCGGCCGCGACCGCCACGGTGCCGATGCGGCCCAGCACGACGAAGAACACCAGCACGGCCAGCAGCGACCCGAGCGACTGCACCGCCGCGGGCCAGGACATCCGCAGCATGGGTCCGAGCAGGTCCCAGCGCAGGTTGTCGCGGGCCAGGAAGCGGAAGCGCCGGCGCGGGCCGTTCGCCGCCAGCACCGACAGGAAGGCCAGCAGCGCCGCCCAGCTGGCCAGCGTGCTGGCCAGGGCCGCGCCGGCGACGCCCAGCGCCGGCGCGCCGAGCCGGCCGTAGATCAGCATCCAGTTCAGCAGGGCGTTCAGCACGTTCATGCCGATGCCCACCGCCATGCCGACGCGGGTCCAGCCGATCCCGTCGCAGGCGGCGCGGATCTGGAAGGCCAGCATGAACGGCAGCGCCCCGGGCAGACGCCAGAAGAGGTACTCCGCGCCGAGGCGTCGGACCTCGGGATCCGACGAGGCCAGGGCCATCCAGGCCCCGGGGGCGAGCAGGCCGAGGCCCGTCAGGGCCAACGACAGCACGATCGTCAGCATGCCGGCGGTGACCAGGACGCCGCCCACCTCGCCGTCGCGCCGCGCCCCGACGCGCTGGGCGGTCATCGTCTGCACCGCGACGTCGGTCGCCTTGAGCGTGGTCGCGGCGGCGGAGAACAGCAGGGTGGCCACCCCGACCGCGGCCAGCGGGCCGGCGCCCAGCCGGCCCACCATCAGGGTGTCCACCAGCCCCATGAGGGTCTGCGAGACGTTCGCCAGGATCGCGGGCACCGACAGCGTCAGGATCGTCCGCGCCAGGTCGCGCCGCGATATCCGGCTGAGCGCCTCGGTCATCCGACGTCCCGTTCGGTCAGGATCTCGAGCGCGCGGGCGATGAGCCGCGCGCCGTAGCCGGTCGCGCCCTTCGGCCCCAGGGGACCGGGCTTGCCCACCCAGGCGGGACCGGCGATGTCCAGATGGGCCCAGGCCGTCTCGTCGTCGACGAACTCCGCCAGGAACGCCGCCGCGGTGCAGGCGCCGCCGTACCTGCCGCCGATGTTCTGCAGGTCGGCGATGCCGCTCTCGATGAGCTTGTGGTGCTCCTTGACCAGGGGCATGGGCCACACCCGTTCGAAGGTCTCGCCGCCGGCGCGGTCCAGCGCACCGCCCAGCCCGGCGTGGTTGCAGAACAGGCCCGCGAACTCGTCGCCCAGGGCGACCACGCAGGCGCCGGTCAGGGTGGCGGCGTCGATGACGAAGTCGGGTTTGCGCCGGCAGGCGAAGTGCAGCGCGTCGGCCAGGATCAGGCGGCCCTCGGCGTCGGTGTTGAGCACCTCGACCGTCTTGCCGGAAGCCATGGTCAGCACGTCGCCCGGGCGGATGGCGCCGCCGTCGGGCATGTTCTCCACCGCCGGCACGACCACCAGCAGGCGCGCCTGCAGCCCCCGGCGGACGGCGATCAGCGCGGCCCCCATCACGGCCGCGGCGCCGCCCATGTCGCCCTTCATCTCGTGCATGTCGGTCGCGGGCTTGATCGAGATGCCGCCGGTGTCGAAGGTGACGCCCTTGCCGACCAGCGCGATCAAGGGCAGGCGCTTGCGGGCTCCGCGCGGCGCGTACTCCAGGACCACGAACTGCGGCGGGCGTTCGCTGCCCTGCCCCACGCCCAGCACGCCGCCCATGCCGAGACGGCGCAGCTGGGCCACGCCCATCACGGTGCAGGACATCCCCTCGCGGCGGGCCAGGGCGCGCGCCTCGGCCGCGAGCTCCCGCGGACCCAGCAGGTTGGCGGGCCGGTTGACGAGGTCGCGGGCGAACAGGCAGCCTTCGGCGTAGTCGGCGCCGGCGGCCGCGCCCTCGGCCACCGCGGGCTGCAGGGCGGCGGGCGCCAGGATCTTCCAGGTCCGCGGCGACGGTTTGCGGTCGCGCCCGGTGTGGGCCTTGCAGGATCCGGCATCGAAGAGCGCCATTTCGGCGCCTTCGACGCAGCAGCGCACGATCGCGTCCGTCTCCAGGCCGCGGAGCGCTTCCCAGGGCAGGGCCAGCGCGCAGGTCTTGGCGCCGAGGGTGCGGGCCTTCTGGGACGCCGCGCCCAGCGCGCAACGCAGCGTCTGCGGGCTCAGCTCGTCGGCCGGCCCGAGTCCCAGCGCCAGGATCCAGGGTGCGCGGGCGCCGCCGCCCGCCAGCAGGTGCAGCTGCTCGGCCTGCGCGGTGAAGGCGTCCAGGGTGGTCAAGTCCGCCAGTTGCCGGCGCAGGTCCGGCGCGAGGTCCCGCCAGGGCTTCAGGTCCGGCTTCTCACGCAATCGGGTCAGGGCCAGCACGATCAGGTCCGTCTTCTCCCGCTCCGGGCGTCCGGTTCCCGTGGTCCAATGCATCGTGGTCGTCTCCAGTCGCTGGGTGGTGGGCGTGTCGGCCGGGAGTCTAGCATCGGCCCGCCGACCCGCCACCCCGAAAATCGTCGGTTCTGGCCGCGAAATTGTCCCTGGCCATGCAGTGTTGCGACTTGGATCCACACATCCTGTGGTGACAGGGGACGCTCGCCGGGCACCTCCTGTGCCCGGCTCGCTTGGCCTTCCGGCCCTTTCGCCATCCTGGCTTCAGGGCCTGCAGGACACCCCTGACACCACAGGATGTGCGGATCCAAGTCGAACAGCAGCATGGGCCTGGACAGGGACAATTTCGCAGCCAGAACGATAATCATCCACCGCGGTCTTGAGCGCCGCGAACGCTTCCCCTATGCTGGCGCGGCCCGATCCACCGGCCCCCAGGAGGCACCCATGTCCGACCTGCCCCCCTTTGGCGAACGGCCTGCATCCGAGGCGGAGCTTCCACACGATCCTGCCTTCGGCGACGGCGGCGGCGCCCCTCCTCCCGGCGAGGCCACACCCGCGGACAACCTCCCGCCCTGGGAGGACCGCGCCCGCTACGGCCACGTCGCCGGTTTCTTCGAGACCATCCGCAAGTCCATGACCGCGCCCGCGACTTTCTTCGCCGGGCACCCCGTGAAGCGGGGCCTGACGGGGCCCGTGATGTTCGCGATGATCCTCGGCACCCTGACGAGCCTGGTCGGCTGGATGTGGTCCAAGCTCTTCGACCGGACCCTGATGGATCTCCTGGAGCAGTTCGACGGCTTCGAACCGCCGTCGGCGGTCGAGGCGGCGATCACGGGCTTCATCGAGACCGCGGGCGTGCTGGCGAGCCCGCTGCTGGCCGTGATCTCGCTGTTCGTCATGACGGCCGTGCTGCACCTGGCGGTGCTGATGCTCGCGCGCAACGGCCGCGGCTTCGAGGCGACGCTGCGCGCCGTCTCCTACGGCGGCGCGGCCGCGATCCTGACGCTGGTGCCGGTTTGCGGCAACGGCGTGGGCGCCCTCTGGTCGCTGGTACTGACGATCATCGGCATCCAGCGCCTGCACCGCTGCGGCGGCGGCACCGCGACGCTGATCGTGCTGCTGCCGTTGCTGCTGTGCTGCGGCGCCTGCGGCGGCCTGGCCGCCCTGATCGGCCTGTTCGCCGCGTCGTGAGGTGGGAACCGGAGCGCGACTCCCTGCCGCGCCTGCTGGCCTTCGTGTACGCGCCCCTGGCGGTCGCGCTCTGGTGGGCGGCCCGCCGGCTGATGCAGGCCTACGACGGGCGCGGCGTCTGCGCGCTGCTGGAAACCACGGGCGTCGCCTGCCCCACCTGCGGGGGCACGCGCGCCGTGCTGGCGCTCGGTCGCGGCGACCTGACCGGGGCCGTCGTCGAGAACCCCCTGGTCGCCGCCGGCGCGGTCCTGCTCGCCCTCTGGTTCCTCCACGCCGCCGCCGCCACCGCCCTGCCCCGCCTGCGCGTCACCCCGCACCTGTCCGCCGTCGAAGCGCGTGGACTGCGCATGGCCGCCGCCGCAGCCTTCGCCGTGACCTGGGTCTACGAGATCATCCGCCAAGCCTGAGACGCCGCTTCCGACCACGTCATCCTCCCTGCATGGATGGCAGGGAGGATGACGCGGCCGGAACCGGCGCCATCAGCTGTCGATGGGCGTGTGGAACGAAGGCGCCGTCGAGGGGAAGGCCGCCGCCTTCAGGCGGTGGTGCGCGATCTCGTAGAACTCGCGGGCGGGCACCCGCGCGAAGCCCAGCTTGATGTCCGCCAGCGGCCGTCCCTGCAGGAAGCTCCAGTGGTGCAGCAGGGTCGGCTCGCGCGCCCCGGCCTCGGTCTGCAGGAAGCGCCGGTGGGAGCTGGACAGCGACGTGCGCGGCGCGTTGTTCTTGGCCGCGAACCAGACGAGGTCGAGGATCTCCTCGCCGCTCGCCAGCGGCCGGCCCGTCCGCTCCCGCCACCGCTCCTGGATCTCCTCGGCCAGGGCCTGGTCCGACCCCTTGCTCGTGTAGCTCAGCAGGTGCTTATCGTAGGTGTCGAGGGCGTCCATGACGAAGGCGCCGAGGAACGCGTCGAACCCGTGCTCGGCGCCGATGCGGATCAGCGCCAGGTCGTCGCACACCCCCTCGCCCAGCCGGCGGCGGAAGTAGGCCTGGTCGTACCGCGGCCAGGGGTAGTCCCCCGTCGACTCCAGCGGCATCACGACGCCGAGCTGCTCCAGCTCGCGCAGGGCCGCGTCGTCCCAGGCCTGCTGGCCGGGGTCCACGATGCCCGTCTGCTCGAACCGCGCGACGTCCACGATGCGGATCTCGCCGCCGCCCAGCTCGTAGAGCTCGCCGTCGAAGGCGCGGCGGTGCCAGTTGTGGGCCATGCGGCGGTGGCCCTCCTCGTCCATGAAGCCCGCGAGGACCAGGCCCTTCAGGAAGGCGGCGGTGTCGACCTCGCGCCCGGCCAGGAACTCCGCGCCCAGCAGCGGCCCGTCGGTCGTCTCGAGGCCCATCGTCGCGGTGTCCAGGCGGGCCAGCACGTGGTCGCGGACCCGTTCGACCAGGGCGGAGCGGCGGGCGCGGACCCGGTCGCTGCGCAGGTCCGGCCAGGGGCGCTCCAGTTCGGTCAGCACGCGGTCGAAGGTCGCCTCGCGGAAGCACAGGGGTCCGCCGAACTCGTCGACGAACCAGCCGTGGCCGCTCTGGGCCCGGCCGACCACCGACTGGGGCAGCAGGATCTCGCGCACCGCGGCCGGCGCGGCGATGCGCTGCGCCATGAGGTAGGAGAAGTCGTCGCGGCAGAGCTTGCCGAACAGCTCCTCGTTGCCGCGGATGGTGAGGTAGGTGACGCCGCGCCCGTTGCGCTCGCGGCCGCGCCGTTCGCCGGCGGCGGGCTCCCCTGGCCGACCCTCGCCCGCTTGCCGCCCCTCGCCCCGGGGCCGGCCGCGCACGGCGACGGCGCGGTCCTTCAGGCGGTCGAGCGCCTCGACCACCCGCTGGGCGGCCTGGCGGCGGCGCTTGATGCCGCCGCGGCGCGACGGCTTGCCGTGCGTCTTCTGGGGGGTCCCTTGGCGGCGCTTCTTCATGGGGCTCGAAGATAGCCCCGACACCGCCGCGCGCCCAGGCGAAAACGCGGGCCGCCCCCCGCGGGGGGCGGCCCGGAAGCCGGACGCGGAGAGGCTAGAGGCTCGAGGCGCAGTGGGCGCACTTGGTCGCCTTCAGGGGGATGGTCGACAGGCAGTGCGGGCACTCCTTGGTGGTCGGGGCGGCCGCCGGCGCGGGCTCCTCGCGCTTCAGCTTGTTCAGCCCGCGGATCACCATGAAGACCGAGAAGGCGACGATCAGGAAGCTGATCACGGTGTTGATGAACAGGCCCACGTTCAGGGTCACCGCGCCCGCGGCCTGGGCGAGGGCCAGGCTGCCGTAAGGCGCCGGCGTCGAGCCCTGCTTCAGCACCAGGAACAGGTTGCTGAAGTCCACGCCGCCCAGCAGCAGACCGATCGGCGGCATGATGATGTCCTTGACCAGCGACGTGACGATGGTCCCGAACGCGGCGCCGATGATGATGCCGATGGCCATGTCCATCACGTTGCCCTTGATGGCGAATTCTTTAAATTCCTTGAACATGTGAGTTCTCCCTTCTCGTGGAACGCAGATCCCTGATTCGGTCCGCAAGAGAGGATAAGCCAACAGGGCCCGGATCGCCATGCAATTGCGTCCGGGATGCTCCCTCAGCCCAGTTCCTTGATCACCGACCGCGCGATCACCAGCCGCTGGATCTCGCTGGTGCCCTCGTAGATGCGCGTGACGCGCACGTCGCGGTAGTAGCGCTCGACGTCGTAGTCCTTGGTGTAGCCGAAGCCGCCATGGATCTGGATGGCTTCGTCGGCCACGTGGCCCGCCGCCTCGGTGGCCAGCAGCTTGGCCATGGCCGCCTCCTTCGTGTGCGGGCGGCCCTGGTCCTTGAGCCAGGCGGCGTGCAGGGCCGTGAGGCGGGCCGCGTGCAGGCGGGCGGCCATGTCGGCGAACTTGTCGCGGACGGTGGGGATGTGCCAGAGCTTCTCGCCGAAGGCGATGCGCTGGCCGGCGTAGCGCACGGAGGCTTCGAGGCAGGCGCGGCCGATGCCGAGGGCCTGGAAGGCGATGCCGATGCGGCCGCCGTCGAGGGCCTTCATCGCCACCTTGAAGCCGTCGCCTTCGCGGCCCAGCAGGTTGGCGGCCGGGATCCTCACCCCGTCGAGCTCGACGACGCAGGTGTCGGAGCAGCGCAGCCCCATCTTGTCTTCCTTCTTGGCGACGCAGAGACCGGGCGCATCGCGCTCGACCAGGAAGGCGTGCACGCTGTCGTGGCCGACGCTGCCGGGGGTGCGCGCCAGCACCACGTAGTAGCGGGCGCGCGAGCCGTTGGTCACCCACATCTTGCTGCCCGTCAGCACGTAGTGGTCGCCGTCGCGGGCGGCGGCCGTGGTCAGGGCGGCGGCGTCGGAGCCGGCGCCGGCCTCGCTGACGCAGAAGGCGGCGATCTCGCCGGCGGCCATCCGCGGCAGCACGCGCGCCTTCAGCTCGTCGCTGCCGAACATGGCGATGGGGTAGCTGCCCACGCTGTTGTGGACGCAGATCATGACGGCGACGCCGGCGCTGGCGGCGGACAGCTCCTCCACCACCAGGCCGTAGGTCGTGGTGTCGACGCCCAGCCCGCCGAGCGGCTCGGGGAAGGTCAGCCCGAAGAAGCCGCCCTCGCGCAGCTTCTGGATCAGCGCCTCGGGCATGTCCGCCTCGCGGTCCATCTGGGCGGCGAGGGGCGCGATCTCGCGCGCCGCGAAGTCGCGCACCATGTCGCGGAACATCGTCTGCTGCTCGCTGAGCGTGAAGTCCATGCCGTTACCTCAGCCGGTGCCCGGCGATGACCATGCGCTGCGCCTCGCTGGTGCCCTCGTAGATCGACGTGATCCGGGCGTCGCGGAAGTGCCGCTCGACCGGGAATTCCTTGCTGTAGCCGTTGCCGCCGAAGATCTGCACCGCCTCCTCGGCGATGTAGCTCGCGGCTTCGGAGGCGAAGAGCTTCGCCATGGCGGCCTGCTCGCCGTAGGGCTCGCCCGCGTCCTTGAGCGCCGCGGCGCGCAGGGTCAGCAGGCGGGACGCCTCGTAGCGGGTGGCCATGTCGGCGATCTTCCACTGGATGGCCTGGAACTTCGCGATGGGCTGGTCGAACTGCACGCGCACCTTGGCGTAGGCCACGGCCGCCTCCAGGGCGGCCCTGGCGATGCCCAGCGCCTGCGAGGCGATGCCGATGCGCCCGCCGTCGAGCGTCGACATCGCGACCCGGAAGCCGGCGCCGTCGGCGCCGAGCTGCTGGTCCGCCGGCACCCGCACGCCGTCGAAGGCGAGCTGCGCGGTGTCCGAGGCCCGGATGCCCAGCTTCTTCTCCTTGCTGATCACCGCGAACCCCTCGCTCTTCGTCTCGACGATGAAGGCGAAGATGCCCTTGTGCTTCAACGCGGGGTCGGTCTGCGCGAAGACGATCAGCACGTCGGCGTGGGCGCCGTTGGTGATGAAGTTCTTCATGCCGTTGAGCACCCAGTGGTCGCCGTCGCGGCGGGCGGTGGTCTGCTGGTTGGCGGCGTCGGTGCCGGCGTTGGGCTCGCTCAGGCAGTAGGCCCCGAGCAGCTCGCCCCGCGCCAACGGCACCAGGAACCGCTGCTTCTGGGACTCGGTGCCGTAGGTCTCCAGCGGCCAGCAGACCAGCGAGTTGTTCACCGACATGATCACGCCGGTCGAGGCGCAGGCCGCCGAGATCTCCTCCATCGCCAGCACGTAGCTGACCATGTCGAAGCCGGCCCCGCCGTAAGCCTCCGGCACGTTCATGCCGAGGAAGCCCAGCCGGCCCAGCTTCTTCACCGGACCGGCGGGGAACTCCTCGTCGCGGTCCCAGCGCGCGGCGTGCGGCGCCAGCTCCTGCAGCGCGAAGTCCCGGGCCGCCTGCTGGATCATCCGCTGCTGCTCGGTCAGTGCGAAGTTCACGTCGCCTCCCCTAGGCCTGGTAGTCGTAGAAGCCGCGGCCCGTCTTGCGGCCGAGGTGGCCGGCGGCGACCATGCGCACCAGCAGCGGGCTGGGGCGGTACTTGCCGTCCTTGAAGCCGTCGTAGAGCACGTTCATGATGTCCAGGCAGACGTCCAGGCCGATGAAGTCGGCCAGCTGCAGCGGCCCCATCGGGTGGGCCATGCCCAGCTTCATGACCGTGTCGATGGCCTCGCGGTCGGCGACGCCCTCCATCAGGCACTGCACGGCCTCGTTGATCATGGGCATCAGCACGCGGTTGCTGACGAAGCCGGGGTAGTCCTGCACCGCCACGGGCGTCTTCTCCAGGTCCGCGCTGACCGCCATGATGCGCGCGAGGACCGCCGGGTCGGTCGCCTGGCCGCTGATGACCTCCACGAGCTTCATCACCGGCACGGGGTTCATGAAGTGCATGCCGATCACGCGCCCGGGCCGGCCGGTGCAGGCCGCGAGCTTCGTGATGCTGATGCTGGAGGTGTTCGAGGCCAGGATCGCCTCGGGGCCCAGGACCTCGTCCAGCTTCACGAAGATCGCCCGCTTCACCTCGAAACTCTCGAAGACGGCCTCGATCGCCAGGTCGGCGCCGGCGGCGGCGTTGAGGTCCGTGGCGGCGGCGATGCGCCGCAGGGTCGCGTCCTTGTCGGCCTCGGCCAGCGCGCCCTTCTTGACCTGCCGGTCGAGGTTCTTGGCGATGGTGGCCAGGGCCCGGTCCAGGGCGCCCCGGTCCAGGTCGATCAGGGTGACGTCGTGGCCGTGCTGGGCGAAGACGTGCACGATCCCGTTGCCCATCGTCCCGCCGCCGATCACCGCTACCTTCATGTCATTCCTCCGTCGAATTCGACAACATGTTGATGTTCAAGGCTTTGCGATGGACATCGCCACGGCGTCGCCGCCGCCCAGGCACAGGGAGACCATGCCGCTCTCGACGCCGCGGTCGAGCATCGCGTGCAGCAGCGTCACCAGGCAGCGCGCCCCCGAGGCGCCGATGGGGTGGCCCAGGGCCACCGCGCCGCCGTGGACGTTGACCCGCTCGGGGTCCAGCCCCAGCTGCTCGACGACCGCCAGCGCCTGCGCGGCGAAGGCCTCGTTCAGCTCGAAGAGACCGTAGTCCGCGACCGGGCGGCCGGCCTTGCGGGCCACGTTCTGGACCGCCCCGACCGGCGCCATCATGACCCACTCGGGATCGACCGGGCCGGTGCCGTAGGCTTCGACGACCGCCAGGGCCGGCAGACCCCGTTCGCGGGCGAAGGACTCGCTGCAGACCAGCACCGCCGCCGCGCCGTCGTTGATCGTCGAGGCGTTGCCCGCGGTCACCGTGCCGCCGTCGCGCTTGAAGGCGGGCTTGAGCTTGGCCAGGGCCGCGGCGGTGGTGTCGGCGCGCGGGCCCTCGTCGACGGCGACGAGCACGGGGTCGCCCTTGCGCTGGGGCACCGGGACCGCCACGATCTCGGCTGCGAACTTGCCGGCGGCCA
>PNOJ01000092.1 GCA_013824755.1 Gemmatimonas sp.
ATTCGGCGGGGCTACGAAGCGATCCGCCGACATGATAATCGAAATTCAGCGATCCGCCGGGACCGGCATTGAAATCGGGGCCACAACCACATAATGGAGTAAATTTATCCTATTTACAGTAGAGTGGAATCATCGTGATCCTCCCCCGCACATCAGGGAGCCCCCCATGCCCGACGACCGCACCTTCTCGATCGGCCCCGACGACGACAGCACCCTCCCCCTCGGCCCCGCCGGCGGCGGCGCCCCGGGCGAGGACATCGGCACGGTGATCGGCCCCTACCACCTGCTGCGCCGCATCGGCGAGGGCGGCATGGGCGAGGTCTTCGAGGCCGAACAGACCGAGCCGATCCGCCGCCGCGTGGCCCTGAAGGTCATCAAGCAGGGCATGGACACCCGCGCCGTGGTGGCCCGCTTCGACGCCGAGCGGCAGGCCCTGGCCCTGATGGACCACCCCTGCATCGCCAAGGTCTTCGACGCCGGCGCCACCGACCGCGGCCGCCCCTTCTTCGTCATGGAGTACGTCGAGGGCGAGTCGATCACCGACTACTGCAACCGCCGCCGCCTGGGCACCGCCGAGCGGCTGGAGCTGTTCGTGCGCGTCTGCGAGGGCGTGCAGCACGCCCACCAGAAGGCCGTCATCCACCGCGACCTGAAGCCGTCGAACATCCTGGTCGCGGAGGTCGACGGGCGGCCGGCCCCGAAGATCATCGACTTCGGCGTGGCCAAGGCCACGACCCAGCGCCTGACCGAGCTGACGATGTTCACCGAGCTGGGCCAGCTGGTCGGTACGCCCGAGTACATGAGTCCGGAGCAGGCGTCCCTGACCGACGACGACATCGACACGCGCACCGACGTCTACGCCCTGGGCGTGGTGCTGTACGAGCTGCTGTCCGGCGCGCTGCCCTTCGACTCGCGCGAGCTGCGCCAGGCCGGCTACGAGGCGATCCGCAGGATCATCCGCGAGCAGGACCCGCCGCGGCCGAGCACGCGCTTCAGCACCCTCGGCGAGCGGTCCACGAGCGTCGCCGAAGCCCGCGGCCTCGCGCCGAAGCGGCTGCAGGGCGAGCTGCGCGGCGACCTGGACTGGATCACGATGAAGGCGCTGGAGAAGGACCGCGACCGGCGCTACGAGACGGCCAACGGGCTGGCGGCCGACGTGCGGCGCCACCTGCGCAACGAGCCGGTGACCGCCGGGCCGCCGAGCGCCTCCTACCGCCTCGGCAAGCTGGTGCGGCGCAACCGCGGCACGTTCGCCGCGCTGGGCGCGATCGTGGTCGTGCTGGTCGCGGCCGCGGTGGTCAGCTCGGTGATGTACGTGCGTGCCGAGCGGGCCTCGCGCCTGGCGATCCGCGAGGCCGCCAAGGCCACGCAGGTGTCGCGCTTCCTGGGGGACATGCTCGGCGGCGTGGGGCCGCACGTGGCCCAGGGGCGCGACACGGAGATGCTGCGCGCGATCCTCGACGAGACCGCCGGCCGCATCGGCAAGGAGCTGGCCGACCAGCCCGAAGTGGAGGCGGCGCTGCGGCTGCAACTCGGGCTCACCTACCGCCAGCTGGGCGAGTACGACGCCGCCCAGGGGCAGATCGACCGCGTGCGCGAGCTCCAGACGGCGTTCGACCGCGCCTCCCCCTTCCCCGCCAAGTTCCTGGTGGAGGCCGGCTCGCTGGCCTGGAACCGCGGCGAGATGAAGGAAGCCGAAGCGACGTACCGGCAAGCCCTGCAGCGCATGGCGGACACGGCGCCGATCGATTCGGTCGCCTGGGCCGAGGCCTCCCTCTACCTGGCGAACGTGCTGCAGGAGCAGGGCGACTACGGCGAGGCCGACTCGCTGATGCACCGCTCGCTGGCGGTCTACCGCGGCCTGCCGCAGGAGTCCGACGCCCTAGCCGTGAACCTCAACAGCCTGGGCAACCTGGCGCGCTACCAGGGCGACCTGCCGGCCGCCGAAGGCTTCTACACCGAAGCCGTGGCGGTCCACCGCCGGGTGCTGGGCGACCTCCACCCGTTCGTGTCCACCGACCTGCACAACCTGGGCCGGCTGCTGGACGCGATGGGGCGCAGCGGCGAGGGCGAGAAGCTGCTGCGCGAGGCGATCACGATCCACGGGCGGGTCTTCGACGGCCCCCACCCGGACACGGCGATCCTGCTGCGCTCGCTCGCGGAGATGATCATGGGCGCCGAGCGCTTCGACGAGGCGGATTCGCTCTCGCTGGCCGCCCACGAGATGACGCGGAAGATCTACGGCGACCGCAACGAGAACACCATGAGGTCGCAGCTCTCCGTTGCCGAATTGAAGTCGCGCCGGGGAAACCTCGCGGAGGCCGAGGCGATCTTCGCCGGACTCGTGCCGGCCTGCCGCGACACGGGGGTCACCGATCCCAGCCTGCTGCCGACCGTGCTGTACCGCCTGGCGACGACGCAGCTGAAGCAGGGGCGCAGCCGCGACGCGCTGGCGCCCTTCGCCGAGGCGGTCGATCTCTCGACCGCGACCAGCGGCGCGGACCACCCCAACACGCTGCTGTTCCGCAACGACTACGCCCGCGCGCTGGCGGGGCTGGGGGACGACGAGGCGGCGGTGAAGCAGCTCCGCGTGGTCCTCGCCACACGCGAGCGGGTCCTGGGCGCCGGTCACCCCGAAACGTCGATCACGCGCGTGGACCTGGGGCGCAGCCTCAGGCGCCTGGGCCGGCCGGAGGAAGCCGAGGTGCAATTGCGCCAGGGACGCGACGATTACACAACCGCCAAGGGGAACGACCACCCCGGTCGCTGGATCGGCACGGTGCACCTGGCCGGCGCGCTGATCGACCTGAAGCGGTACGACGACGCCGAGCAGGAACTGAAAGGCGCCGAGTCGTACTACCTGGGGCAATCCGGGGCGGGCAGCGCCGAAACCCGCTGGGTGCGCGCGCGGCTCTCCAGTCTCTATCTCGTGGCGGGCCGCCGCGCCGACGCCGACCGCCTGCTGTCCCTGGCCCTGGACGAGGCGCCGGGCCCCGTCGACCCCCGGACCCGCGGCCGCATCCTCTACGACCGGGGCGAATCCTGGCTGGCGCTGGGCGAAGCGGACGAGGCCGAGCGGACCCTGCTGGACAGCTTCGCGGTCCTCGATGCGGAACTGGGCGCCGCCAACGGCGACACCCAGTACGTCATGCGCCTGCTGGCGACGACCTGCGACCGGCTGGACCGCCCGCAGGACGCCGCCGCGTGGCGGGCGCGATTGCTGTGAGTCGCTGCGTGGTGCGGAACGGGGGAGCCTCGAGGCTCCCCCGTCCTTTCACGATCGAGTCGCGGTGGACCGGTCAGTGATTGCCGCCCATGCCGGAGCCCATGCGAGCGCCGCCCTTGGTGGTCGGGCAGACGCCGTCGCCCGGCCCGAAGCCGGTGCCGTCGCCGGGGCCGGTGCCGCCGTTGCCGGTGCCGTCGCCCGGGCCGTAGCCGCCGGCGCCGCCGGACATCGTCTGCCACATGGCCTTCAGGCGGTACAGGAAGCCGGTCTGGTTCTGCGTGCCTGTCGGGTCGCAGTCGCCCTCGCCGGGACCGAAGCCGGCGCCCGAGCCGTCCGCGGGCGGGACGTAGTCGGGATCGAGGCCGTTGGGGATGCCGTCGCCGTCGACGTCTGGCGCCAGATCGTTGAAGCCGTCGCCGTTCTCGTCGACGAAGCCGCCGACGCCGTAGCCGTACGACTGGGCGGAGGCCAGCGAACCGATGGCCGTCAGCGCGAGGATCGCGAGCGCGGTGAGTGCGAGCCGGGTCTTCATGATGTTGCTCCTTCACGTCTGCTTGGCTGCCGTAGCGAGGTGTGACGAGCGGCCGATCGAGCATGAGGCGGGCCAGTTCCACGACGCGGCGGCGCTCCTGCCCGCAACGCGTTGGCTCCGGCGCGATTGCGGCTCTTGCGCCGGCGCGCGTCCGCGGCGGCGGCGGCGCACGATTCCGACGATCTGGTCGAATCGTTCGACGATCCTTGTCCCCTCGAAAATGCGCGTGTTCCACGCGGGGGCGCGTGTTCCCCAATCGTTCCTTGAGTTGTGCCACTGATAATGTGTCCGGCCCGGATGATGCCCCGGACCGGACATGCACACCAACGATCCGGGCTTCGTTCCGCCCCACTGCCCCAACCCCAACTGCCAATACCACAAGCAGTTGACCATCGGCTGGCGCTTCAAGCGTATCGGCTACTTCCGTAGACAACTCAACCCAACGCGTATCCAGCGGTTTCTCTGCCTCCACTGCCGCCGTTCCTTCAGCTCCCAGACCTTTGCCACCTCTTACTGGCTCAAGCGGCCCGACATCCTCACGCAACTGCTGACCAAGACCACCGGCTGCATGGCCAACCGCCAGATCGCCAGGGATCTGCACGTCGCCCCCTCGACCATCGACCGCCAACTCAGCCGCCTCGGCCGGCACTGCCTGCTCTTCCACGCCCAGCTCATGCAATCGGCCAAACCGGTCGACAAGTTCGTCCTCGACGGCTTTGTCACCTTCGAGCAGTCCCAGTACTGGCCCTTCCACCATCACCTGGCCGTGGAGAAGGACACCGACTTCCTGCCCTATTTCACCGACAGTGAGTTGCGTCGCAGCGGGAAGATGACCAAGGCCCAGAAGCGCAAGCGCAAGCATCTAGAGAAGACCCACGGCCGTCCCGATCCCAAGGCCGTGTACAAGGACGTGAAGCATTTGCTGGAGGTGGTCACCGGTGATCAACCGCGGGTGACGATCCTGAGCGACGAGCACGAGACCTACCCAAGGATCCTGAAGGAATTGCCCTGCGAGTCGACCCACCTGGTGACTTCGAGCAAGGAACGGCGAGACGCGGGCAATCCACTGTTCCCGATCAACTTGGCAGACTTGCTGATCCGCCACAGCAGCTCGAACCACAAGCGCGAGACCATCGCGTGGTCGAAGCGCCGGCAGGCTAGCGCAGAACGGTTGGCGGTGTTCCTGGTGTGGCGGAACTACATGAAGGGCCGCCGGGAGAAGGAGCGCGGGAGCCCGACACCGGCACAGGAGCGGGGGATGATCGAGCGGCGGATCAGCGTACGGGAGCTCTTGGAGCGGCGGTTGTTCGTGAGCTGCATCGGGTTGCCGACACGCTGGGCCGAGTACTATTGGCGCGGGATCAGCACGCGGGTGCTGCCCCGACAGCGGCGGCACGAGTTGAGCTACGCGATGTGAGGGGCTGAAAGAGAGCCGAACGTGCCTGTCGCGGCACGGCCGGACACAATTTCGACGGCACAACTCGAGCCTTGTGCCGCGTGCGGTCGCGGGGTAAGGTGGCGCGGCCGGCGACCTCGCCGTCCGCGCCGGCCCGCCCATCCCCCGTCGCGGAGCACCAACCGCCGTGTTCTCCATCGACCGATCCAGGCTCTGGCTGCTGCGCCCCGTCGTCGTCGTGGCGACGCTGGTGCTGGCGGGGGCCGTGTTCCTCGCCTCGACCGCGCGCGAGATCCGCAGCGCGCGCGCGACGCTCGAGCAGATGACGATCGGCCACGCCGAGCAGGTCCAGCGCGTGGTCGGCGAGAGCCAGGCGCACGCGCTCGCCGCTTTCGAGGCATGGGAGACGCAGGCGGGCGAGCGGCTGCTCGCCCTCGCGTCGCTCGTGGACAACCTCGAACGGCAAGGGCGGCGGCCGCAGGCGATGATCGACAGCATCGCCGCCGCCAACGACCTGACCTGCCTGACGGTGCACTGGCCCGACCGGCCCACCATCGCCGCCGCCCCGACACCGACCTCCGACGGTGAAGCCGCGTGCTGGAGCGAGATCGCCGCGGGCGGCGTGTCGTCGCTGCGTGCCGGCGAGTCGCGCGTGCTGCGCGTCCCCGCGCCCGACGGCGGCGGCTACCGGCTGGTCGGCGCGCTGCGTCGGCCCGACGGCGGCGTCGTCTGCGCCGGGATGGACGCCGCGGTCCTGGCGGCCGAGCGGCGACGGATCGGACCGGGACGCCTGCTCCAGGTCCTGGGCCAGCGCAGCGGCACCGCCTTCCTGGCGCTGCAGGACGCAGGGGGCATCCTCGCGGCCACGCCCAACGTGGACCGCCTGTCCTCGCTGGCCGGCGACACGCTGCTGGCCCGGGTGATGGCGACCGGCGCGCCGGCCACGCGCGAGGTCGCGTTCGCGGGGCGCCGCGTGCTGGAGCGGGTCTCGCGGCTCGACGTGGACGGCCGGCCCGTGAGCCTGCTGCGCGTCGGCCTGGACCTGAGCGAGGTCGAGCAGCGGCAACGCGAGATCGGCCGCAGCCTGGCCGTGCACTCCCTGCTGCTGCTGGTGGCGCTGGGCGCCGGCGCCGCGCTGCTGATCGCCAGCCGACGGCTGGCGGCCGCCAGGACCGCGTGGGCGCAGGCGCGGCGCGAGGTCACGGCGCTCGAGGAGGAGCGCGCGCGGCGCGAGCGCAGCTTCGCCCTGGGTGAGCTGGCTTCGGGCGTGGCCCACGAGATCCGCAACCCGCTCAACGCGATCCACGTCGTCGCGCAGCGCCTCGGCCGCGAGTTCGTCCCGACGCAGGACGAGACGGAATACAAGCAGCTGACCGGGACCGTGCGCAGCGAGGTCGGGCGCATCAACCGCATCGTCGAGCAGTTCCTGCACTACGCCCGGCCGGCCGCGCCCGACCTGCGGCCGACGGACGCCGCGGCGCTGGTGCGCGACGTCGTCACCCTCGTGCGGGGGCGGTTCGAGGCCAAGGGCGTGGCGCTCGCCGTGTCGGCGCCCGCGCATCTGGACCTCGTGGCCGACCCGGACCTGCTGCGCCAGGCGCTGCACAACCTGCTCGACAACGCGCTGGCCGCCTGCCCCGCCGGGGCGCGCACGGACGTCGAGCTGCGGGCCGACGGCGACCGGATCCTGCTGGTCGTCCGCGACAGCGGTTGCGGCATCGCGCCGGCCGACCTGGGCCGCATCTTCAACCTCTACCACACGACCAAACCGGACGGCACCGGCCTCGGCCTGGCCGTCGTGGACCAGGTCGCCGCGCAGCACGGCGGACGGGCGCTGGCCGACGGCCGGCCGGGCGGCGGCGCGGTCTTCACGCTCGACCTGCCGCGCGGCGGCGCGCCGGAGGACGCACGATGACGGACACGAGGGTGCTGATCGTCGACGACGAGGCCGGGCAGCGCGAGTCGCTGGGCGGGTACCTGTTGAAACGCGGCTACGACGCGGTGCTGGCCGCGGACGGCGAGACGGCGCTGCGGATCGTGCGCGAGAGCGTCGTGGACGTGATGCTCACCGACGTGCGCATGCCCGGCATGGACGGCGCCGAGCTGCTGGCGCGGGCCAAGGCGGCCAACCCCCTGCTCGAGGTGATCGTCATCACGGCCTTCGGCACCATCGCCGACGCGGTCGAGGCGATGCGGCGCGGCGCGTCCGGCTACATCACCAAACCGATCGACCTCGACGACATCGAGCTGCAGATCCAGCGGGCGGTGGAGCGGCGGCGGCTGTTCTCGGAGGTGCGCGTGCTGCGCCGGCAGGTGGCGGCCACGCACTCGTTCGCCGGGATCGTGGCCGCGAGTCCGGCCATGACCGAGGCGCTGGACCTGGCCTCGCGGGCCGCCGCGACCGACGCCACCGTCCTGATCCGCGGCGAGAGCGGCACCGGCAAGGAGCTCGTCGCGCGCGCGGTCCACCACGCCAGCTCCCGCCGCGACGGGCCGTTCGTGGCGGTCAACTGCGCCGCCTTCGCCGCGACGCTGCTGGAGAGCGAGCTGTTCGGCCACGAGAAGGGCGCCTTCACCGGCGCCGACATTCGTCGGGCCGGGCGCTTCGAGGCGGCCGCGGGCGGCACCCTCTTCCTGGACGAGATCGGCGACCTGCCGCCGCCGCTGCAGGTGAAGCTGCTGCGCGTGCTGCAGGAGCGGACCTTCGAGCGCGTCGGCAGCAACCAGACCCTGGCCGCCGACGCGCGCATCGTGGCGGCCACCCACCGCGAGCTCGAGCAGATGGTCGCCGACGGGACCTTCCGGCAGGACCTCTACTACCGGCTCGACGTCGTGAACATCCGCCTGCCGGCGCTGCGCGAACGGCGGGCCGACATCCCGGCGCTCATCGAGCACTTCCGGCTCAAGGCCGCGGCCCAGTACGGCAAGTCGGTGGACTCCATCAGCCGCGAAGCCATGGACCTGCTGGTGAAGCACGACTATCCCGGCAACGTGCGCGAGCTGGAGAACCTGGTGACGCGCATGGTCGTGCTGGCCCGCGGCCCCGTCGCGACGCTCGCCGACCTGCCGGGCGGCACCGGCGGCAACGACACGCGCCGGCTCGACGACTTCCGGGGCGACCTCCCCCGCTTCGTCGAGGAGATCGAGAAGCGCGTCGTCCGCGAGGCCCTCGACGCGGCGGCCGGCAACCGCAGCCAGGCGGCGCGCGCGGTGGGCTTGACCGAGCGCAACCTGCGCTACAAAATGCAGAAGTGGGGCTGGTAGGTGCGCCGATTCCGTCGAGACATTCGACGGAATCGTCGAACGGCGACAGCCACGCGCGGATCGCCGCCGACACAACCGGCTGTGATATAGAGAGATGTCTTTTCGCCGCCCGCGGGCCGCAAAGTTGCTAGGGGCCGCCGCAAGGTCCTCCGAGGGACTGCGGAGAGCTACTCAACATCGAGTGGACCCCCTCGCACTTGGTAGCGATCCGTGAAGAGGGGGCGGGGAGAGGCGAGGCTCTTCCGCCCCCTCCGACGTTCAACAAGGATGACGATGCGCAGGACCTTCATCGCGATGGGATTCGTCGCCGCCGCGACCATCGCGGCGGCTGCCGATGTGCCCGGTTCGCCCGTGCCGACCGTCGGCTGGGTCGACCGGGACCGGGACCAGCGCCACGACCTGTTCCGGGACGCGGACGGCGACGGCGTCAACGATGTCGACGGACACCCCTACGCGCACCCGTTCGCCTGGCTCGACACCGACGGCGACCGGCTCAACGACCGCTACCGCGACGACGACGGCGACGGCGTCAACGACCTCGCGACGGACTTCCGCGACGACGACGGCGACGGCCTCAACGACAACGTGCTCGACATGGACCGCGACGGCCGCAACGACGTCACCGGCCTGGCCTTCACCCGCGACGACCTGCACGGCGACCGCTACGGTCCCGTGCGTGAAAGCGCCCTCTGGCTGGACGAGGACGGCGACGGCTTCCCGGACGTCCAGGTGGGACCGGGATCCGAGGGGCGCGAGGGGCTGCAGGACCGCTTCCTGGACCGCGACGGCGACGGCCTGGCCGACGGCTGCTGGTTCCAGGACGGCGGCTTCCAGCACCACGGCGCGACCACCGGTCAGGGCGGTGCCGGGCATGGCGGTTCCGGGCAAGGTGGTTCCGGGCAAGGCGGTTCCGGGCAAGGCGGCGGCGGCCCCCCGAACGGCCAGGGCCCCCGGTGACCCTGTCGACCATGCGACGCGCCGCCCTGCTCCTGGCGGCGGCGTTCGCCTCGCCGCCGGCGATCCTGCAAGCGCGGTCACCCTGGGCCGCGGGCGCCGGCGCCAGCCTCATCGCGACGGACAACGTGTTCGGCACCGAATCCTCCCCCGGCGACGGCATCGCCGACGGGCGCGGCTGGCTGCTCTGGACGCCCGCCGCGTCGCTGCAACTGGGCGCCTCCGGGCGTCTGGTCCGCTTCCGCGACAACCCGGACCTGAACCACGGCTACCTCCAGGCCTCCGCCGAGGTCCAGCAGGCGGCGCGCGGCGCGCGCACGCACTGGCAGGCCGGCCTGTCCGCTTCGCGGCGGGCGAACGAGGACCTCTACGCGCCCTACGACTTCCGCGAGGGCGGCGCCTACGCGTCCGCGAAGCGGTACCTGACCCCCAGCTTCACCGCCCAATTGAGGGCGGACGCCGCCGCGCGGACCTATCCCGATTCCCCGGACGAGGATGCGAGGAGGACCTGGCTGTCGATCCGGATGCACCGCTCGCTGCCGTCGCGCACGAGCTTCGGCATGGGCGCTCGCGCGGGCTGGAAGAGCTATGACACCGACCGGATGGAAGCGGCGGCGGCCTGGGAGCTCTTCGCCCAGGCGGCCCAGTCGCTGTCGACGCGGCTCGCCCTGCGGGCCTGGTGGTCGCGTTCTCGGCTCTACGAGCACGGCGACGTCGCCGCGCAGCTCGCCGCGTTCGACAACCCCCTGCTCGACGAGTTCTCCGTCGACGGCCCCCGCCTCGGCGCCGCCGTGAAGGCGATCCTGCCCCGCAACTGCCTGGCCGAACTGTCCGCGGAGCTGGCCTGGCTCGACTACCCCGGCCGTCCGCCGCAAGTCTACGATCCCGCGACGGACGAATTCCTGCTCGACGCCGACGAACGGATCATCCTGGGCCCGGGCGAGCGCAGCGACACGCTGTCGCGGGTCCGCCTCGATCTCGAGCAGCGCCTCGCCGCGGGCCGGAGCGGGGTGAACGCTAGTTTCCGGGTTAGCGTCGAATGGGCGCAGCGGTCTTCCAACGACCTCTACTGGCAGTGGCGTGGCTGGTCGGTGCAGGCCGGCGCGGCCGTCGAGTACTGACCCGCGACCGCGC
>PNOJ01000093.1 GCA_013824755.1 Gemmatimonas sp.
GTCGCCGTCCTTCATGTCCACGTCGGCCTTCTGGCCGGTCGCCTGCTCGAGCATCTCCTCGGTCATCCGCTCGGCCAGCTTCTCGTCCGCCTGCTTCTTGCCGCAGCCGGCGAAGGACGCGATCGCGATGACGAGCGCCAGGCAGATCAGGGTCCTCTTCAGCATGAACCGCCCCCTTTTCGGTGTCGGATTCGCATGGCAATCGTGATCGGGGAATTCTAGGCGGATCCCTGCGGCGCTCGCAAGCGATATCGACGAGCCGATTTCATTTGGACAGGAGCATGTCCAGCGTCGCGTCCTCCGGCACCTCGTCGTTGTCGAAATCGAACTCGACCGACGCGCCGCGCAGCGACAGCTTGCCGTCGACCAGGGCGACGTCGAACTCCCAGGAGAAGTGCATCCCCTGCGGCGTCAGGCTCATCATGTCCTGGCTCAACTCCCAGTACCCGTACGTGGTGGCCGAAAGCTCGCCGACGGGGGAGACCACCAGCTCGAAGTCGCCGTCCTCCTGCAGGTCGAGCGTCGCGGTCCCGCCGAAGGCCACGATGTCGACGGTCGTTTCCGGCGGCACGCTCTGGTACTTGAACTCCACGGCGGTCCACTGGCCGTAGACGTCCTGGACCGGCGGCGCCACGGGGTCGTCCCCGCCGCAGCCGGTCGCGATCGTCAGCGCGGTGAATACGCACGCCCATGTTCGCGATCGCATCGCATCCCTCCTCGTGCAGGCGCTCCGACCGCCACTTTAGCACAGCAGCCCCGGCCGGACTAATTGCGGCGTATCGTTTTTTATTGGAATGGGTTATGTGATTACTGCAGACGGCGCCGGTTGGAATCCGCGTCCGGTCCGTTGCCAGCGGGCCCGATTGGTGGTTATGATGCGCGGGCTAATGCCGGCGTGCCCGTGAACCCCCGCCGACGCCTGAAGTTCTACCAAGGAGTTGGAATCATGCGCAAGCCCGCGATGGTGCTGCTGATCGTGTTGTCCGTGGCCCTGCTCGCCGCGTCCGTCGTCCTGTACCAGAAGCTCCAGACCAGCAAGAACCAGTACGCCGTCCTGCAGGCCGACGAGCAGGCGACGACCGAGCGCTACGAGGCCGCCATCGACGAGATCGCCGGCATCCAGGAGAGCCTCGAGGCCATCGACATCGGCGACCAGGGCACCCAGGCCCTCGCCACCGAACTCGAGGCCGAGCAGAGCCTCAGCCAGGATCGCGGCGAAGAGGCCCGTCAGCGCATCGCCCGCATCAAGGAGAGCATCATCCGCGCCAACGACCGCATCCGCGAGCTGGACCAGCAGCTCAAGGAGAGCGGCGTCAAGGCGGCCGGTCTCGAGAAGCTGATCCGCGGCCTGCGCCAGACGGTGGCCGAGAAGGAGGCCGTGATCGTCCAGCTCACCGCCCGGGTCGACGAGCTGCAGACCCAGGTGACGGGCCTGACCGCCGAGGTCCAGGCCGGCCAGCAGACGATCCAGTCCCAGACCGAGACCATCCAGTCCCAGACCGAGGCGATCGAGGTCTCCCGCGCCCGGCTCAGCACGATCTACTACGTGGTCGGCACCAAGAAGGAGCTGCAGGCGGCGGACCTGATCGAGTCCAAGGGCGGCGTCCTGGGTCTCGGCAAGACCGTCAAGCCGACCGGCCGCCTCGAGGGGGCCGTCTTCACGGCCCTGGACACCGACCGCACGACGGTGATCCTGATCCCGGCGACCAAGGCGAGGGTCGTCAGCCCGCAGCCGCTCGCCAGCTACGAGCTGCAGCTGGTGGGCGAGCAGCTGGAGCTGCGCATCCTCGACACGCATGCGTTCCGCACCGTCAAGCACGTCATCATCATGACGGAGTAGGCGGCGCGGGTCCGGCCCCCGGCGGCCCCCGGTCCTTCAGCGGGACTGGGGGCCGCTCGTTTCCGGACGCAGGACGCCGGCGTCGGCGCGCTCCCGCCAGGTGCGCTCCAGCTCCGCGATCTTCGCGGCCGTCAGCGGCGGCGTGCGTTCCCGCACGAACCAGACCTTCCCGTCGTAGAGCAGGTTGGGCAGGTAGCTGTCGACGTAGCCGGCGGGCGGGCGGCGGCTGTGGGCCATCATGTCGATGCCCGAGGGCAGCGGCGTGCGTGCGATCACGTAGTCGTTCAGGCCCAGCACGTCGACGATGTTGACGTGCGGCATCATCCACGAGGGCACCCCGACGCAGGGCAGCCCGATCGTCGCGTAGCGCGACGTCCCCAGGGACATCCCCTGCTCCCGCGTGGGGTAGTAGCCGAGCTGGGTCTGCCAGAAGATCTTGTGCTCCTGGTGGCGCATGCCCACGTGGTGGGGGATGAGCCAGGCCTGGGCGCGGTCGAACGCCGCCGCGTACCAGCGCACCGGCGCCGGCCAGCTCGGGGCCACGGGCATGCGCAGCACGTGGGTCTGCTCGCGGGTCTGCAGGTCCTTCGTCAGCGCCCAGTGGGTCCACGGCAACGGCAGCGACAGCAGCAGCACCGCGCCCGCGACGGCCAGCGACGCCTTCGGGCCGCGGTCGAGGCGGTTCAGGGACCAGACCACCGCCAGGAAGATCAGCGGCAGCAGGTGCGAGTAGACCCGGAACTCGAAGTGGTCCCCGCCCACCACGAAGGTGTAGTAGGCGAAGTGCAGCAGCAGGGACAGCACGCCTGCCGCCGCCGGCGCGCGCGCCGCCAGCTCGTGGCGGCCCACGGGCGGGATCCGGAGACGGCCGCCGCGGCGCAGTGCGGCGACGAGCGTCCAGCCCGCGACGGCCGCGACGGCCCACAGGGCGTATTCCAGCGTGAAGCTCCACAGGTAGCGCGCGCCGCTCTGCGGCCAGGCGCTCGTCACCTTCGCGTAGTAGGTGTTCGGCAGCCACGCGCCGTAGAACGAAAGCCGCCAGGCCTCGTGGGCGACGACGACGGCCAGCGGGGAGAGGCCCGCCAGCAGGAGCCGGCGTGCGACCCGGCGATCGCGGGCGCCGAACGCGACCACTAGCACGGCGGCCGCCGTCAGGGTGCAGAAGAGCAATCCGTCGGGCCGGGTCAGCGCCAGGGCGGCGGCGGCGGCGCCGGCCAGAGCCAACCGGCGCGCGTCGGCGGGAGCCGACATCATCGCCGACGCCCACAGCAGCACCAGGAAGTTGAACATCGCCGTCTCCAGCCCCGAACTGCTCCAGGCCAGGAACGTGCGGTTCAGCAGCAGGTAGGCGAACATCAGGCCCAGGAACGCCGCCCGCCACGGGCGCAGCCGCTCGCGCCAGTCCAGGCGCAGCAGCATCCGGCCGGCCAGCGTCAGGGTCCCGCAGGCGAACAGCAAGGAGATCCAGTTGGCGCTGTCGGGCGGCTCGACGCCGGTCACGCGCCACGCCAGGTCCATCAGGACCGTCCACAGGAAGCTCGTGTACCCCTCGACCGGCAGGAAGGGCGGCGCGTTCCAGACGTAGCCGTGCCCGAGGTGGGCGTTGCTGACGTAGCGGAAGGCGATGAAGGCGTCGTCGGTCAGGAACCAGAACAGCCGCCAGCCTCCGTACAGGGCCAGGCAGCCGACCGCCGAGGCGACGGCCAGCAGCCGGCGGTCCCCTCGGTGCGGGGCTCGCGTCGGGACGCCGGGGCGGGAACTGTGATCGAGACGCATCGGCCCCTCCTGCTAGCAACGCCAGGGAACCTACCACGTAACAACTTATGTGTCAATGAGATGGGAGGTGGTGGTCATAGCCGTCGACAGATTGTGAGAGCGTGGCGGCAATCGCGCCGCTATATCCATAATTTCATCTAAATTTCAACATAATGGTTGACAATGTGTCAGCTTCAAGGTATTTACAGATATGTTCATGGTTGCCCGCTCGGAACGCCGGACATCGGCGCGCCGGACCGCGGACCAGGGCGGCCGGCACATCGGATGAGGATCTGCCCCGGGTCGGGGGCGTCTGCTAGGCTCCCCCGCCATGGATGGCGTGGAAGCCTGGAAGTCGGGTTCGCCGGACACAGGATGTGGCCGGCGGGCTTTCCCCGACTCGGGGCCGGCCCTCAGCCGACGTGGCGGCCGGCCCGGCCGGTCGGCATTCCGGGAGCACAACCTCAGGAGGAACCGCCATGGAGGGTGGGTACGCGGAGGTCGTCACGGCGGGCATGCTGCGCGCCGTCGGGACCGTCGACGAGTTCAAGGGCCGTTGGTCGCGGCCGGGGATCCTGCCCCCGGAGCGGTTGGCGGCCCTGCAGCGCGTGGCCACGGTCGAGACGGTCGGCTCGTCGATCCGCCTCGACGGCGCCGCCATGGACGACCGTGCCGTCGAGCGTCTGCTCTTCGGCCCCCAGGCCCGGGCTTTCGCGTCGCGGGACGAGCAGGAGGCGGCCGGCTGCGCAGACGCCCTCGAGATGGTCGTCAAATCCTGGCGCGACATCGCCCTGACGGAGCACCACGTGCAGCTGCTGCACGGATTCCTGCTGCGCCACGCCGAGAGGGACGCCCGCCACCGCGGACGGCCCCGCAGCCAGCCCCTGCCGCAGGACGCGTTCCTCGCACCGGCGCCCGACACGGCCGCAGCGCCGGTCATGTCCGCCGCGCCCGTTCCCGCGCCCGGCGCCGCGACGGATCCCGCGCACCGCCTCGCCTCCCTGCTGGCCCGGGCGAATGCGGATCTCGCGGACGACCGCAACCACCCCCTGCTTGCCATCGCCGCGATCACCGGCGGCGTTCTCGCCATCCAGCCCTTCCAGGACGGCAACGGTCGGCTGTCGCGCCTGCTCGCGACCCTGCTGCTGCTCAAGCACGGCTACGGCTACGCGACCAGCGCATCCCTGGACCGCGTCTTCGAGGGCGAACGCGTCGCCTACGACGAGGCCGCGCGCCGCCTGCGCGAAGCCGGGACCGGGCAGGACGCCGTCGCGCGCGCCGCCTGGACCGCCTTCTTCCTGGACTGCATGGCCCGCCAGGTGGCGACTCTCGCGGAACGCCTCGACCGGGAGCAGCGGATGGCGCCCCTGCCGCCGCTGTCCGAGACGATCTTCGGCGCGGTGCGGGCGCATGGCCGCGTCACGGTGCGGGCGGCGACGGCCCTGACGGGCGCCAACCGCAACACCGTCAAGGCCCACCTGCAGCGCCTGGTCGCCGAGGGGCGACTCGTGCGCCGGGGGCAGCGCAAGGGCACCTGGTACGAGCTGCCTGGCGGTATTGAAACCACACCATCAAAGGAGTAGGATGGTTGCCGTTCTCCCGGAGTGACCTTCACTCCCCGGGACGACGACCATCGGGACCTCCCTACTCCGGGCCGGCGACATGCCGTCCCGGTCCTGGAGCGGGCCTCAGCACGGGACAAGGGGGTTGTCATGTGCTGCCAGCCTGTTCGACTCATCTTGTTCATCCCGCTCTGCATCGCGACCATGATTCCGAACTCCGCTGCCGCCGCTTCGCCGACGTGGGATCCCGTACCTCACCAGCCGCCGGATCAGGGCATGGCCGTCCGAGGCGCCGCCGGGAAGTCGGGCGGCGACGCCTGGGAGTGGACGGGCGGACCGGCCGGCGCCGTGGTGGCCGGCCTGCTGACCACGCCCCGGGGCACCCTGCTGGCCGGCACCGAGTCCGGCGGACTCTACCGCTCCGAGGACGGCGGCGATTCCTGGACGCAGGCCGACCCGTCGCTCGCCTGGCCCTGCTGCAACTACTCGCTGAACACGCTCGCGGCCGGCGACCAGGCCGTCTACGTCGGCACCTGGGGCGGCGGCGTCTGGCGGTCCGATGACGACGGCCTCACCTGGTACGCGACCGGGACCATCCCCGGCGACGACTATCCGATCGTGCGCGCGCTCGCCGTCTGCCACTACGGCGACGTGGTGTTCGCCGGCGGCAACTTCGGCGTGGTCCGCAGCGACGACGGCGGCGCCACCTGGGTGGAGGACGAAGACGGCCTGCCCGGCGAATGGGTCAGGAGTCTCGCCCTGCGCGGCCTCGACCTCTTCGCCCAGTTCGACGGCGCCGTCTACCGGCGCGACCCGCAGACCGGCCTCTGGAGCCTGTTCGAGGACGGACTGCTGGCTCCCTGGGGGCAGGAGTCGCTGACCGTCACGCCCGAGACGGTGCTGCTCGCCGGCCACGAAGGCGGCGTCTATCACCTCGACTGCGACGACCAGCAGTGGACTCCCCTGAACGACGACCTCTGGTACGACAACGTCAACGCCGTGGTGCAGGTCGATCGGGTCCTGTTCGCGGGCACGATGGGCGAGGCCGTGTTCCGCCGCGACCCGGCGACCCGCGCCTGGGCGTGGCGCGGCGACGGGATCTGGAACGGCGACGTGCGCGCGATGACCGCCCGGGGGCTGACGCCGTACGCCGGCACCTACGGCGCCGGCGTCTTCCGTTTCGATCCCGCGGCCGACGTCTGGAGCGAGGCGGTGTCGGGCATGGCCTCGCCGTTCGTGCGCGACATCGTCGTCAGCGGGGGCGTCGTCTACGCCGGGATGTTCGGCGGCGGGATCGCCGTGTCCGCCGACCAGGGCGACACGTGGCTCCCGACCGTCGACGCGGTGATGAACGTCTTCGTCCACGAGCTGGAAGCCGACGCCGGCGGCGTCTGCGCCGGCACCTGGAACGGCGTCTGGCGGACGGAGGACCAGGGCGCGAACTGGCAGGCCGTCGGCCTGCAGGGCGAGGGGATCTTCTCGCTGGACTGCATCGAAGGGCGGCACTACGCCGGGACGTACGGCGGCGCCGTGTGGCACTGGGCCGAGGGGGACGAGGCCTGGACGCAGCTCGGCTCGGGCCTGCCATCCGCCTGCGTCCAGGGCGTGGTCCTGCTCGAAGGCGTGTACTACGCCGCGCTCGGAGGCGCGGGCGTGTACGCGCTGCCCGAGGGCAATGCCGTGTGGACCGACAGCGGCGCCGGGCTGCCCGGCCCGGACTGCTGGTCGCTGGCGGCCAGCGGCGGCAACCTGTTCGTCGCCGTCGGCAACGACGGCGTGTGGCGCTGGAACGCGCCGGCCGGCGCCTGGGAGGCCACCGCCCTGGACGGCGGCTGGATCCTGCGTCTCGCCGATCTCGACGGCTTGCTGGCCGCCGGAACCTGGGGCGCGCTCTGGACCTCCGCCGACGGCGGCCAGACCTGGCAGGACGCCGGCAGTGGCCTGACGCCGTGGCTGGCCGTGCAGGCGATCGCGTCCGGCGACGGCCGCGGCTACGTGGGGCTGGACGGCGGTGGCGTCTTCCGCACGACCTCCGCGACGCCCGTCGCCGAGCCCGAGCCCTTCCCGTCCGCGGCGTCGCCCGCCGACGGCCTGACGGTCCGGCCCAACCCCCTACGCGGCGAGGCGCAGATCTTCTTCACGCTGGCGCGAGCGGGGCGCGCCGAACTGGTCGTGTACGACCTGGCCGGCCGCGCGGTCAGGACGCTCCACGCCGGCGACCTGCCGGCCGGCCCCAGCGTGCTGGCCTGGGACGGCGCGGTGGACGGCGGCGGCCGCGCCGCGGCGGGCGTGTACCTGCTGCGCCTGCGCGCCGACGGCCGCGAGCTGGTGACCAAGTCGATCAACCTGCGGTGATCGCCGAAAGGGGAGACGCCATGCGTAAGTTCCTGTCGTGTTCGATCCTGTGCGTGGTCGTGCTGCTGTTGCCGGCGGCGGCCGTCGTTGCCGCCGCCGTCGGCGAGCGGCCGCCGGTATCGCCGCCGGCGCTCGCCGGCGATGGCACGAGCATCCTGCCTGCCGACGACGCGATGGTCTCGGGCCCTCGCCGCGGCGATCCGTCGGACGAGCGGCCGTCCCTGCCGCCGGTGGCGGACAAGGACCTGCGCTTCGACGAGATCGGCGGCGACGACGTGGCGGCGTACGCGTCGACCGACTTCCTGTACGACGTCAGCCTGGATATCGCAGCCAACGGCGACCTCTACGCCGCGGTCGAGGCCCGCACGGGTTCGGCCGGCGAGATCCGCATCCTGCGCTCCACCGACGGCGGCGGGCACTGGTCGACGTGGGCGACGCTGCCCAGCCCGGGCGTCGGCACCTACCTGACCGACCCCTGGCTGCGCGTGGCCGAGGGCGACGAGGACCGCTGCTTCGTGGCCTACGTGGTGAGCAACAGCATCTTCGACATCTCGCAGGTCCACGTGACCTGGTCGACGCTGGGGCTGGCTTCCGGCTCGTTCGCGACCGACCTCACGGTGATGAGCCAGGCGGGCGTCACGTTCCAGAGGCCCCGCTTCGCGACCGACGACGTGTCCTACGCCAACTACTACCTGTACCTGGTCGCCGCCGGCTACGATGCCGCCGGCGCCGACATCTGGTACGCCCGCAGCGTCGACCACGGCGCCACCTTCGAGGGGGCCTACCAGATCGGCACCCTGACCGGCACGGGCCTGGAGTACGTGGACCCGGACGTCAGCTACGGCTTCGGCGGCTACGTCCACGTGGCGTGGGAGTTCCGCTCGGCCGACAACAGCTTCGACGCCGGCTTGCGCTACCGGCGCGCCTCGACCTACGGCGGCGGCGGCATCGGCTCCTGGAACACCATCATCGGCCTGAGCGGCACGACCAACGGGTTCTGGGAGCGGAGTCCCCGCATCGCCGCCTCCTCCACGGGCAACGGGGTGGTCGTGGCGCACGACCGCGCCACGCCCTCGGGCGGCGGCTATCTGTACCTGGATCCGGGCACCATCGCCTCGGCGAACCAGGGGGTCAGCTTCCCGCTCTCCGCGACCAACGTCGGCGGCGTCTTCCCCCAGCAGATCGAGCACCGGGCGGCCGACGACACCTGGCTGCTGGGCGGCAACCGCTGGCAGGGTTTCGCGCTGCAGCGGGCGGCCGCGGCCACGCCGACGGTCTGGTCGGCGGTCGAGGACTTCGCCGACCGCAGCTACAACACCGGCAGCGGCGCCTTCCAGGATTGCGGCATGGCCTGCGATCCGTCGCGCGACCACCGCGTCGCGATGATCAAGGGCGTGCTCTGGGGCGCGCCGGCGTACCCCGATTCGGTGATGTTCGACGCCGAATGGCGAGCGGATCCCGGCTACCCCAACCTGGTCGACGGCTTCCCCCGCGCGCTCGCCAACGAGCCGATCTCCGACCCCGCGGTCGTGGACCTGGACGGCGACGGGCTGTCGGAGATCGTCTTCTCGGACGATGGCGGCCTGATCCACGTCGTCCGCCACGACGGCGGCGACCTGCCGGGCTGGCCCGTCTCGGTCGGCGCGACGCTCTCCGACGGACCTGTGGCCGTCGGACCCCTGGACCTGTCGGGAGACCTGTCGGTCGTGGTCGGCACGAACGACGGCCGCGTCTTCGCCTACGACGAGACCGGCGGCCTGCGCGAGGGCTGGCCCTACCACCTGCCGGCCGTGGCGCCCGTCTTCGTCTCGATCGGCGCCGTCGGCGGCCCCTACCCCCGCAGCGTCGTCGCGGTCGGCGGCTCCTACCTGCGCATCCTCGACCTGCACGGGACCCACGTGCCGTCGCCCTGGGGCTGGAACCTGACCGGCGCGGCGTCCTTCCCCGCGGCGATCGGCAACATCGACGCCGACCCGGCCGCCGAGATCGTCTGCACGTTCGGTTCCACGGTCTGGATGTTCGACCGCATCGCCGGCATCGGCAACCAGCTGCGCACGCTGGCGCCGGCGCCCTCGGAGGCCGTCTCGCTGGGCGACCTCGACCTCGACGGGAACGCCGAGGTGCTCGTCCCGACGAGCAACGGCACCCTGTACGCGATCAACGCCAACGGGACCGAGCAGCCCGGCTCCTGGCCCTTCGTTTCGACCACGGCGTCGCCGCTGTCGCGGCCGGCGATCGCGAACTGCCTGGGCACGTACGAGCCGGAGGTCGCGGTGGCGGCCCGCAACTGGAGCGTGCATCTGCTGTGGGACGATGGCGCCCAGCACTACAATTACCCCGTGGGCAGCGACGGCTGGCTCATCTACGGTTCGCCGATCCTGGGGATGCTCGAGGACGCGATCACCGCCGACGTCGTCTTCGGCGCCCGCGGCAGCAAAGCCTGGGCCTGGAGCAACCTCGGCTTGCTGCTGGGCGGCTGGCCGAGGGACCTGGCCGACAGCGTCTACCTGACGCCGGCCATGGGCGACCTCGACGGCGACGGCCTGTCGGAGTTGGTCTTCCTGTCCCCGGGATATCTCTACGCCTTCCACGTGAATCAGAGCGCCGGGCACGCTGCCTGGACCTGGCGGATGTACGGCTACGACCCCGCGCGCAGCGGCTGCGCGAACTGTCCCCAGGACGTCACGACCGCGGTCGCAGACGGCGGCGGCGTGACGCGGGTCGGCTTCGCGCCGCCTTCGCCCAACCCGGTGAGCGGCGACGCGGTGTTCTCGTTCGCGACGCCGGTGAGGTCGGTGGTCGAACTCGTCGTCCACGACCTGATGGGCCGTCGCGTGCGGACCGTGAC
>PNOJ01000094.1 GCA_013824755.1 Gemmatimonas sp.
CGGCCCTCCTCCCCGCGGCCGCCGCGGCGGCGGCCCCGCCGGCGGGCCGGCTTGCGCGCGCCGTTGGCCGCGGGCACGGCGGGCGTGCCGCCCAGCGCCGTGACGACCAGGGTGCCGCCGGCCCGCTCGTCGCGCTCGACGGTGAGCAGGCCCAGCGACATGGCCTCCTCCAGCAGGTCGCTGAACGACGAGTAGCGCCAGGTGCGCTCGTTGAAGTCCGGCTTCTTGCGCTTCATCGTGTCCTTGACCAGCGACGAGTAGAGCGGCCCCTTGTGCTCGCGCACCAGGCCCTCGATCGTGGCGATCAGCAGGTTGAAGAGCTTCTTCTTGTCCGACGGCACGGCGTCCATGTTGACGGCCTCGACGGCCACGGGCTCGCGCACGAGATCGTCGTAGAAGATGAACTCGTCGCAGTTGCGGATCAGCAGCTCGGAGCTGGACCCCTTCATGCCGACGCCGATCACGCTCTTGTCGTTCTCGCGCAGCTTCGAGACCAGGGGCGAGAAGTCGCTGTCCCCGGAGATCACCACGAAGGCGTCGATGTGGTCCTTGCTGTAGCAGAGGTCCATGGCGTCGACGACCATGCGGATGTCGGCGCTGTTCTTGCCGCTGATGCGGGAGCTGGGCACCTCGATCATCTCGATGGCGGCGCCGTGCAGGTCGGACATGTAGTCCTGGTAGTAGCTCCAGTCCGCGTAGGCCTTCTTGACGACGATCTTGCCCTTCTCCAGCAGCCGCTCGAGCACGACGTGGATGTCGAAGCGCTGCCGCGCGTCGCGGGCGCCGATGGCCACGTTGTCGAAGTCCAGGAACAGGGCCAGATTCATGTCGCGTTCGCTTGCCATGGTGCTCCTCGGAGGCGCGAAGGGGGTGCGGAGCGGCCTGCGCTCCGGCGGACGCCCCGAACATAGTGCCGGGATGCGGCGGGCCGCTACCGGAATCTGCCGCCGGACGGCCGGCGCGACGCCGCCCTTGGGCCGGAACGCCCGTGCTGCTATCATGATCGCACCGACCTCCCCTTCCCGAAAGGATCCCGCGTGAACGCCGCCCTGAGCACCGACGACCTCGTCCGCCTCGTCCGCCGGGTCTTCGTCCCCACCGCCGCCGACCGCGGCCTGGCCGTGCTGGTCGACCTGCCCGACGCCCGGCTCGCCGACAACCCCGAGTGGGCGGCGCGGCGCGCCATGGCGGCCGACTGGGTCCGCCGGCTGGGCGCCGCGGGCGACGCGACCGGCGTGCCGCGCACCACCCTGGCCTGGTACCGCAACGCCGGCGGCAACAACGCCGACCTGCCGGCCCTCTGCCACCCCGCCGACGGCGCCCGCACCTACTCACACGCCGACGAGCTGCCCGCTGCGGGCGCGATCCCCTTCGCGGACCTGTTCGCGCGGCATAGCCTCCTGCTGGCGCCGACGGAGCTGTCGGCGACGGCCCCCCTGAAGGTCGCGGCGCGCTCGCACCCCCTGCGCGCGGCCACCATGCCCGGCTTCCTGCCCGCGATGATCCCGGCCCTGCAGATCGACTACGCCGAGGTCAACCGGCGCGTCGACCGGCTCAAGGCGCTGCTGGACCCGGCGACGGCGGCCACCGTCGTGACGAGGGCCGGCGGCCGCACCCGCACGCTGCGCCTGGACCTGCGCCACCGCACGGCCCACGCCTCGGGCGGGCTGTTCCCGCACAACGGCGTCGCCGGCAACCTGCCGAGCGGCGAGACCTACATCGTGCCCTACGAGGGCGAGCTGCCCGGCGACCCCAGCGGCAGCCGCGGCGAGCTGCCCGTGCAGTTCGACGACGAGGTGGTGGTCTACCGGATCGAGGGCAACAAGGCGGTCGCGGTCCTGAGCGAGGGGCCGCGCAGCGCGGCGGAGGCCGCGCTCATCGTCGCGGAGCCGGCCTACGCCAACCTGGCGGAGCTGGGGCTGGGCGTGCTCGGGGATTTCGGCCTGGAGCCGGTCGGCAGCATCCTGCTGGACGAGAAGCTCGGGCTGCACATCGCCTTCGGCCGCAGCGACCACTTCGGCGGGGCGGTCGGTCCCGCGGACTTCAGCGGGCCGGACGCCGTGGTGCACCTCGACCGGGTCTACATCCCGCAGGTGCAGCCCGCGGTGTCGGTCCTGTCGGTGAAGCTCGAGGGGACGCAGGGAGACGGGGACCGCGAGATCATGCGCGACGGGGAGTGGTGCGGCGTCTTCTGAGCGCGCCCGCGGCCGTCAGCGCGGCCGCGCGGCCACCACGTTCGGCAACGGCCACGCCTGCCGGTCGGGATCGCCGGGGTTGCGGCCGTCGTCGAAGCCCCCCCCGAACTGGTACTCCTGCTTGCCGACGCCCACGTAGAGCTGGGCCTGGTAGCCCCCCTCGCCGTACATCGCCTGCGCCAGGTCGAGCGGCAGGGCGAGCAGGTGCTCGATGAGGTCGTGGGTCGGCAGCGGCTTGCGGCAGTGGATCATCAGCACGCGGCCGGAGCCGTCCACCCCGATGGCCGCCGCGCTGGTGCGGCGCGCCTGCGGCTCCCAGGTGTTGACCCGGTCGCACGACACCATGCGGATGCTCTGGACCAGCGTGCCGTAGCGGGCCGCCGCGGCCGTGAAGTCCTCGCACGTGCGGTCGATGATGCGCACGAGCGGCACGCCCGCGTCGCGCCGGTCGAAGGCCAGCACGGTGTTGTCGGGCGACAGGTAGGCGTTGTTCACGTGGGTGCGGGTGCGCATGTGCGAGACGCTGCGCAGGTGGTCGGCCTGGTACATGCTCGCGTTCACGGCCGCGGCCATGCCCTTCAGCCGGCACCAGTCGCGGGCCGAGTGCGCCTCGCCCTCGCCCGGCGCCGAGGCGTTCAGCAGCACCAGCTCCCAGCGCTCGGGGTCGAGCCGCACCACGTGCAGGGGCTCCCCGTCGGACGCCTTGGCGCCCGGCAGCGCGAAGGAGCCGAGCTCCAGGCCGGGCGCCAGTTCCCGCCAGCCCGCCGCACGCGCGGGCGGAGCCGCCGCCGCGACGGCGGCCAGGCACACGAGACCGGCGAACGTGCGCGCCGCCGTCACGAGACGCTCCCGCCGCCGGCCCCGTCGATCACGGCCAGGACCGCGTCGGTCATCTCCCGCATCAGCGCCGCGTCGCCGCGCGATTCCACGTTCAGGCGCAGCACCGGCTCGGTGTTCGATTCCCTCAGGTTCAGGCGCCACGCCCCCAGGTCCAGCGAGAGGCCGTCGGTGCGGTCGACCGCGACCGCCCGGTCGAGCCAGCGCCCGGCGACGGCCGCCACGGCCCGCTGCGGATCCGCCAGGCGCCGGTTGATCTCGCCGCTGGCCGGGTAGGCGGATTGCATCCGCCCGACCAGGGCCGACAGCGGCAGGGCGGTGCGGCCCATCTCCTCGAGCACGCGCAGCCACGGGAGCATGCCGCTGTCGCACCAGCGGAATTCGCGGAAGTAGTGGTGGGCCGACATCTCGCCGCCGTAGACGGCGTCCTCGGCGCGCATCCGCTCCTTCATGAAGGCATGGCCGGTCTTGTTCTGCAGCGGCACGCCGCCCGCCTCCCGCACCGTGTCGACCGTGTTCCAGACCAGCCGGGGGTCGTGGACGATGCGGCCGCCGGGCTCGCGGCGCAGGGCCGCCCGGGCGAGCAGGCCGACCAGGTAGTACCCCTCGACGAAGGCGCCGGTCTCGTCGAAGAAGAAGCAGCGGTCGGCGTCGCCGTCCCAGGCCAGCCCGAGGTCGGCGCCGTGCTCGCGGACGGCGGCCGCCGTCAGGGCGCGGTTCTCCGGCAGCAGGGGGTTGGGCACGCCCGTGGGGAAGGTCCCGTCGGGCTCGTGGCGCAGCTTGATCAGCCTCACCGGCAGGTGCGGCTCCAGCAGGTCCAGCACGGGACCGGCGCAGCCGTGCCCGGCGTCGGCGACGATGGTCAGGGACGGCAGGGCCTTGGCGTCGACGCACCCCAGCAGGAAATCCCGGTACTCGCCGCCGACGTCCAGCGGCGTCGTCGAACCCAGGCGCGGGGCGACGGGAAAACCGCCAGCGACGGCGGCGCGTCCGATCGCGTGCAGGCCGCTGTCGCCGCTGACGGGGACCGCGTCGGCCGCCACGATCTTCATCCCGTTCCAGCCCAACGGATTATGGCTGGCGGTGACCATGACGCCACCGGCCAGCTTCCCGGCGATCACGGCGTGGTAGACCTGTTCGGTGGCGCAGAGACCGAGTTCGCGGACGTCGCAGCCGCCCTCGGCGAGGCCGGCGCCGACGGCGGCCGCCAGTTCCGGGCTGCTGGTGCGGCAGTCGCGACCGACGGCCAGCGCCCCGGCCCCGATCCGGGCAGCCAAGGCCCGTCCCAGACGGTACGCCAGGTCCGCGTCGAGATCCTGCGGAACCCGTCCCCGGATGTCATAAGCCTTGATGCAGGAAGGTAAGGACGGCAAGGTTCGTGAACCTCCGCTTCAGGGACCGTCGGGGACTCGAACGGGCATTGTCGGCACAGGCGAGGGCCGCGTCAAGGACTGGCACCCACGGCGCCGTCGAGGCCGGGAACGGGCTGGGTCGGCCGGCCGATCACCGCTATCATGGGGCGATCCCCAACCCCGGAGGCTCCTTTGCCGAACCAGCCCGTCCAGGCCACCCTCTCCGTGCTCGGGATGCACTGCGCCGGCTGCGCCGACTCCGTCGAGAAGGCGCTCGTCCGCGACACGCCGGGCGTGCTCGACGCCGCGGTCAACCTCGCCGACAACACCGTCACCGTGAGCTACGATCCCGATCGCGCCGACCGTGCGGCACTGGCCGCCGCGGTCGCCGCCGTCGGTTTCGAGCTGGTGCTGCCCGCGCCGGGGACGACCGCCGAGGATGCGGGCCGGGCGGCCCGTCGCCTGGAGGAGGCCACCCACCGTCGCGAATTCCTGGTCGGCGCCGTCTTCACCGCGCCCCTGTTCCTGCTCTCGATGGCCCGCGACCTGGGATTCCCCGCGACCTGGCTCCACGCCGCCTGGATGCCCTGGCTGCTGGGAGCGCTGGCCACGCCCGTGCAACTGGTGACCGGCCGCACCTTCTACACGGGGGCCTGGCGCGGCCTGCGCGCCGGCGCCGCCAACATGGACACGCTGGTGACGCTGGGCGCCGGCGCGGCCTACCTGCACGCCGTCGCGCTGCTCGTCGCGCCGGGCCTCGGCGGGCATCCCGGCTTCGAAACCGCGGCGGTGATCCTGACCCTGGTGCGCCTGGGCAAGCTGCTGGAGGCCAGGGCCCGCGGCCGCGCGGGCGACGCCATCGCCTCCCTGCTGGCCCTCGCGCCGGAGCGGGCCACCCTGCTGCGAGACGGCGTCGAGCGCGACGTGCCGGTGTCCGACCTGCAGCCCGGCGACGTGGTGCGCGTGCGGCCCGGCGAGCGCGTCCCCGTCGACGGCTTGGTCTGCGAGGGGATCGCCGCCGTGGACGAGAGCATGTTCACCGGCGAACCCCTGCCGGCGGACCGGGGGCCCGGCGACGAGGTCCTCGGCGGCTCGATCGACCGCGACGGCCTGCTGACCGTGCGCGTGACGGCCGTGGGCGAACGCACGGCGCTGGCGCGCGTGGCCGCCCTGGTCCGCCGCGCCCAGCAGAGCAAGGCGCCGGTGCAGCGCCTGGCCGACCGGGTCGCCGCCGTGTTCGTGCCGGTGATCGCGGCGCTGGCCCTGCTCGTCTTCGCGGGCTGGTGGGTCATCGGCGGCGACTTCGCGCCGGCGCTGACGCGCCTGATCGCGGTGCTGGTGGTCGCCTGCCCCTGCGCCCTCGGCCTGGCGACGCCCACCGCCGTGATGGTCGGCGCCGGACTGGCCGCCCGCCACGGCGTGCTGTTCCGCGACGCCGCCGCCCTGGAGCGGGCCCACCGCGTCAACACCCTGCTGGTGGACAAGACCGGCACGCTCACCGAGGGCCGGCCCGAGGCTACCGACTGGATCGTGGCCACGGGCTCGGGCACGACCCCGGACGAGTTCGCGGCGCTGGTGCGGGCGGCCGAATCCCCTTCGGAACACCCGGTCGGACGGGCCCTGGCCGCGGACCTCGGGCGCGGCGCGACGCCGTCCGCGACCTCGTTCCGGGCGGTGCCCGGCCACGGCGTCACCGCGGTCGTCGACGGTCGCGAGGTGCGCGTGGGCAAACCCGCCTGGATCGCGCCGCTGGGTGCGCCCGCCGACCTGCAGGCCGCCGCCGACCGGTTGGCCGGCGAAGGCAGGACCGTGATGCTGGTCGAGGTGGACGGGAACGTGGACGGGCTCGTCGCCGTGCGGGACACGCTGCGCCCGGAGGCGGCCGCGGCCGTCCAGGACCTCGAGGCGCTCGGCGTCGACGTGATCATGCTGACGGGCGACGGGCCGCTCGCGGCGGCCGCCGTCGCGCGGGAGCTGGGCATCGGGCAGGTGTTCGACTCGGCGACGCCCCAGGACAAGGCCGCCGTCGTCGGCGGGTTCCTGGCGGACTGCTGCACGGTCGGGATGGTCGGCGACGGCGTCAACGACGCGCCCGCCCTGGCGACCGCCGACGTGGGCTTCGCCGTGGGGCACGGCAGCCACATCGCCATCGAGGCCGCGGACGTGACCCTGGTGCGTGGCGGCCTGGGCGCCGTGCGGCGGGCCCGCGAACTGAGCCGGCTGACCATGGGTACGGTGCGCCAGAACCTGGCCTGGGCGTTCGGCTACAACCTGGTGCTGATCCCGGTGGCGGCCGGCGCCCTGCACGGCGCGACGGGCCTGCCGGCCGCCTTGAGGGACTTCCACCCCATGCTCGCGGCCGCGGCCATGGCCTTCAGTTCGGTGTCGGTGGTGCTGAACAGCTTGCGCCTGGGACGGCGCCGGCTCGCCTGAGCGGATCAGGCCGTGACGTCGACGGTCGCGTCCACCGGCGGCGGCGACGACGGCGTCGGCGCGGCCAGGTAGCGGCCGAACTCCAGATCGTGCTCCAGGATGTGGCGTTTCCACCAGTAGTCGAAGAGGCCCAGCACCGCGCGCGTCATCCGCTCCAGGTCCAGGGCGTGCCGCCGGCGCAGGTTGCGCGCCGACGCGAGCAGCCGCGCGTGCTCGGCGCGGTGCCTCGCGGCGGCGGGGTAGCCGGACGCGTCGAACATCGCCTCCTCGCGCGCCTGGTGGACTTCGGCCCAGGCGATCAGCTGTTCCAGGACCTGATGCAGCAGGCGGTGCCCGCGGCCGCGGACGCGGGCCTCGAGCAACCTGTTCTGCAGGGCGAGGAATTCGCGGTGGTCCGCGTCGAGCGTCACGAGCCCCGTGCTGAACCGCACGTCCCATTCCAGCGGCCTCAAGGCGGCCTCCTCAGCTCGGCTGGGCGACCAGGGCCTCGGCGATGATCCGGCGGGCGGCCTTGCCGAAATCGGCGTCGGCGCCGCGGTGGTGGCCGAGCAGCCAGTGCTGGAGGTACTGCAGGACCGGCAGGGTGACGGTCTGCCGGCCTTCGTTCAGGACGGTCTGGAACCGCCGCACGCGTTGGAGCAGGTCCCGGTGCTCCTCGCGATGTTCATCGAGGCCGACGTAGCCCAGCTCGTCCATCAGCGCTTCCTCGGCATCGAAATGGACGGCCGCGCAGTCCAGCAGGACCCCCAGCCGGTGGGCGAGTTCCACGTCCGCCTCGCGGCGCCGGTAGGCGGCGGCGAGTTCGTTGTAGCATTCGACGAGCCGCCGGTGCTGCTCGTCGATCAGCGGCAGACCCAACTCCAGCTCATCCTTCCACACGATGGCGCTCATGGGCGTTCCTTCCGTTGCCGGCCCGCTCGGTCCGCTCAGACTTCGAGTCGGCTCGTCTCGTCCCAGGCCGTGGCGAGGTCCAGGTAATCGTCGTCGTCGAGAGCCGCGGCCCGCTCGAGGCCCGGATCCGCCGGGATCCGCCGCGCGGCGCGGGGTTGCAGCGGCGCCGGCCGCGGCGGCGCGGGACGCGGCGGCGCGGGGCGCGATGGTGCGGCGGTACGCTCCCGGTCAGGACGGCTCCCGGTCCGGTTCTCCACGCCCGTCACCACGCGCTCCAGGTCGGAGACGAGATCGAGCAGTTGCGCCGCCTGGCCCGCGAGCTCCTGGCTGGCGGCCGCCGACTCCTCGGCTCCGGCGGCGTTGCTCTGGACGCCCCGGTCCATGCGCACGACCGTCTCGTTGATCTGAACGAGGTCGCGCGACTGCTCGCTGCTGGCCGTGTCGACCTGCCGCACGAGGCGGCTGACGCGCTCGACGCCGCCGGCGATGCGCCGCAGCACCACGGCCGCCTCCTCGGACGCCCGCACGCCGTCGGCGGCGATGACCCGCGACTCCTCGATCAAGGCCGTGGTCGTGCTGGCCGCTTCGGCGCTGCGCCGCGCGAGATTACGGACCTCCTCGGCGACGACCGCGAAGCCGCGGCCCGCGTCGCCGGCCCGGGCCGCCTCGACGGCGGCGTTGAGCGCCAGCAGGTTGGTCTGGAATGCGATCTCGTCGATGTTGCGCACGATCTTCACCGATTCGTCGGCGGCGGACTTGATGCGCCCGACGGTGCCGGCCAGCCGGCTCATCGCCTCGCTGCCGGACGCCGCCTCGCGGCAGGCCTCGCCGGCTTCGCGGCTGGCCTCGCGGGCGCTGTCGGCGTTGCGCCCCGTCATGCCGACCAGCTGCGCGAGGGTGGCCGTCACCTCCTGCAGGTTGGCCGCCTGGTCGACGGCGTTCTGCGCCGTGTGCTGCCCGCCGCCCGCGACCTGGCGCGAAGCGGTGACCATCTGGGTGCTCGCACTGCTCAGTCGCTTCGCCACCAGCCAGAGATCGCGGCTGATGCTCCTGGCCATGTACGACCACACGAGCACGGACAGGACCACCGCCGCCAGACCGGTCAGCAGCAATTCCTGCCCGGCATGGTTGCGGTCGAGCAGCATGTGCGCCGCGAGCGGCGCGATCGTGACGCAGACGCCGGCGGCCAGCAGCTTCGTGCGCAGGGATAATCCAGAAAACATGGGCGGCCTCCGGTGACAGGCGATCCGGAAACGTCCGCTCGCTCCCGCCGCGGGCACTCGTTCCCGCTCCTGTCTTCGGCAGGCGCGGCAAGAGCTTGAGGCTCGACGGACGCCCCCGGTTCGTCTAGCTTCGGGGTGGCGGTCGGCACGCGCGGGCGGGAGATTTCCGGGGAGGGAAGCGATGAGGACGAAAACAGCCGCGACGACGATCCTGGCGATGACCCTGCTGTCGGCGGCGGCGGACCTGCAGGCCGGATGGCCGGCGCAGGCGGAGCCCGTCCGCCACCTCTACCTGATCCGTCACGGCGAGTACGTCCACGACGAGGATTGCGACGAAGACGTCGGTTGCGGCCTGGACCGCCTCGGCCGGCACCAGGCGACGCTGGCCGGGGACCTGCTGGCTTCGCTGGGGATCGGATTCACCTCGTTGCAGGCGAGCAGCATGACGCGCGCCCGCGAGACCGCGGCGATCATCGACGAACGCCTGCCGGGTCCGGCGCTCGAGCTCCGCCGCGACGTGCGCGAGTGCACGCCGTCGACCCGTCGCGCCGACATCATGGCGGACCTGGAGCCGGGCGAAGCCGAAGCCTGCGAGCGCGAACTGGCCGCCGCCTGGGACCGCCTGGTCCGGCCGGCCGCTGACCGGGACGCCCACGACATCGTGGTCTGCCACGGCAACGTCATCCGCTGGTTCGTCTGCCGCGCGCTGGGCGTGGACCCGCAGGCCTGGCTGGGCATGAGCATCGCCAACTGCAGCCTGACGGTGATCCAGGTGCGCTCCGACGGGACCTGCCGCCTGGTGACCTTCGCCGACGCCGGCCACATCCCCTTCCCCCTGCGCACCTACCCCGGCACCCCGGCCGATCCCGCCGCCGTCTCGGCCGCGCTCGGCCCCGAATAAGATCAGCTCTGGTCGGGACCTTGTCCTGCCCATGCCCATGCTGCTGTTCGACTTGGATCTGCACATCCTGCCGTGACAGGGGTGTCCTGCAGGCCCTGGAGCCAGGATGGCGGAAGGGCCGGAAGGCCAAGCGAGTC
>PNOJ01000095.1 GCA_013824755.1 Gemmatimonas sp.
GGCGTCCAGCACCACCAGCAGCGCCGCCGGCGCCGTCGTCGCGGCGTCGTGCCCGCCCAGCCGCGGCCGGGCCGCCCCGGCGACGACCAGCAGGATCGCCAGCATGCGCAGCAGCAGCAGCAACCAGCGTCGCACCCCGAGCGCCCGCGAGCGTCGCGCCTGCACTTCCTCGAGGAAGCGCAGGTCGCTGAAGGCGATCTCGCGCACGCGCCGCCGCTGCAGCAGGTGCAGCAGCAGCGGCACGGCCGCGGCCGCGGCGCCGAACAGCAGGCCGGGGTTCAGGAAGGTCAGCGGCACGTCGTCATGCTCCGATCAGGCCAGCCGGCGCCGCTTGGACAGGTACGCGAGCAGGGCGCGGTCGAACGGGGTGTCGGTCGACGTCTCGACCAGGTCGATGCGCTCGCGGCGGCACGCCCCGCGCACCTCGCCGCGCCAGGCCGCGAAGCGCTCGCGGTAGGCCGCGCGGGCGTGGGCCGGCTCCAGGCGCAGCGTGCGGTCGGGCCGTTCCAGGTCCCGGAAGCGCGCCTCCCCCTTGAAGTCCAGGTCCAGTTCGCGCGGATCCAGCACCTGGAAGACGATCACCTCGTGACCGCGGTGGCGGAAGTGGCGCAGCCCGTCGGCGACCTCCGCCGGGGAGTCCATCAGGTCGGAGATCAGCACCACCAGGCCGCGCCGCGGCAGGCGCTCGGCCACCTCGTGCAGGACCGGTCCCAGGGCGGTGCCGCGGCCCGCCGGCAGGTCGTCGAGGCGCTTCAGGATCTCGAAGAGCTGCCGGCGGACGGCGCGGGCCGGCACCGACCCCAGCCGCCGGCTGTCGAACAGCTCCAGCCCCACGGCATCGTTCTGCCGCAGCAGCAGGCGCGCCAGGCTGGCCGCGAGCAACCGCGCGTAGGCCAGCTTCGTCGGCCTGGCCGGGTCCGAGCCGTAGCCCATGCTGGCCGAGCAGTCGACCAGCAGCGTGGCGCGCAGGTTGGTCTCCTCGCTGAAGACCTTCCGGTAGAGGCGGTCGCTCTTGGCGTAGACGCGCCAGTCGACGTGGGTGACCGGCTCGCCGGGGAAGCAGGCGCGGTACTCGGCGAACTCCGACGAGAAGCCGTGGAAGGGGCTGCGGTGCAGGCCGACCAGGAAACCCTCGACGACCAGGCGCGCGATGAGGTCCAGGCGGCCCAGCGCGGCGAACTCGGCCGGCGTGACGGTCGCCAGGCTCACGCGGGGACCTCGTCGAGCAGGCGGTCGATGATGCGGTCCTTGGCGACGCCCTCGGCCTCGGCGTGGAAGTTGGCGACCAGCCGGTGGCGCAGCACCGGGTGCGCCAGCGCGCGCACGTCCTCCAGGGCGGCGGTGGGGCGGCCCGCCAGCAGGGCCCGCGCCTTGGCGCCGAGCAGCAGGGCCTGGCCGGCGCGCGGGCCCGCGCCCCAGGCCAGGAACTCGCGCGCCACCGCGGCGGCCTCCGGCGTGTCGGGCCGGGTCGCGCGGGCGAGCGCCACCGCGTAGCGCACCACGTTCTGGGCGGCGGGCGCCGCGTGCACCACCGCGCGCGCGTCCAGCACGCCGGCGGCGTCCAGGACCCGCGCGGGCGTCGCCGGGACGGCCCCGGTCGTCGCCTCCACGATGGCGATCTCCTCGTCGCGCTCGGGGTAGCCGATCAGGATGTTCAGCAGGAAGCGGTCGAGCTGGGCCTCGGGCAGCGGGTAGGTCCCCTCCTGCTCGATGGGGTTCTGGGTCGCCAGCACGAAGAAGGGCGCGGGCAGGTCGTGGGTCAGGCCGCCCGCGGTGACGCGGTGCTCCTGCATGGCCTGCAGCAGGGCCGCCTGCGTCTTGGGCGGCGTGCGGTTGATCTCGTCGGCCAGCACCAGGTTGGCGAACACGGGCCCCGGCACGAAGCGGAAGTTGCGGCGGCCGGCGAGCTTGTCCTCCTCGAGGATCTCCGAGCCGGTGATGTCGCCCGGCATGAGGTCGGGCGTGAACTGGATGCGCGAGAACGACAGGTCCAGCACCCGGGCCAGGGTCCCGATCAGCAGCGTCTTGGCCAGGCCGGGCACGCCCTCCAAGAGGACGTGGCCGCCGGCGAACAGCCCGATCAGCATCTCGTCGACGACGCGGCCCTGGCCGACGATCACCTTGCCGATCTCCCGCCGCATGTCCTCGCTGGCCCGCAGCAAACCGTCGATCCGCGCGCTCTGGTCCACCATCGCCTCCGCAGGGTCGGGGATCGCGCCGGCGCCGGCGGCGCGCCGGTTCCTGGCCGCCTTAATGTAGGCGAGGAACGGCCCCGTCTCAACCGCGCCGATTTTTCACCGAATTCCTGGTTGCAGCAAAGGCCGCGCGCGGTGATCCTGGGGGCGCCCCCCAACCTGGAGACACCGTGGACAAGAAGTTCTACCGCAACATCGAAGACGTCCTGCGCCGCATCGACGCCTCCCGCTCCGCCGAGGACATGCTGCGCGAGACCCTGCGGGAGATCGTGGCCGTCTGCGCCGAGCAGTACGGCATCGAGAGCGGGCGCCTCTACCGCGAGCAGGACGACCAGTTCACCCTGATCGAGAGCGTCGGGGAGTACGGGGAGAGCATCACCGGCCTGGCCGTGTCCCGGGAATACCCGGTCATCAAGGAGCTGCTCCAGCACCGCCTGGTGATGATCTCGCCGGAGTCCCCCGGCTTCGATCCCGAGATCGAGTACCGGTTCAGCCACCTCGACTACGCCGCCGTGCTGGTGGGCGAGTCGCCGGCCTACATCCTGAGCTTCGGCATCCGCCGCGGCGACGACGACGGCGACCTGCACTTCATCCTCGAGACCATCCGCACCGCGGTCGGCCTGAAGCTGCGCCAGAGCAGCCTCGAGAACCAGCTGCGCCAGGCCCAGCAGATCCAGCAGAGCCTGCTGCCGCGGCGCCTGCCCGAGCTGCCGGGCTTCGACCTGGCCGCCCTCTCGATCCCCGCCGACGAGGTCGGCGGCGACGTCTACGACGCGCAGGAGGTCGAGGTCGGCGTGCTCTGCCTGTCGATCGCCGACGCCAGCGGCCACGGCCTGCCCGCCGCGCTGCAGGCCCGCGACGTCGTCACCGGCCTGCGCATGGGCATGACCGAGCAGCACAAGATCAGCACCACGGTCCAGAAGCTGAACCGCGTCATCCACCAGAGCGGCCTGGTCAGCCGCTTCGTGTCCCTGTTCTACGGGGAGCTGGAGGAGACCGGCAGCCTGTCCTTCGTCAACGGGGGCCACTGCCCGCCGCTGCTGTTCAGCACCGCCGGCGAGGTCTTCGAGCTGCCCGGCAACGGGCCCGTGCTCGGGCCCCTGCCCGACGCCGTCTACCGCCGCAGCTTCGCCAACATCCACCCCGGCGAGGTGCTGGTGATGTTCACCGACGGCCTCCTGGAGCGCAAGCGGCGCGACCCCGACGCCGACCCGCCCGATGTCGAGGAGTACGGCGTCGGGCGCATCATCGCCACCGTGCAGGCCCACGTGCACCGCACCGCGGCGGAGATCGTGGCGGCGCTGATGGAGTCGGTGCGGCTCTTCGGCGCCGGCGCGCCCTGGGAGGACGACGTCACCGTGTTCGTGGTGCGGCGCCTGACGAAGCAGGAATACAGCCCGAAGTCCGTGCTGGACGCGGTGTCGCGGCGGACCTCGCCGCTGCAGCAGGTCGGGGACTAGTCGCCGCGCTCGACGAGCCGGTACAGGGCGTAGGTCCACGGCTCGGCCTCGCCCAACCCCACCGACGCGATCCCGCAGGTCGAGAGCAATTCGAAGTCCACGCCCTCGATCGTGCGCCCCGCCCAGCGCGGCGGCCCCAGCGTGCGGTCGAAGAGGTAGTCCGGCACTTCCAGCTCCAGCCAGCGCCCGCTGGCGACCATCGCCTCGAACCCCATGTCGCGGCCCAGCGAGCGCACCTCCGGGCTCACCAGCCCCGCCAGGTCCATGACGCGCCGCTCGCTGGCGTAGCCCACCGCCCCGATGTCCAGCGCCGCCACCACCGCGTCGGGCGGCGTGTTGTCCCGCAGCCACAGCCCCGTCGCGGTGAAGCACTCCTCGATGCCGCGGGTGAAGGTCGTCGCGTAGGGGCGCACCTTGACCGCGAGCAGGGCGCCGTTGGCCAGCAGCGCCAGCGCCGCAGTCGCCGTCAGGACGCGCCGCGCGGCGTCGGCGTGCGCGGGCATGCGGCGGACCATGGCCGCCGCGAGCGCGGCGCCCGCCAGCAGCAGCGGCGCGTGCAGCGGCGACAGGTAGCGCGAGATGGTCCAGACCTGCTTCACGGCGTAGCCGCCCACCAGCGCCGCGGCCCAGGTCAGGGCGATGCCCGCCAGCGCCAGCGCGCGGGGGCCGAAGGTGGGCCCCTCCCCGCCGGCCTCGCCGCGCCGCCGCGCCGCCGCGAAGCGCAGCGCGACGAACAGCAGCCCCAGCCACAGCGCCCCCTGCACCACGCCGATCTGCTCCAGGGAGCGGGTCAGGTGGCTGGCGAGGCTGGCGGGGTCGAGGTTCGGGGCGTAGCTCTTGGCCGCGGCGGTGCCCGGGACGAGGCGCCCGAAGGCGACGCGGGCGTAGGCGAACCACGGACCGGCCACCAGCAGCCAGCCCGCCGTGGCCTGCGCCAGCGAGACGGCGGCGGCGCGTCCGGGATGCCGGCGACGCTGCAGCCACAGCAGCCACGGCAGGGCCGTCGGCGCCAGCACTGCGATCTCGGGCCGCACCAGCGTGCCCAGCCCCCACGCCGCGCCCCAGGCGACCCAGGCGGTGGGGCCCGCGGCGACCGCCGGGCCCAGCAGCACCAGCAAGAGGGCGCCGGCCAGCGGCGTCTCCATGCCCGACATCGTCCAGCGCAGGAACCACGCGTCGGCCGCGACCAGCACCAGCAGCCCGGGCCGCCACGCGGCGGGCAGCGACAGCCGCGCCAGCAGCCGGTCGGCCGTCAGCAGCAGCGTCGCGCCCGACAGCAGCCCCAGCAGGCGCACCGCGGCCAGCGGCGCCAGGCCCAGCTTCATCAGGAAGACCAGGGAGAAGATCCACAGCGGGGCGGTCGAGCCGTAGGTGGGCTCGCCGGGATTGAAGGCGAACTCCCCGCGCTCGGCGAGGTTCTTGGCGTAGCGCAGGTGGATCCAGGTGTCGTCGGTCTGGTAGCCCCACAGCAGCGCGGCGCCGGCCGTCAGCACGGCGAAAGCCGCCACCAGTCCCCACGCACGCGAGATCTCACCGACAACCGCCCGTTCCGTCGCACACGCGTCACACCTGACCGTGGGCGGGCGCTCGCCGCCGGCTTCCTGCCGGCGGCTCGCTCGACTTCCGCGGTCCTCCGCCATCCTGGCTCCGGACCGCTCCAGACGCCGCCCACGGTCAGGTGTGACGCGTGTGCGACGCAACCGCACGGTGTCGGTGCGATCGTGTGTGGGACTGTAGCCGTCCGCGCATGTCGAGGCCAGCCCCATGTTGCACCTGGTCGCCACCCTCGTCAGAGGCGACGAGGGTGATGATCAGGTCAGGAACATGGGCAGGCCCTCGACATCGTGGATCCTAGCGCGGTACTCGCGGGTGTCGTAGTACTTGGCGACGTCCACGCGCTTGGTCCCCGCCACGATCGAGGCCAGGTCCACGGCCGTGTACTTGCCGCTCTGCAGGGCCGTCATGTAGCCGCTGCGGCCGGCGATCAGGTGGTCCATGGCCAGGTTGCCGAAGTTCATCGCCACCATGCGGTCCATGGCGTCCGGCGCGCCGCAGCGCATCAGGTAGCCCAGCGACTGGTACATGATGTCGACGCCGGTGCGCCGCTTGATCTCGTCGGCGGTGTGCTTGCCGATGCCGCCGAGCTTCTGGTGGCCGTAGGCGTCGGTCTCGCCCTGCTGGTGGATCGATCCGTCGACCTCCTGCGCCCCCTCGCTGATGGTCATGATCGCGTAGTTGCTCGGGTTCTGGCGCCTGTCCGCGACCAGCTTCTCCGCCAGCGACTCCATGTCGAACGGCACCTCGGAGATGATGGAACGGTCGACCCCGGCCAGGTAGCTGACGATCAGGGCCGTCTCGCCGCTGTTGCGCCCGAACAGCTCCACGATGCCGATGCGCTCGTGGCTGCCGATGGGCGTGCGCAGCTGCGTGATCGCCTCGACGGAGCGGGTGACCGCCGTGCCGAAGCCGATGCAGTAGTCGGTGCCGTAGACGTCGTTGTCCATGGTCTTGGGCACGGCCATGATCGGGAAGCCCGTCTCGTGCAGGCGCGCGGCGTAGCTCAGGGTGTCGTCGCCGCCGATGGGGATCAGGGCGTCGACCTGCAGGTCCTCCAGCGCGGCGAGCACGTGCTCGGTGATGTCGGCGGGGTAGGTCATGCCGGCCTTTTTGACGTGGTCGAACATGTCCTTCTCGCGCACCTTCGCCGGGTTGGTGCGCGAGGAGTGCAGGAAGGTGCCGCCGGTGCGGTCGATGGTGCGCACCGTGTTCCAGGTCAGCGGCTGCAGCCAGCGGGCGTTCCACTCGGGCTCGCCCGGCTTGTAGCCCGACACGGACTCCCAGCCGCGGCGCAGCCCCAGCACCTCCCAGCCCTCCTGCAGCGCGCGCCAGACGACCTGCTTGATGCAGGCGTTCAGGCCCGGGACGTCGCCGCCGCCGGTGAGGATCGCGATCTTCTTCTTGCGGGCCATGTCGGTCCTTCCTTCCCGGCGGTTCAGTCCGCCGATCCGTAGCAGTGGCAGCCCTCGCCCAGGAACGTGCCGCGGCAGGACATCTTCGCCAGGGCGCGCACGTCGTCCTCGGTCAGGCCGAACAGGTCCATCGCCAGCTCGTACTCGCGCGACAGGGTCGTGCTCGAGACGGTGGGGTTGTCGGTGCAGAGCGCGACCTTCACGCCGGCGTCCAGGAAGCGCGGCAGCGGGTGGTCGCGCAGGTCGGCGACCGCGCCGGTCTGCACGTTGGAGCTGAGGCAGACCTCCAGGTAGACGCCGTCGCGCGCCAGGCGGCGCATCAGCTCGGGGTCCTGCCCCGCCGAGGTGCCGTGGCCGATGCGCTGCGGCCCCAGGTTGTCCAGCGCCTCCCAGATGCGGCCCGGCCCCTCGCTCTCGCCGGCGTGGACGGTCCGGTGCAGGCCCATGCGCTCGGCCAGCTCGTAGGCTTCGCGGAACAGCACGGGCGGGAACGGCGACTCCGGCCCGGCGATGTCGAAGCCGACCACCCCGACGCGGGAGTGGTACTGCTCCTTCTCGCCGACGATCTCGCGCAGCAGGATCTTCGCCATGTTGCCGCCGTGGCTGCGCATGGCGATCACCACGATGCCGCAGCGGAAGTCGGGGTGCACGTCGGCGAAGCGCATCAGGCCCTTGCGCGTGGCGTTCAGCACCTGGCGGTTCGACAGGCCGGCGCGGCGGTGGATCAGCGGGTTGATGCGCAGCTCCAGCAACCGGATCCCGTCGGCGTAGGCGTCCTCGGCGATCTCGTAGGCCACGCGCTTGATGGTGTCGTAGAACTGGGTGTACTGCAGGGGCACGTGGAACTTGTCCAGGTAGTCGATCAGGGACCGGTCCTGGGCGTCGTCCCACTGCAGGTAGTGCCGGAAGGCCTCGAAGTCGAGACCCGGCACCGCGGAGTAGTACTTCTCGGACATCTCCCAGAGCGTCGCCGGCCGGATGGCGCCGTCGAAGTGACGGTGCAGCTCGGCGAGCGGGAGGGTCGCGAGGAATTCGCTTCGGTGCGTGGCGTTCATGCCACCTCCTCGTGTTTCTCATTCATTGTTGGGCCATAGGATAGGCGACGGAGGTCGTGGTGTCCACCGGGCCGGAAAGGATTCCGGCCCGGCTGGACACGCCCCGAAGGTCGAGGCTGCAACTCGTGATTACCGGAGCAGGAGCAGCTTGCAGGTGGCGACACGGTCCTCGGCCTGCAGGCGCGCCAGGTAGACCCCGGCCGGTTGGCGTCGGCCGCTGTCATCGCGGCCGTCCCAGGGCCTGATGTGCGGGCCGGCGGGCAGGGGCCCCGAGTGCAGGACGGCGACGCAGCGACCCAGCGGGTCGTAGACGGACAACTCCACCGGGCAGGGGCGATCCAGCGTGAAGCTTACCCCGTGAGTGTCGCCGTTGATGGTCAAGGAAGTCAGGTCGAGAACGAGTTCGGCTGGGTCGGTCGCGCCAGGCTGGGTGTCGGGATGATCGATCGAAAGGGGATCGTCGCAGTCGTAGTGGAAGAAGTAAGGCCCAGAGACGAGCCAACCGTCTGCGGCATGCAGATGATTTGTTCCTGAGGAGTTTCTGTCAACGTGTTCGAGGATGGAGGTGCCGACCAGCACCGGATTCGCAGGATCGAGGATATTGTACACCGACAACGCGTTCAGATACCGGACGTACAGCAAGTGACCGCGCGGCAGAACCTGATAGCAGTTCTCGCCGTTGCCGATCGGACCGGCTAGTAGTGTAACGTGCGATGGATCGCTGACATCATAGATTGAGAAGTTGTATCTGGTCACATGATAGAGCAATCCATCATTGGCCACGAAATCGCCAAATGTGGGCAAAGGGAGGGAATCGAGGACAGCTGGCCGATCGCGATCCGACACATCCAATGTGTATAGCGTCGCGTCGGGGTAGTCCCAGAACATCAGGTAAATCACATTTCCCGACGCCACACCCATCACACCATTGTTGGGGCCTTCCGGATCGCCCGTCAGGTGGAAGGAGCCGCGTAGCATCGGACCAGCCGGATCGAGCAGGTCCACGACCGTCCAGGTTTCTCCCTCATGCTGTAGCGCCATATCGTCGAGAACGATTGAGGGCATAACCATCCCCGCCGGCGGGGTGATTTCGGTCGCCGCGGCAAGATTCTCGACATCATAGAGTCTAAGCCCAAGCGGTAGCCCATACTCGAAGTTGACATCGACCCACACATACTGACCGTTGCCCATGATATGCCCGAACGGAAGCGGTAAATAAGTCAAATTGTTCTCGAGATCAACTTCAAACAGACTTGCATTGTAGTGGCACTCACTGATCGAAGTGCTGAGGAATCGATTATCCCAGAATGACGAGATCCCCCCGCCGATCGGACAGTTGTAGTTCGTATCCCCACCACCACCACCTTCGGCGACAATGACGGGATGCGTCGGGTCGGAAGCGTCATAGAGCCGGTCCGAATAGCTGACGTAACCGGGTTCTGAATAGTAGCTTCCGTAGATGCGGTATCTCGAAGTCCCGCCATAGCAAGACCAATCGCTGATGTCCAAACGAAAAAACGGCTCCACCGTTCCGCTCGAGTAATCCTCGCATTCGATGGGTTGCCCGTGTGCGAAGTTCGCCCCCGAGCTGACGACGGTGGTCATCAGGAACACCATGGCGTTGCTCCGACGCGGGATGGCACAGACCTTCATGTCGCACTTCTCCTCAATAGGCAACCGATGGCATCACGGATCGCGATAACTCTACCGCATCACGACGACTGGCTTCAGGTTCTTCGGCCGCCGTCTACTCGCCGCCGCGCAGCTTGCCGGGCAGGGTCAGGAACTCCTGCCGCTCGATGAAGCCGCTGCGGTCCCGGTCGAAGTAGGCGAATTTCGCGTCGACGTCGGTCCCTTCCTTCCAGATGGCCGCGTATTCGGCCCGGGTCAGCTTGGCGTCGTGGTTGGCGTCCACGGTGTCGAAGACCTGCTCCAGGGACATGTCATCGCCGTCCGGGTCGAGGCGGCCGGCCGGCGGCGGGGCGGCGGCCGTCGACGCCGGGGCCGCCTGGGCCTGCGTTGCCGCGGTGGGCGCAGGTGCGGCGGTCGCGGGTGTGGAGGCGGCGGACGCCGCGAGCGCCTCGCTGGCGACCCTCACCTCGGAGACGCCGTAGGCGCCGTCGCCCTCGCTGCCCCGCAGCCGCAGGTAGCGGGCTTCGGTCGGCACGACGCCCGGGTGCCCGGAGAGCGTGCTGTGGGTCTCCATCCCCCACTCGTTCGCGCCGGCGTCGGCC
>PNOJ01000096.1 GCA_013824755.1 Gemmatimonas sp.
AGGATGTGGGGCGCCAACACCCAGGGCGGCACGTCGCCCTTGAAGCGCGCGACCACGGCCCGGTCGGCCGGCAGGTCCAGGGCCTCGTCGCCCCGCGTCAGCCGTACCCGGTACTCCAGCTTGCCGGCCGAAGGCTGCGCCGGCAACCGCGCGGCCAGCTTCCCCTGGTCGTCGCGCGCCAGGGGCAGCGCGCGCCAGGGCTCGTCCGTCGGGAAGCGGCGCCAGCGGACCTCGCCGGCGACCTGCGGGTCCGCGGCGCTGACGCGCACGGGCAGATCCCCCGAGACGCTGTGGGTCCGCGCCAACCGCGCGCGGACGGGTTCGCCGGCCAGTTCGGTGCGCACGCGCACCGGGTAGGAAGGGCCGGTCATCCTCTGGTAGAGGGCCGAGGCCAGGGTCACGACGACGGCGAGGATCCACAGGGTCCTGGTGCTCAAGGTCCGTTCCTCCCGACTGCAGGTGTCGGCGGAAAATAGCGCGTCCGCCGCCGGGAATCATCCCCCGATTGACCGTTCCCGCCGAATGGCCTAGATTCCGCAGATGCACCCGACCGCCGGGACGCCGCGCCCCGGCCCGCATCCGGCCGCAATCCGTGGAGGAACCGATGGCTGCGAACACGGCAACCGCGAAGGGCCAGCCCGCTGGCCTGAAACCCCTGTTCTTCACGGAGATGTGGGAGCGCCTCGGCTTCTACCTGATGCTCGGCATCCTGCTGCTGTACATCACCGACTCCGAGCGCGGCGGTCTGGGCTTCTCGACGAAGCTGGCCGCCGAGATCTACGGCACCTACATGGCCTTCGTCTACTTCACGCCCTTCATCGGCGGCATGATCGCCGACCGCTTCCTGGGCTTCCGCCGCTCGGTCTTCATCGGCGGCCTGCTGATGGCGGCCGGCTACTTCTGCCTCGGCGTGCGCAGCCTGCCGACGTTCTACGCCGGGCTGACGCTGCTCTGCCTGGGCAACGGCCTGTTCAAGCCCAACATCTCGGCCATGGTCGGCAACCTCTACGCGCCGGACGACCCGCGCCGCGATTCCGGCTTCAACATCTTCTACATGGGCATCAACATCGGCGCCTCGCTGTCGGCGCTGCTGTCGGCCCCGCTGCGCAACCTGTGGTCGTTCAACCTGGCCTTCACCGCCGCCGGCGTGGGCCTGCTCGTCGGCGTCGTGATCCTGTCGCTCAACTGGCGCAACCTCGCCAAGGCCGACCGCCAGACCGAGCGCAGCGCCGAGGACATCTCCTTCAAGCAGGTGGTCACCACGATCCTGCTGCCGGCCGGCGCCTTCGGCATCATCGGCTACTTCATCGGCGGCCGGATCCCGTTCATCCAGGACACCATCGGCGCCATCACCTGCGGCTTCATCGTGGGCATGCTGCCGGTGATCGCCTACTTCGCGCTCGTCGTGCGCCGCGCCAATCCCGCCGAGAAGCCGGGCCTGACGGCCCTGATCCCGGTCTACGTCGCCGGCGGCGCCTTCTTCATGATCCTGCACCTCAGCGGCGGCCTGATGACCGTGTTCGCCGAGCGCAACACCGACCGCCGCGCCGAGTGGATCCCCACGGCCACCGAGTTCTACGCCCAGAAGGCCATGCCCTCCTACTTCAGCAACGCCGGCGCGGAGCTGCCGCGCCCCGACGAGCGCACGCTGCTGACGGTGACCGCCGAGGACGAGGCCATGTTCGGCGCCCGCATCCTCAGCGACCGTTTCTTGACCACCCTGGGCGCCGACGCCGGCCTGCGCGTGCTGCAGGCCGAGTCCGTTCCCGTCGACCAGCGCTTCCTCGCCTGCAAGGTCGTCGCCGCCTCCGACGTGAAGATCTCCACCGGCGCCGACGCCCACGGCGTGCCGACCACCACCGCCAAGGCCGCCGAGGGCGCGGTGGTCCTGGACGAGGTGGTCGTGGCCCGGGCCATCGACGGCCGCGACGTGCCGGTGCTGCTGGTCTCCCCCGCCACCCGCGAGGCCGTCTTCGCTCGCGCCGACGCCGGCACCCCGACCCTGCCGCCGGGCAAGTACGTGCGCCTGATCAACGCCGAGATGCTGACCGGCCTGCTCAACCCGCTGTTCGTGGTGCTGATGACCCCGGTGATCGTGGCCTTCTTCACCCGCCTGGCGACCCGCGGGCGCGCGGTCACCACGGCCCGCAAGATCTTCATCGGCATGCTCATCACCACCGCCTCGCTGCTGATCATCGCCCTGGGCGCCAGCCTGGGCCACGACGGGGCGGCCAAGACCGGCATGATCTGGATGGTGATCTACTACCTGGTGATCACGTGCGGCGAGCTGTGCCTGTCGCCGATGGGCCTGTCGCTGGTCACCAAGCTGTCGCCCAAGCGCCTGGTCGGCCTGATGATGGGCGGCTGGTTCCTGTCGACCTCGATCGGCAACAAGCTGTCGGGCTTCATCAGCGGGCTCGAGCCCAGCACCCAGATGTTCGTCATCCTCGCCGTCGCGATCCTGGGCGTGGCCGGCTTCATCTTCGTGATGCTGCCGAAGCTCGACGCCGCCATCAAGAAGTACGGCGCCTGAGCGCAGCGACACGCGTCGCGAAGGGGCCCCCGGCCGACGGGGGCCCCTTGTTCTTGGCAGCACGGGGGCGCGAAATCTCGCGACGCCACCCTCGATCGCGAAACTTCGTGACTTCCGCCGGAGCCGGGGCGTTCTAACTTGTTGTTCCACAACGTGAATGATGGTCGCAGGATTGGCACGGACCGTGCGTTAAGAGAGTGCGGATCAAGGGGCGGTCGCTGGACCTGTATCTCCCTCCAACCCCCGCAGGCCCTTCGGCCGCCCCCCACCCCCGCACGGGTGATGGACTGGACAACGCATCGGTTCGACACCTCCCGTCACAAAGAAGACCGGAGCCTCCCAGGCTCCGGTCTTTTCTCATGCGGGCCGGCTCAGAAGTAGTAGTAGAGGCCGACCTGGGGGAAGAGCATCAGCGTGTCCTTGTTCCCGCGGTCGATGAACGTCGCTTCGGCCTGCACCGCCGTGCGCTCGCCGAAGAGCCGTTCCAGCCCGACGCCGAAACCGACGTTGATGTGGTCGCGGGTGCGGCCGGACTCCTGGTGGTAGAAGTGGGCGGCGCCGAGCCCGCAGTAGAGCTTGTCGCGCCCGCTCTGGCGCAGGATGTACTGCAGTTCCAGGCCCAGGTTGTGGCGCTTGTCGTCCTGGTTGTTCCAGATGCCGCCGCTGGCCTGGACGTAGAGCCACCAACGCACCGGGAACTTGTAGGCGAGCCCGAACCCGCTGGCGAAGCCGAGGTTCAACCCCAGCGCCTCGTACATCGGGTCGTCGAGCCGATTCCAGTCGAGCGTCTGCGCCCGCGCGGGCGCGGGCAGGACAGACGAGACAGCCAGCAGCAGCAGCGCGAGCGACAGGATCCTCAAACCGGAACGCATGGACGACCTCCGTGTCGGACGATCAGCACCGACGATGCACGTCACAACCCCGCCCCTCGGCGCCGGGTTCCCAAGCCGCACGATACCACGCCCCCCTCCGCCCCGCACCCATTTACGGCTGCGCGTAGCGACATCTCGTCCAGGGGACATGCAGCCGCCCCGTCGGGGGTGTCAGCAGGCTGCCTGCGCCAGGAGGGCGCAGGCAGCCGTAAGCCAAGCGCGCCGGACACACGAGGTGTCCGGCGCGCGTCCCCCGACGGGGCGGCTGCATGTCCCCTGGACGATGGTGTGCTACGAACAGCCGCTCGTGGCGGCGCAGTTCAAGCACTTGTAGCAGGCCCCGTTGCGCACCATGATCATCCCGCACTCCGGGCAAGGCGGCGCGTCCATCTCCTTCTGGAAGACGGTTCCCTGCCCCTCCTCCATGGTGATGCGGATCGTGGGCTCGACGGCGTACGCGGGGTCCGGTCCGAGGCCCGTGTCGTACTCCGGGTTCTCGGTCGCCGGGCGCCGGCTCTTGCCGAACTTCAGCTCCATCCAGCGGAACAGGTAGTCCATGATGGACTTGGCCATCGGGATCTCGGGATTGGTGGTGAAGCCGCTCGGTTCGAAGCGCGAATGGCTGAACTTGGTGATCAGCACGTCCAGCGGCACGCCGTACTGCAGCATGATGGAGCAGGCGGTCGCGAAGGAATCCATGAGCCCGGAGACGACCGAGCCCTCCTTGGCCATCGCGATGAACATCTCGCCGGGCTGCCCGTTGGGGTAGAGCCCCACCGTGATGTACCCCTCGTGGCCGCCGATGCTGAACTTGTGGGTGACGGCCGTCCGCTCGTCCGGCAGCCGGATGCGGTGCGGCGCGGGCGGCGCCTGGCGGGTCTCCTCGGGCGTGGGGACCCGGGCCGCCGCCACCTGGCTCTCCGGCTTCTTGTCGCCGGTGTTCAGGGGCTGGGTCCGCTTCGAGCCGTCGCGGTAGATGGCGACGGCCTTGAGGCCCAGCTTCCAGGCCTCGAGGTAGGCCTCGGCGATCTCTTCGACCGTCGCGGACTGCGGCATGTTGACCGTCTTGCTGATCGCGCCGGACAGGAAGGGCTGCACGGCGGCCATCATCCGGATGTGGCCCTTGTAGTGGATCGAGCGCTTGCCCTGGGTGGGTCGGAAGGCACAGTCGAAGACGGCCAGGTGCTCGTCCTTCAAGGCGGGCGCCCCCTCGATCGTCTCCTGCTCCTCGAGGTGGGCCAGGATCGCGCGGCGCTCGTCGTCGCTGTAGCCCAGGCGCTCGAGCGCCTCGGGCACGGTGTTGTTGACGATCTTCAGGACGCCGCCGCCCACGAGCTTCTTGTACTTGATCAGGGCGATGTCCGGCTCGACGCCGGTGGTGTCGCAGTCCAGCATGAAGCCGATGGTGCCGGTCGGCGCCAGGACCGTGACCTGGGCGTTGCGGTAGCCGTAGTCGTAGCCGACGGTGTAGGCCTCGCTCCAGACCTCGCGCACGGCGGCCAGCAGGTCTTCGGGCACGCGGTGGGCGTTGATGCCGTTGATGTGGGAGCGGTGCTTCTGGATCACGCGCAGCATCGGTTCGCGGTTGGCGGCGTAGCCCTCGAAGGCGCCGAAGCGCTCGGCCATGCGGGCCGACGTGAGGTAGGCCTGGCCGCACATCAGCGAGGTCAGCGCGGCGGCGTAGTCGCGGCCCTCGTCGCTGTCGTAGGGCAGGCTGCGCGACATCAGCAGCGCGCCGAGGTTGGCGAAGCCCAGCCCGAGGGGGCGGAAGCGGCGGGAGTTCTCGGCGATGCTCGCGCGGGGGTAACTGCTGCCGTCGACGAGGATCTCCATGGCGGTCAGCAGCGTGTCCACGGCGTGACGGAAGCCTGCGATGTCGAACTCGCCGTCCTGGCGGCGGAACTTCATCAGGTTCAGCGATGCCAGGTTGCACGCGGAGTCGTTCAGGAACATGTACTCCGAGCACGGGTTCGAGCCGTGGATGCGGTCGGTGGCCGGGCAGGTGTGCCAGTCGTTGATCGTGGTGTCGAACTGCAGGCCCGGGTCGCCGCAGACGTGGGTGCCTTCGGCGATCATGCGCATCAGCTCGCGGGCGCGGTAGGTCTGCATGGGCCGGCCGTCCTTGACGGCCGTCGTGGTCCAGGTCCGGTCGTCGACGATCGCCTGCATGAACTCGTCGCTGGCGCGGACGGAGTTGTTGGAGTTCTGGAAGAAGACCGAGCCGTAGGCCACGCCGTTGAACGAACCGTCGTAGCCGGCGTCGATCAGGGCCCAGGCCTTGCGCTCCTCGTCCACCTTGCAGTTGATGAAGTCCACGATGTCGGGGTGGTCGGCGTTGAGCATGACCATCTTCGCGGCGCGGCGGGTCTTGCCGCCGGACTTGATCACGCCCGCGAAGGCGTCGTAGCCCTTCATGAACGACACCGGGCCCGAAGCCTCGCCGCCGGTGCTGAGCTTCTCCTTGCTGGAGCGCAGGGGCGAGAGGTTGGTGCCGGTCCCGCTGCCGTACTTGAACAGCAGGCCCTCGGTCTTGGCCAGGTCCAGGATCGACTCCATCGAGTCGTTCACCGAGTTGATGAAGCACGCCGAGCATTGCGGCGTCTCCTCCACCCCGACGTTGAACCAGACCGGCGAGTTGAAGGCGGCGTGCTGGTGCACGAGCAGCCAGCTCAGCTCCGCACGGAAGGTCTCGGCGTCCTCGACCGAGGCGAAGCAGCCCTGGTCGCGGCCCCAGCCGGCGATGGTGTCGGCCACGCGCGACACCAGCTGGCGCACCGAGGTCTCGCGCTGCGGCGTGCCCACCCCGCCGCGGAAGTACTTCTGGACCACGACGTTGGTGGCCATCATCGACCAGTTGCGCGGCACCTCGACGTCCTTCTGCTCGAAGATCGTCTTGCCGCCGGCATCCTGCAGCGAGGCGGTCCGCAGTTCCCACTTGACCTCGTCCAGGGGGTTGACCCCGGGCCGGGTGTGGCGCCGCGTGAAGGCGAGGCCCCGGCGTTCGAAGACCGGGCGCACCGCAGCGACCAGATCCCCGGGCGCGGAGGTCAAGTCCTCCAGGTCCAGCTCGGGCGCCGCACGTCCGGCGATCCGGGATTCCATCCCGTGATCGGCGCCGGCGGCCGCCTCCAGTTTCTTCTCCGTGCGATCCGTCATGGGAGAACCTCTCTTGGCACGATTGCGGGTGGCGAGGTCGATCCTGGCTCGATATCCGGTCCGGGACGGGCGGCTCCGGCCTAGGGCCGAGGCGTGGGCGCCGCGACCGGGCAACCTGCTGTTCCTGACGTGGTCTGGTCTTGTTCGCGATGCCGGGATGTCTTGGAAGTGCCTTAACCGTGCTCGGTTCCGCGCTTGGACATCCGTGTGGCGGACCCCCAACATCTTGGGGGAGGCCGAAGCTTATGCCACCACCCATGGCCCAACAAACGGGATTTTTCCCCAGCCGGCCCGGGGTCAAAGCCGAGCTTGGCGTACCCCATTTCCGGCTGGGCCGGCAGGGCCGGATTCGCGCCGATCCGCCGGTCGGGCGGACCGTCTCGTCGCCTCGGCGCCGTATGAAAAAAAGATGAAGGCGCGCCCGGGGCCGGCCCTGCGGGAAGGCTGGGCCGTAATGACAGCGCTCTGCCGAATGACGCAACCACAAGTTCGGACGGGGGTTGTGATCGGAGCCGCCCGGGAGCGAAAACCCGGGCGGTCATCGCGCGGTCAGGAGCCGCCCAACGACGCGCGCGCCTCCAGGACGATCTCCCGGATCCGGTCGCGGGCCTCGGCGAAGGCGGCCCGCAGCTCGTCATCGCCGCCCCGCAATCCCATCGGGTCGACGACCGGCCGGCGCCAGTGCCGCTCGGGATGCGCGAGTCGAGGCAGGAACTGCCCCGACTCGCGGCTGAGGGTGACCACGAGGTCGAAATCGTCCAGATCGAGACCGTCGAGAGGCTTGCTGCGTTGCCCCGCCATGTCGAGCCCCACCTCGGCCATGGCCGCCCTGGTGCGATCGGTGATGGGGAAGGTAACCAGCCCGGCGCTGGAGACCGACCAATCGCCGGGGAACAGCCGGCGGGCCCAGGCTTCGGCCATCTGGCTGCGGCAGGAATTGGCGGTGCACATGAACAGGACCTTCACGGGCGGATCTCCGTGGTTGAGGGCGCGGCGGCGTCCTTCAGCTCGATGAGCATCACGGCGCCGAGGATGAACGCGGCGCCCAGCAGGCTCCAGCCGGTCAAGCGTTCTCCCAGCAGGAACCAGGAGAACGCCGCGGCGAAGACGGGTTCCGCCGAGAAGATCAGCGCCGCACGGGTGGCCGTCGTCAAGCCCTGGTAGCGGTTCTGCAGGTAAAGGGCCAAGAGCGTCGACAGCAGGGTCGTGACCGCCAGGGCCGCCGCCAGGTGGGGATGCCAGTGCCAGACCCGGGTCTCGACCGTCAAGGTCAACAGCACGTTCCAGGCGGCGCAGACGGCCAAGGTCCAGAACAGCAGCGGCAGGTAGGGCACGCGTTTCAGCGCCGCGCTCAGCCGTTCCAGGTAGATCGCGTAGGCCACGGCGGTGCCCAGCGTCCAGAGATCCCCGGTCCGGGCGTGGCCCAGGTCCGGGCGGGTGAGCAACGCCAGGCCCAGCAGCGCGAGCCCCAAGCCGGCCAGGACCGGCAGGCCGGGCTTCTCGCCGTGGACCAGGAACACCAGCACGGGCACCAGCACGACGCTCAACGCGGTCAGGAAGGCGCTGTTGTCGGCGCTGGTGGTGGTCAGCCCGATGGTCTGGCTCGTGTACCCGGCCGCGATGAGGGTGCCCATCAGCAGTCCCCAGCGCAAGGTCGACGGGTCGCCCAGGATCCGGTAGCCGCGCCCGCGCACCGCCGCCGATTCGGCGCGCATCAGCCAGGGCCAGGCGGCCAGCAGCAGCAACGTCGCCGCCGTGAACCGCACGGCGACGAACAACGCGGGCGAGGCGTGGAGCGTCGCCGTCTTGATCGCGGCGAACGACACGCCCCAGCAGACGGTCACCGCCAGGAGCATCAGGTCCGCCACGCGCGACGGCGACCGCTTGAAGATCATGTCAGGCGCTCCGCGGCGCGGGGGCCGGCGCGGCGTGCAAGGCGAGTCGGGCCGCCGCGGCGCCCTGGTCGATGATCTCGTGGAGGAGCCGGAAATCCTCGATGTTGACGTCGGGCATCGGCGGTGCGATCAGCAGGTCGGGCGGCTGGTCGGCCAGCTGCCTGCGGCAGACCTCGGTCTGCAGGATGTCGACCGCCTTGAGCAGGATGTCCGCGGCCAGGTAGCGGCGGCGGAAGGTGAGCGCCTCCCAGAACCGGCTCCAGTCCAGCGTGTTGGTCGTCTGGCTCGGCACCACGGGCCGGTCCAGCGGCGGCTGGAAGTCGCAGGCCACCACGTAGTCCGCCAGACCGGTCGGCAGGCAGCCCACCGGGACGGTGCTCTTGAGACCGCCGTCGACCAGGTGCCGTCCGTCGCGCTCCACCGGCACGAAGGCGCCCGGGAAGGCGCACGTGGCCCGCACCGCCGACACGAGATCGCCGTGTTCGAGGCGGACCAGTTCGCCGGTGTCGATGTCGGTGGCCGTGCAGACCAGGGGGAAGGACAGTTCCTCGAACGTCGCCGGCAGGTGGTCCGACAGCCAGCGCTGGAAGCGCTGGCCGCGCAGGATGCCGCCGGCCCCCGCGAAGTCCACGACCTCGCGCCACCGCGTGCCCGTGGCCAGGGCCTTCAGCTCGGCCACGCTGAAGCCCGCCGCCCAGAAGGCGCCGATCAGCGCGCCCATCGAGGTGCCGGCCACCGCGGCGGGCTTCAAGCCCGCCCCGACCAGCACCTCCAGGATGCCGATGGCGGCCACGCCGCGGGCGCCGCCGCCGCCCAGCACGACGCCGATGCGCAGGTCCTCGGGAAAGCGTTCCACCGTCGCCTCACTTCCCGGCTTCGCCGCCCTGGTCGGGGTCGAGGTCCAGCAGGGGGTCGCCCATCGCCAGGATGCGGCCGGCCTCGACGTGGATGCGCGCCACGCGCCCGGCGCAGGGCGCCGTCACTTCGGTCTCCATCTTCATCGCCTCGAGGATGACCAGCGGTCGCCCCGCCGCCACGACCTCGCCCTCGGCCACGAGCAGCTTGACGACCTTGCCAGGCAGCTGCGCCCGCAGGTGCGGGCCCGCATCGACGGGATCCTCGTCGAGGTCGCCGCGGTCCTCGTCGGCCAGGGCCAGCACGAAGGACCGGCCGTCGACAGCCACGTGGTGCTCGGCGCCGCGGACCGCGACGTGCGCCCGGTGCGTCACGCCGTCCAGCGCGAAGCCGACGACACCGTCGCGGACGTGCACGGCCGACACGTCCAGCTCGCGGCCGTCCACCGCGACGAGCCAGGCGCCGTCGTGCTCGCGGACCGTGACCTCGCGGCGCCCCCGCGGCGTGCGGAATTCCAGGTGCATGGTCAACCCAACCCCTTCAGCCGGAAACGGCCGACCGCGGGCCCGGCCGCCGC
>PNOJ01000097.1 GCA_013824755.1 Gemmatimonas sp.
CCGCCAGAGATCGAGCCGCCAGCTCTGGATCTCGGCCACGGGGAAGCGTAGGGCGGACATGGGGATCGCCATCTCGACGACGTAGCCCGTGTCGGTGATCCGGGCCGCCGAGTGCCAGACGACGTCGAAGCCGGAGTCCTCGCCGTGGACGCTGGTCCACATCAGGTCGCGCTGGATGCCGTAGGGGTTCACGAAGAACTCGTAGGCCCAGGCGGCCTCACCGAAGGTGTCCAGCAGGAGCCCTACCGCGTCGTCGTTCCCGTACTGGTCGCGATGGCACATCGTCGCGCGCAGCGTGGCCGGGTCGTCCTCGCAGACGAAGGCCACGTAGAGATTGTCGTCGTCGTAGGCGAGCAGGGCCTCGGTCCGCACCAGGGGCGCGACGTTGTCGCCGGGCTGGCGCTCGCCGAAGCGGTCGACGCGGGCGGCGCCGCGCCAGCCCGCATCGTCGAGCCGGCCGTCGACGTCGATCTCGCCCGCGGCGCGGGCGATCGTCAGGGCCGGTTTGAAGACGGGCGCGAAGTCCGCGGCAGCGGCGGGGACGGCGAGGACCAGGAGCGCGAGCAGCGCGCTGAGGCGCGCGCGGGCCGTGGCGGAAGGTGCGGTCGGGGGGATCGCTGCCATGTCTCACCTCGTCGGATTGTCTGCGTGCCCTGCAATGCTCCGGCGAGAACGAGCAGCGCACTGCCGGCGGACGGGGCCGGCGGGCGGGCGTGTTAGCGGATCCCCGGGCGGGGATCCCGTCCCATAAACGGGGACTACGGAAGACGAGAGGGAATGTTCAGCACGACGGCTGGGAACCGTCGCCGGAGTCCGGGGCCCCGACCGACCGCACCGCCTGCGCGGCGATCTCGTGGCCGAAGACCACCTGGCTCGCGTAGTGCTTGCGATCGTTGAGCCGACCCCAGCCGGGGCCCCAGCTCAGCAGCCAAGCCAGCCGCCGCAGCCAGGGTTCGTTCACGGTGCGGCCCGTGTTGAGCCAGGGCACGGCGGCCACGAACGTGTCGCCCGACGCTGTGTTGTCGTCGCGGAAGGGGCGCCAGCGGGCGTCGCCCGGCGGGTCGGTGGGACGGGAGGCGCCGCCCGCGAACTGCAGGGACCAGAGGGCGGGCAGGCCGACGACCATGGCCTCGAAGTTGCGGCGGCCCCAGCGCAGCAGGGGCGTCGTGGTGACCAGCCCGTCCAGCAGCGCGAAGGCGCCCCAGACCAGGAACCACGGCCGCCGCCCGAACCCGCGCAGGATGCCGACGGCCGCGTCGCTGCGCGGGCCGCGGACGCGGCGCTCGTGGGCGCGGTCGATGGCCTCGTCGATCCCGGTGTGCGCCATGACGAAGGCGGCCAGCGCCACGCCGCCGAGGATCAGGAACCCGCGGCGGTCGTAGCAGCGCCGGTAGTGCGCGGCGGTATGGGCGAAGGGGGCGCGGCCGCGCGGCGCCGCGCGCCACTGCCCGGCGGCGCGCAGGGCGCGGCCCGCGGCGAGGGCGGCCAGCAGCAGCAGCAGGGTCGCTACGGCCGCGGCGGTCACGGCGCCGTCCAAGGTTCGCGGCCGTCGAGCAGGGCGACGACGATCTCCGCCAGCGCCGGCGCGGAGGTCAGGCCCGGCGAGTCGATCCCGATCAGGTCGATCAGGCCCTCGAGGTCGCCCGTCTCGCGTCGGACCTGGAAGTCGGCGAAGGGGGCGTCGGTGTCGAGCTTGGGGCGCAGGCCGCTGAGCGCCGGCTGCAGGTCCTGCGGCGCGAGCCAGGGCAGGAAGCGCGCGGCGCCCGCGAAGAACGCGCCGGCGCGGGCGGGGTCCACGCCGTAGTCCTCGCGGCGCGGGACGGCCTCGAAGTCGGGGCCTAGGCGCAGCTGGCCGGCCAGGTCCAGGCAGACGTGCACGCCCAGGGTGTCGCGGTCGCGCGGCGGCACCGGGTAGACCAGGCGCGACACGCGGCCGGCGTGCCGGGGGTCCACCGCGAAGTAGTTGCCCTTGACCCAGCGCTGGCGCAGGCCGAGGCCGTCGACGTCCACCCCGGCCATGGCCGCGACCTCGTCGGCGTGCAGGCCCGCGCAGTTGACGACCTGGCGGCTCGCGTGGGTCCAGGTCTCGGCGCCGCGCCGGACCGCGACCTCCCAGACGCCGCCGCGCCGTGCGAGGCCCGTGACCTCGGCGCCGGTCATCACCTCGGCGCCGCGGGCGGCGGCGCGCGCCGCCAGCGCGCGGGCCGCGCCCTCGGCGTCCAGGATCCCGGTGCGCGGCGAGTGCAGGGCCGCCACGGCCGCGACCTGCGGCTCGAGCCGGTGCAGCTCGTCGCGGCCGAGCAGGGCGAGGTCCTCGACGCCGTTGGCGACGCCCAGGGCGTGCAGTCGCTCCAGGCCGGGCGCTTCGCTCTCATCGCAAGCCACGATCAGCTTGCCGGCGTCGCGCCAACCGACGCCCGCCCCGAGGCAGAACTCGCGCAGCAGCCGCCGCCCGCGCACGCAGCAGCGGGCCTTCAGGGAGCCCGTCGGGTAGTACATGCCGCCGTGACCCACCTCGCTGTTGCGCGAGGTCGTGCCGGCGCCCGGACGCGCCTCCTTCTCCAGCAGCACGACCGACCGGCCGGGTCGGGCCGCGGCGTCGGCCACGGCGCAGCCGACGATGCCGCCGCCGACCACGGTGACGTCGACCGCGATCACGCGGGGTTCCCGCCGAACAGGGACCAGGGCGCGCGGTCGGGGACGGTGGCGGTGAAGACCAGCGGTCGGTCGCCGACGGGGTGCGCCAGTTCCAGGCGCCAGGCGTGCAGGGCGACGGAACGGTCGGGCAGCGGGATCGGGGCGCCGTACTTCACGTCGCCGACGACGGGGCAGCCGGCGGTCGCGAGCTGGACGCGGATCTGGTGGCGCCGGCCGGTCTGCGGCCGGACTTCGAGCAGCGAGCGGCCGGCCGCGACGCCGAGCGACCGGTACAGCAGGCTCGCCTCGCGCGAACCGGGGAAGGGCGTCGCGGACCAGCGGGTGCGGCCGTCGGCGTCCCCCTCGGCGGCCAGGTGGCCGACCAGTTCGCCCTCGTCCGCCGGCGGCGCGCCTTCGACGACGACCCGGTAGATCTTGCGCACGCGCCCGTCGCGGAACTGCTCGCTGAGCCGCGAGGCGGCCTTCGAGGTGCGGGCCAGGACCATCACGCCGGAGACCGGCCGGTCCAGGCGGTGCACCAGTCCCAGGTAGACGTTGCCCGGCTTCCCGAAGCGGGCCTTCAGGTCGGCCTTGCAGAGGTCGAGCAGCGTGACGTCGCCGCTGCTGTCGCCCTGGGCGAGCAGGCCGGCGGGCTTGACCACCACCAGCAGGTGGTTGTCTTCGTGGAGGATGCGCAACTCATGGTCCGGCATGGCCGTATGGTAGCAGCGGTCGGCGCGTCTGGAAAGCCCGTTGAGGCGTGACACGCCGACCGCCGGGTCCTATCATGGACCGGCTCCGCCCCTCCCCACCCGAAACGAGAGGTCCGCCCCATGAAACGTGCGTCCATCTTGGCCGTCCTGGCGCTGTTCGCGCTCGGCGGCTGTCGCGACTCCGGACAGGAGAGCCAGATGCCCCTCGCTTATCCCGCCGCCGCCAAGGTCGACGTCGTCGACGACTACCACGGCACGCAGGTCGCCGACCCCTACCGCTGGCTCGAGGACGTGGACAGCGAGCAGGCCCGCGCCTGGATCGCGGCCCAGAACGAGCTGACGTACGGCTACCTGGCCAAGCTGCCGGCCCGCGAGCGGATCAAGCAGCGGCTGACCGAGCTCTGGGACTACCCGAAGTACGGCGCCCCGTTCAAGGAGGGCGGCCGCTACTTCTTCTCCAAGAACACCGGCCTGCAGAACCAGTCCGTCTACTACGTCCAGGAGAGCCTCGACGCCGAGCCGCGCGTGCTGCTGGACCCGAACACGCTGAGCGAGGACGGCACCGTCGCGCTGGCCGGGATGAGCATCGCCCGCGACGGCAAGAAGATGGCCTGGGCCACCAGCGTCAGCGGTTCGGACTGGCAGACCTGGTACGTGCGCGACATCGACACCGGGAAGGACCTCGCCGACAAGGTCGAGTGGAGCAAGTTCTCCGGCGCGAGCTGGGACGAGAAGGGCGAGGGCTTCTACTACAGCCGCTACGACGCCCCCGCCGCGGGCGAGGACCTCACCGGCACCAACTTCTTCCAGAAGCTCTTCTACCACAAGGTGGGCACGCCGCAGTCGCAGGACGTGCTGGTCTACGAGCGCCCCGACCACCAGGACTGGGGCATCGGCGGCGACGTGACCGAGAGCGGCGACTACCTGATCATCTCGATCTGGAAGGGCACCTCGCCGCAGAACCTGCTCTTCTACAAGGACCTGCGCGACCCGTCGTCGACGATCGTGGAGCTGCTCGGCGAGTTCGAGGCCGAGTACGGCTTCGTCGAGCACGACGGCGGCGTGTTCTACCTGACCACCGACCTGGACGCCCCGCGCAAGCGCCTGGTCGCGGTCGACACCGCCAACCCGGCCAAGGATGCCTGGTTCGAGCTGATCCCCCAGAAGGACATCACGCTGCAGGGCGTGGGCATGATCAACCGCGACGAGTTCGTCGCCGAGTACATGAAGGACGCCCACAGCGTCGTCTACCGCTTCGACCACCACGGCAGCCCGCTGGGCGAGGTGCCGCTGCCCGGCCTCGGCAGCGTCGGCGGCTTCGGCGGCCACCGCGCGGACACCGAGAGCTTCTACACCTTCACGTCGTTCCTCTACCCGCCGACCATCTTCAAGTACGACTTCGAGACCGGCGCCAGCACCGTGTTCCGCGAGCCGGAGATCGACGTGGACCTGAGCGACTACGCCACCGAGCAGGTCTTCTACGCCAGCAAGGACGGCACGAAGGTCCCGATGTTCCTGGTCCACCGCAAGGACATCGAGCTCGACGGCAAGAACCCGACGCTGCTGTACGGCTACGGCGGCTTCAACGCCTCGATGACCCCCTACTTCTCGATCTCGCGCCTGCAGTGGGTGGAGATGGGCGGCGTCTTCGCGATGGCCAACCTGCGCGGCGGCGGCGAGTACGGCGAAGAGTGGCACCAGGGCGGCATGCTCAAGAACAAGCAGAACGTCTTCGACGACTTCATCGCGGCGGCCGAATGGCTGATCGCGAAGAAGTACACCTCCCCCGCCCACCTGGCCTGCCAGGGCGGCAGCAACGGCGGCACGCTGGTCGGCGCGGTGATCAACCAGCGGCCCGAGCTGTTCGCGGCGGCGCTGCCCGCGGTCGGGGTCATGGACATGCTGCGCTTCCACAAGTTCACCATCGGCTGGGCCTGGACCAGCGACTACGGCAGCAGCGAGGACCCCGAGATGTTCCCCGTACTGCGCGCCTACTCGCCGTACCACAACCTGAAGGACGGAACCTGCTACCCCGCCACGCTGGTCACGACCGCCGACCACGACGACCGCGTGGTGCCGGGCCACAGCTTCAAGTACGCCGCGCGCATCCAGGAGGCGCAGGGCTGCGACAACCCGGTGCTGATCCGCATCGAGACCAAGGCGGGGCACGGGGGCGGGAAGCCGACGGCGAAGATCATCGAGGAAGTGGCGGACGAGTGGGCGTTCCTGGCGCTCCACCTCGGCATGAAATAGGGAACCTCGAGCACCAGGCGTGCCGTGCGCGGGCGGCAGGGGGCCGGATCGGCTCCCCTGTCGCCCGCGGCCGTTTCAGCGATCGCGCGGCGCGTCCCCGAAATCCTTGACGTGGCACTTGTTGCACAGCGAGCGCTGGTTGGGCGAGAAGACATACCCGTAGTAGCGGTTGGCGATGTCCTGCGGCGAGGCGCCGCCGTCGCCGCTGCGGGGGTGGGAGTCCGCTTCCAGGAAGGTGGCGGCGAAGTCCCAGCGCCCGGCGTCGGCGAACGGCGTGGCGTGCGCGCGGTGGCAGGTCAAACACGTCACACGGTCGCCCGGACCGGGACCGGCCGTCGCGTTGGCGGGGTCGACCGCGGACAAGTCGACATCGACCGCTTCGAACGGCACCAGACCCCTGTACGATATCGTCGGGTCGCCGCCTCCCGGCTGGTCGGTGCTCAGGTACCCGTTGTAATGGTCGGCGATCGTCGTCCCGAGCGCGACGTCGGCCGGGTGCGCGTGCGACACGCCGGCGCCGTCGAACATCGCCGCGTGGCAGTTGGCGCACCACTCCCCGAAACCGCTCTTGTAGACGGTGTGGCGGGCGTCGGTCTCGTCGGCGCCGCCGCCGACCAGCGTCGTGCCGGCGTTGCCGCGGGCCAGCGGCGCGTCGGCCGTGAACGCGAAGCGCGTGTCGCCGACGTACCGGGGCCCGATCTGCGAGTCGTAGAGCATGCGGAAGTTCTGGTTGCCGTGGGGGTCGTGGCAGCTGGTGCAACCGAGTTCGCTGCTGAGGAAGTCGCCGCCGGGCGCGTGCTGGAGCAGCGGATCGGCGGGGACGTTGAACACGTTGCAGACCACGTTGTGCCCGTGGGTGTGGCCGGGACTGCTGGCCGTCGCGCCCTCCGGCGTGCTCCAGGTGAATGTCTTCGTCAACCAGTAGAAATCCCCACCCGGCCCACGGCCCAACCCGTTCGACATCTGGCCGCGGAAATAGTGGCAGCGGACGCAGGTGTCGGTGGCGTTCCCGTACATCAGCAGGTCCGGATTCCCTCCCGGGGTCCAGTGGTAGCCGGGGCCGCCGTTCTGGCTGACGTGCATCGTGTGGCAGCCGGCGCAGTAGGCGACACCGCCGTCGTGGAAGGCACGGGCCGGTGACGTGATAAGCACCAGCGAGACGACGACGACCGGGATCCAGATCATGGTGCGCATGAAGAACTCCAACGTTGCGGTTCGGTGTCCGGGAAGCTCCCACCCGACGTGATGATGCCGAGCAACACATACTTAAGTCGTATGTTTTCAAGAGGTTGTGATTATATCACAATGAATCTATTAGATCAAGATAATAAATGATAATGCAAATCTATAGTCGCTTGCTCCTGTATGCTGTCGGTTTTAACTCGAAGATTGTCCCTGGACAACGCCTTGGTGCTGTTCGACTTGGTCCCGACTCAGGGATCGCCGTGGGGCGGGGTATGGTAGCCGTCCTTTCCCCATGGCTGCAATTCGGCGATGACGAGGGCCAGCAAGGCTTCGAGATCCTCCTGGCGGACTTCGCGGGTGCCCTCGGCCGGCTTCAGTTCCTCGTGGACCTCGATGATGAAGGCGTCCTCGCCGAGGCGGTTCCAGTCGGCCTGCAGAGCGCGGTTGCGGTGGCCGCCGAAGCGCAGCTGGGCGCGCTGGCTGTTGAGGCCGGCCGGCAGGTTGCGGCTGGCGCCGAGCAGCAGCTTGCCCTCGACGGTGTTGCGCACGACGTAGATGCCGGCGGGCTGCACGGTCTCCTTGTAGGCGCGGATCAGGTCCTTGCGGTCGTTCACGACATCCTCCTGGCAACGGGTCCGGACCGTCGGCGGGACGCCGGCGGCGTGGCGTGATGCGGGACGGCTGCGGCTTGGCTCAGGCAGAGCCCGGCATCACGAGACCGGCGAAGGCGTCGGTCTCCCGGTAGAGGGTCGGCAGGGGGATGTGGCGGGTCGAAGGCATGATTTCTCCTGTCCGGGGCCATGATACCACCCGGAACGACATCGGGCCAGGCGGTTGTTCGCGCCGCCGATCCCGCCTACAATGAGGGCAACCATGAGGAGTCACATGCGCGCCCGTCCCCTGGTCATCTGCCTGTGCGCCGCGGCGCTGGCCGCCGCCGGCTGCATCCTGGACTCCGACCCCGCGAACCAGCCGCCGGTGATCGCGGCGCTGGCGGCCGAGCCGTCGGCGACGGCCGGGCCCGGCGACACGCTGACCCTCTCGGTGCAGGCGAGCGACCCCGAAGGCCGACCGCTGACCTACGCCTGGACCTCGACCCGTGGCAGCTTCCCCGACGGCGCCGAAGCGGCCGCCGTCGCCTGGGTCGCGCCCGCACAGGCCGGACCCTGCACGGCGACGGTGCGCATCGACGACGGGCGCAACGCGACCGCGGGCACGCTGGCGCTGGTGGTGACCAACCCTGCCGCGTCGATCGCCGCGAGCCCCGACACCCTCGACTTCGGGACCGACCTCGATTCGCTGACGATCACCGTGGCCAACCTCGGCGCGATCCCCCTGTTGTGGACTGCGCTGGACGCCGCGGACTGGCTGGAGGTGACGCCGGGCGCGGGCCAGGTCGCGCCGGGGGCGTCGGCGGCCGCCGGCGTGCGCGCCGAGCGCGCGGGACTGGCCGCGGGCACGCACCGCGCCGGCATCCTGTTCGCTTCGAACGGCGGCCTGGACACCGTGCGCGCCGTCCTGCGCGTGCAGGGGCCGCCGTCGCTGGTCGTCGAGACGCCGCAGCCCAGCTTCGGCCTGATCGGCGAACGGCTGGCCGTCCTGGTGCGCAACGGCGGCGGCGGATCGCTGGGCTGGACGGCGGCGGTGACCACGGGCGGTTCGTGGGCCGCGGCCGCGCCGACGGCGGGCGCCGTCACGACCGGGACCGACACCGTGTGGGTGACCGCCGACCGCACGGGCCTCGCGCACGGCACCCACTATTGCAGCCTGGTCATCACGCCCGCCGCCGGCGGCGCGCGCACGATCCCGCTGCGCGCCTACGTCACGGCCGAGCCGGCCCGCGGCGTGCGCGTCCTGGCGACCCACCCCCACGATCCCGGCGCTTTCACCCAGGGGCTGGCCTGGGACCGCGGCGCGCTGATCGAGGGCACGGGGCACTACGGCGAGTCGGAGTTGCGGCGCGTGGAGCCGGCGACCGGCGAGGTGCTGCAGGCGGTCGCGCTGGCGGTCAACGAGTTCGGCGAGGGCGTGGCGGTCGTGCGCGACCGCGTCCTGCAGCTGACCTGGCAGAACCGGCGCGCCTACGTGCGCGACCTGACGACCTTCGCCCCCCTGGACACCTTCCCCTACACCGGCGAGGGCTGGGGCCTGGCCTGGGACGGCGCGCGGCTGGTCATGAGCGACGGCTCCTCGGCGCTGGTCTTCCGCGATCCCGACACCTTCGCCGAGACCGGGCGCGTGACCGTCACCACCGGCGGCGCCGAGCTGGAACGGCTGAACGAGCTGGAGTGCGCCGGCGGGCTGGTGTGGGCCAACGTCTGGCTCACCGATTTCATCGCGAGGATCGACCCGACGACCGGCGCCGTCGTCGACTGGCTCGACCTGACCGGGCTGCTGACGCGCGAGCAGGAGTTGGCGGCGGACGTGCTCAACGGGATCGCCGTCGACGGCGAGGGGGGGCGGATCTTCGTGACCGGGAAGAACTGGCCGTCGGTGTTCGAGATCGAAGTCGATGAATAGGGGTCCGGGCTAGAGGACGAGCGTTTCGGCCTCCTCGCCCTTGACCAGCAGGAAGAAGCGGCACTTGCCGCAGTCTTCGGCCTTCTGCGCGAAGGATCCCTGCCGCTTCCCGCGGCAGTACGTCCCCGCGACTCGCCAGCAGTACCGCCCGGCGTTCAGACCCCGGTTGATGCCGTGGCTCGAAAGATCGACGTTCGCCGGGCAGACGCCGAGGGACAGCTCCTGGACGCCTCCCTGCTCCCGGCCGCAGCCCATCACTTCCCAGCAGTTCCTGGCCATGCCGTGCCTTTCCGCCGTGGAGAACCGCCGCCCACGCCCGGCCGTGCCTTGAACGGTGAATTCATATCACACTAATGGGCTATTTGTCACCCAGTGTCTGCTCGATCTCCAACGCGGTCTCG
>PNOJ01000098.1 GCA_013824755.1 Gemmatimonas sp.
ACCGCCTGCCGCACGGCCGTCGACCGGCTGGGCCAGACCCTGCGCGGCGCCCTGCAGGAGGCCATCGCGGCCAACGGCGCCATCGGCGCCCTGGAGGTCTGCAACGTCGAAGCCCTGCCCCTGACCAAGACGATCAGCACCGAGGAGGGCGTGATCATCGGGCGGACCAGCCTGCACGTGCGCAACCCCGGCAACGCGCCGGACGAGTGGGAGCAGGCGCGCCTCGCGGAGTTCGCGACGCGCAAGGCGGCCGGCGAGGACCTCGGCGCGATGGAGGTCTGGGAAGTCGTCGACGACGCCGCGGGCCACCGCACCTTCCGCTACATGAAGGCCATCGGCACCGCGCCGATGTGCCTGCAGTGCCACGGCACCGAGCTGGCGACCGACGTGGCCGCGGCCGTGAAGAAGCTGTACCCGGACGACGCCGCGACCGGCTTCGCCGTCGGCGACCTGCGCGGCGCCTTCACCGTCAGCAAGCCGCTGAACTGAGATGGGAACCATGGACCGCGACCGCTTCCAGAAGATCTTCCTGCTGCTGCTGGTGATCGCCGTCACCGCGCTGTTCGGGCGCATGCTGAAGTCCTTCCTGATGTCCATCCTGCTGGCGGCGATCTTCGCGGGCCTGGCCCACCCCGTCTACCGGCGACTGCTGCGGCGCCTGCGCGGACACAAGGCGCTGGCCTCGGTCGTGACCCTGACGCTGCTGGTGCTGCTGATCGTGCTGCCCCTGGGCGCGGTGCTGGGGGTGGTGGCCGCGCAGGCCCTGCGGGTGAGCGAGACGGCCATCCCCTGGGTCCAGCAGCGGCTGGCCGAGCCCGGCGCCCTGGACCGCCTGCTCGCCTCGCTGCCCTTCCAGGAACAGCTCGCGCCCTACCGCGAGCAACTGCTGACCAAGGCCGGCGAGACGGCTGGCTCGGCCGGCGCGCTGCTGTTCCAGAGCGTGAGCGCGATGACGCGCGGCACCTTCCGCGTCCTGTTCCAGTTCTTCGTCATGCTGTACTGCATGTTCTTTTTCCTGATGGACGGCGGCGCGCTGCTGCGCCGCGTCCTGTGGTACATGCCGCTGCGCGAGGAGGACGAACGCCGGCTGCTGGAGCGCTTCACCTCGGTCACCCGCGCCACGCTCAAGGGCACGCTGCTGATCGGGGTCGCGCAGGGCGTCCTGGCCGGCCTGGCCTTCGCCGTCGCGGGCATCGACGGCGCCGTCTTCTGGGGCACGGTCATGATCGTGATGTCGGTGATCCCGGGCGTGGGCACGGGCCTGATCTGGGTGCCGGCCGCGCTGGTCCTGCTGGCGACCGGCGAGACGGTCCGCGGGTTGCTGTTGGCGGCGTTCTGCGGCCTGGTGGTCGGCAGCATCGACAACCTGCTGCGCCCGCGCCTGGTCGGCCGCGACACCAAGATGCACGAGCTGCTGATCTTCTTCGGGACCGTCGGCGGCCTGCTGCTGTTCGGGGCCCCGGGCTTCATCGTCGGGCCGATCGTGGCCGGCCTGTTCGTGTCGGTCTGGGACATCTACGGCACGGCCTTCCGCGCCGACCTGCCCGGCGCGGAACCCTGATCCCGGCCGGGAACCGCGCCCCCGCCCCGGTTGTTGGAGCCGCCTGGAATCCCCGATTCCGGGCCCGGCCGCGCCGGGCCCCACCCCTGACAAGGAGTCCCGTCATGATCCGCCCCCTGACCACGAAACCGTGGCTCGCGAGCCTGGCCCTGGTGGCCCTGGCGCTCACCCTCTCGGCCTCGGTCGCCCTGGCCGACGACGGCAAGCCCGTCAAGGTCCGCACCATCGTCCTGACGGACGACGCCGCCGCCGGCGGCGACGACAACATGAAGGTCGAGGTGAAGAAGGAAGACGGCAAGACCCACCTGAAGGTCTGGAAGATCGAGGACGGCAAGGAGGTCCTGGTCGAGGACCGCGAGCTCGGCGACGACGAGGCCATGAAGCTCGACGGCCACCGGATCGTCGTCATGGACGACGATGATGGCGCGCACGGCAACGTCGAGTACGATTTCTTCAAGAGCGGCGACGGCGACGCGACCTGGACCATGGCCGCCGGCGGGGCCTGGCTGGGCGTGCAGGTGCGCGAGCTGGGCGAGCAGCTGGGCGCCTACTTCGGCGCCAAGGACGGCGGCGCCCTGGTCGAGTCCGTGGTCGAGGACTCGCCGGCGCAGAAGGCCGGCTTCCAGGCCGGCGACGTCATCCTCGCCCTGAACGGCGAGCCGGTCGCCGACCCCGACGATGTCATCACGACGGTGCGCGGCAAGGAGAAGGGCGACACCATCGAGGCCAAGGTCCTGCGCAAGGGCAAGGAGATGACGCTCAAGGCCGAGCTGGCCGAGCGCGAGGGCGGTCACGCGATGGTCCGCGCCCTGGGCAAGACGCCCCACGCGATGCAGCTGCACAAGTACCACTCCGGCGGCACCGAGCACGACGAGGTCATGCGCCTGCACCGCGAGCTGACCACGGAGTCGGACGAGGTCAAGAACCTGCACGCCGACATCGCCGAACTGCGCGAGATGATCGACGAGCTGCGCGAGAAGATGGCCCAGCAGAAGTGACGGCGCGCGCTCCCGGCAGCCGGGAGCGCCCACCCGGCGACGGCCGAGCAGCGCGGCGGCGTCCCTCCCCGGGGTCGCCGCCGCCGCGTGACGGGAGGCGCGGAGCCGATGCCCTGGCTGCACGAGCGCTTGCGCGGGGACCGTCGCCGCTGGCCGCTGAGCGGTCTCGCCGCGCTCGTGCTGCTCTGGTTCGGCGGCCAGTTCGCCGCCGACCTCTACCCCCGCGGTCGCCTGCACGCGCCGCCTCCCCCACGACGGCCGATCTCGTTCCTGGCCGTGCTGCCCCCGCTGGAGGTCGTGCCGGACGAGACCGCCGCCCCGGCGCCGCCGCCGCCCGCGACGCCGGCCCCGCGCCCCGCCGAGGCGCCGAACTTCTGGGACAACCTGGTGATCGTCCCGGACGACGCCCTGCTCGCCCCGCCGCCCGTCATGCCGCCGCCGCCGCTGCTCACCGACCCGCGCCTCTCCTGGTGGACCCTGCCGGCCGACACCTCGCGCGCCTCCCTGCTGCGCGCCTCGGCGCTGCTGCAGCAGGGCGGTTTCGCGGACTGGCAGCGGTGGGGCGCGGCGCTGAACCACGGCTGGCGGGCCGGCAACTTCGAGGCCCGCAAGCGCACGATCTTCGGGGAGGATTGGCTGGCGGCGCAGCCCCTGAAGGAGGAGCCGGCTCAGCGGCGGTGAGCCAGCCAGACGCTGCCGCCGGCGCCGATCGCATACGGCGCGCGGGCGAAGTCGGCGAAGTGCCCGGTCGCGTCGAAGCCCGCCCGCGCGAAGAGGTCCCGCCAGGCCGTCGCGCTGCGCGGGAAGAGCGTCACCTCGCCGGCGAAGAGCGTGCGCCCCTGCATCACCAGCCGCGTCAGGAAGCGTGTCCGCACGGGCCCGAGGTCGCGGTACTCCCGCTCGAAGACGACGCCGCCGCCCAGCTCGAGGTCGGCGAAGCGGTGGGACGACGCGCCGGCCAGCGCGTCCCAGTCGACGGTCTGCACGACCAGCGCCCCGCCCGCGGGCAACCGCGCGGCGAGGTCGGCCAGCCAGCCGGCCGTGCCCGCGTCGTCGACGTGGGAGGCGACGTTGCCGATGCAGTAGGCGGCGTCCCAGCCGCCGCTCAGCGCCGACAGCGCGGCCAGGTCGCCGACGTGGAAGGGGATGCCGGGGTAGCGGCCGCGGGCGGCGCGGATCATCCCCTCGTCCAGGTCCAGGCCCTCGGGTTGGCGGTCGGCGGCGGCCAAGCGACCGCAGTGGTGCCCCGGCCCGCAGCCCAGGTCCAGCACGCGCGCCCCGGGCGGCACGGCGTCCAGCAGGAAGGCCACGGCCGGCTCGCGCACCGGGAAGACCTTCTCGTAGTGGTCGGCGAAGGCGGTGTAGAAAGACGTCATCGGGAAGGAACTCCTTTGTCGCTGGCCCCGTACATGATGGGTTGATATGCTCCGCTCGGCAACGTCGCCCCGTCCCCGGACCATCCGCAACCAGGAGATTCCCGTGCGCATCCGTAACGTCCCGGCTGTCCTGTGCCTGTTGTGCGCCATGTCGCTGCTGGCGGCCGCACCCGCCGTCGCCGACCCGCCGCCCGTGGAACTCGACGGCAGCTTCCCTTACCTCGCCCTGCCGCCCTCGGCCTCCGGCGGCGCCGCCGGCGCCTTCGCCAACCCGGCCGCGTGGGCGGCGGCGGATCGCGCCTCGGCCGCCTTCTGGTGGACCGACCCCATCGGCCGCGGCGACCGCTTCGACGACTGGGGCTTCAGCTGGGGCCGCAGCCTGGGCCTCGCCGCGCAAAACCGCAGCTGGACCTGGTCCCCCGGCCGCGATCTCAGCGCCACGGACTGGCAGCTCGGCCTCGCCGGCGGCGACGGGCGCCACCACACCGCGCTGGCCTACCGCTGGAGCAGCGGCGACGACGTGCTGCGCCGCGAGAAGGCTCTGGTCTTCGGCCACATCCTGCGCCCCGGCCGCGGCTTCGCGCTGGGCCTGACCGGCATCGAATCCCTCGAATCCGACGGCCGCGCCGCCCTGGCCGACCTCTCGCTGCGCCCGCTGGGTTCGCCCCTGCTGACCCTCTTCGCCGACTACGCGCTGACCGGGGACCAGCGCTGGAACGACGGCGCCGCCGGCCTGGGCCTGGCCGTGCAACCGGTGCCGGGCCTGCGCCTGGGCCTGCGCGCCCGCGAACGCGACGGCGACTGGAACACGACCTGGAGCCTGGGCGTGACGATGAACGGCCTGGGCCTGGGCGTCCTGCCCTCCTTCGACGCCGACGGCGAGCGCACGGGCACGACCTGGCTCGTGGAGTCCGACCCGCCCCGCGCGCCGCTGTCGCGGGACCTGATGCCGATCATCCCGATGCGCGCCGCGCCGCCGCGCATCGCGGTCCTGAACCTCGAGAACAAGGTGCTGACCTACCAGAAGCCGCGCCTGTTCGACGACACCCGCATCGCCTGGCTCGACCTGCAACGCATGCTGGACGCCGTGCGGGACGACCCGCGGCTCGACGGCGTCGCGGTGAACCTGGCCGGCCTGCGCGGCCGCCCGTCGCTGCTCTGGGAACTGCGCGAGCGCCTCGCCGACTTGCGGGCGCGCGGCAAGACCGTCGATGTGCACATCGACCGCGCCGGCATGCTGCTCTACCCCGTCGCCGCGGCGGCCGACCGCCTGACCATCGACCCCGAGGGCGGGCTCGAGTTGCCCGGCATCGAACTGAGCCGCACCTACCTGCGCGGCCTGCTGGACAAGGTGGGTCTGGGCTTCGAGGCCCTGCAGTACTTCGACCACAAGACCGCCGTGGAGGTCCTCTCGCGCACCGACATGTCGCCGGCCGACCGCGACCAGCGCGGCCGCATCGCCGACGTCATCTACGAGTGCGTGCGCTCGGCCACGGTCGAGGGCCGCGGACTCACGCCCGCCGCCTTCGATTCGATCGTCGACGGCGAGGTGATGCTGTCGGCGCAGCGCGCCGTGGCCCTGGGCTTGGCCGACAGCACCGCCCGCTGGCACGACCTCTCCGAGCGGCTGCAGCAGGACCGCGGCGCGGTCCTGGCCGGCGTCGACCCGCAGGTGCTGCGCGACCACCCCGACGACCGCTGGGGCCGCCGGCCGGCCGTGGCCGTGGTCTTCGCGGTCGGCGAGTGCGCCATGGACACCGGCATCAAGGGCCGCAGCACCGCCGCGGCCCTGCACGCCCTGATCGGCGACCCCGACGTCAAGGCCGTGGTGCTGCGCGCCGACTCCCCGGGCGGCGACCCCCTGCCCAGCGACCTGGTGGCCGGCGCCATCAGCGCCCTGCGCGAGGCCGGCAAGCCGGTCGTGGTCAGCCAGGGCGACGTCGCCGCCTCGGGCGGCTACTGGATCAGCATGAACGGCACCGAGATCCTGACCACCCCCGTGACGATCACCGGTTCGATCGGCGTGATCGCCGGCTGGCTGTGGGACGAAGAGATGCACGAGAAGGTCGGCGTCGCCGCCGACGGCGTCGCCCGCGGCCGCCACGCCGACATGAACCGCGCCGTGCGCTACCCGATCGGCTTCGACGTGCCGGCCCGCCCCCTCTCGCCGCAGGAGTCGGGCCTGGCCCGCGAACGCATCCTGGAGATGTACGACCGCTTCGTGGCTGCCGTCGCCGCCGGCCGCGGCCTCGACGAGGCCAAGGTGCGCGAGGTCGGCGGCGGCCGCGTCTGGATGGGCGCCGACGCCGTCGAGCACGGCCTCTGCGACGGGATCGGCGGCCTCGGCGACGCCATCGCTCGCGCCCGCGAGCTGGCCGGGATCGCCCCGGACGAGCCCGTCCGCCTGCAGGAGGTGCCGGCGCGCCCCCTGCTGGAGCTGCCGAAGCTGGGCCTGCCCCTGCCCGGGATGGCGCTGCACCTGTCGTGGCCGCGACCGCACGTCGCGGCGGCGGCGCTCGAGACGCCCGCCGACCCCGGCCTGGAGTTCCTGCGCCTCATCGGGGAGTCCCGCGGCCGCCCGCAGGCGCTGCTGCCGCCCGACGCGCTGCCCGACGGCTGGCGCGGCGAGCCCTGACCGGGTCCCGCGGGATGCTTGATCTCGCGGCGCCGGTGGCGCATACTTCGCCCCCGGCGCCGCATCCGCCCGCCACACCGTCACGACCCGGCCGCGGCCGGAGCAGAGGAAGGAACCCGAGATGAAGAAGCTGATGATCCCCGCGCTCGCGGTCCTCGTCGCCGCCCTCGCCGGCTGCGTCCAGGTCAAGATGGCGACCGACATCGCCAAGGACGGCAGCGGCACCTACACGATGACCTACTCGGTGTCGCAGGAGGTCGAGCAGACCATCAACGAGATGCGCGCGCTCGGCGGCGACATGGCCGAGGAGATGGACGAGGCCCCCGACTTCTCCGACTTCGACCGCGACGACTTCACGAAGAAGATCGGCAAGCACGGCGTCAAGCTCGTCTCCTTCGCCAACGACATCCGGGACGGCCGCCGCACCGTCGAGCTGAAGCTCAGCTACCCGGACCTGACGTCCCTCTCCGAAGCCATCGGCGGCTCCTTCGGCGGCGGCGGCATGAAGATCACCAAGAACGGCGCGGGCGACTACGTGCTCTCCTCCTACCAGGTTCAGGAAGACGAGGAGGCCGCGACCGGAAAGGACGCCGCGCCCGAGGACATGAACGCCGCCATGCAGAACGCCGCGAAGTCCATGGAACTGATGGGCCGCCTGATGGCGCACATCTCCGAGATGTCCATGGCCATCGCCATCACGCTGCCCGGCGACGTCGTCGAGAGCAACGCCCACCGCGTCGAGGGGCGCACCTGCATCTGGGAGATCAACGCCAACAACATGATGCAGGCCGAGGGCATGGAGCCCCGCGTGGTCTTCTCGGGCAAGGGCCTGAGCATCAAGGCCGCCGAATAGGCCCGGCCCGCTCGACCCCGGGGAAACCGGCTCCGGCCGGTTTCCCTTTTTTTATCCCGCCGGGTCGGACACAATCGGCGGTGCGGGGCGTAATCCTTCCCAACACCCCCGCCGTCCAAGGATCACCACGTCCCGACCGGAGGATCCGATGCAGCCCCTGCCCTCACCCGTCGACCGGACCGATCCCGAAGCGGCCACGCTGGTCGCGCGGGCCAGGCTGGGCGACCGGGACGCTTTCGAGCGGATCTACCGGCAGCACGTCGGCCGCATGCACGCGGTCTGCCTGCGCCTGACCGGCGACACGAACGAGGCCGAGGCCGCCGTGCAGGACGCCTTCGTGCGGGCCTGGCGCGGGCTGGGCGGGTTCCGCGGCGACAGCGCCCTGGGCACCTGGCTGCACCGGCTCGCGGTCAACGCCGCCCTGGACCGCCGCCGGGAGTACCGGCGCCGGGAGGGCCGGCACGACGACCTCGACGCCCTGGAGGACACGGCGCTGGAACCGCGCCTGCGCGTCGTGCCGCCGCCGCCCGGCGCGGCCTGGGACCTCGAACGCGCCGTGGCCGCGCTGCCGCCGGGCGCCCGCACCGCGTTCGTGCTGTTCGAGATCGAGGGCTACCGGCTGCACGAGATCGCCGCCCTGACGGGCACCGCGACCGGCACGGTCAAGGCCCAGCTCCACCGCGCCCGGACCCGTCTCAAGGAGATGCTGTCATGACGACGCCCTGCGCCCGCACCGATCTGTTGCAGGACCTGCTGGACGGCGACCTGGACGCCTCCGCGGCCGCCGCACTGCGGCGCCACCTCGGCGACTGCCCCGCCTGCGCGACGGCCTGGGCAGACCTGCAGCGCCTGCAGCGGGAAACCGCGGCGCTGCCCCACGAGATCGCGCCCGGTCGCGACCTCTGGCCCGGGATCGCCGAGCGTCTCGCCGCCGACCCTCGGCCCGCCGACGCGCCCGCGCCGCGGGAACGTTCCGGCCTGTTTTCCGGCGCGTCGTCGCTGCGGCAGCCGCGGCGGGCGCTGGCGCTGGCGGCGGTGCTCGTGGTGGCCATCGCGCTGCCCCGGCTGATGGACCGCAGCGGCGGGACCGCGGACCCCGGCGAGGAGCTGGGCGACGGCTACGCCCTGCTGCACGCGGCTTCGAAGTCCGCGCTGGAGCGGACGGGCGAGGACCTCACCGCCGCGGATCGCGACGAGCTGGACGACGGCTTCGCCGCGATCGAGAAGGCCATCGGCGAGACCCGCCGCGCGCTGCGCCAGACCCGGCGCGACCCGTCCCTGACCCCCGGCCTCGCGGCCGGCTACCACCGCAAGCTCGACCTGATGCAGCGGCTCGTGAGCCGCGTGGCTCAATCGTAGAGAAGGAGAAGGACATGAAGACCCGCACCGTGACCGCCACCCTGCTCGGCCTGGCCCTCGTGCTCGCCGCGACCGCGGCCGGCGCCCAGACCAGGAAGGTCGACGAGTCGCGACCCGTCGATCCCGCCGCGTCGGTCTCGATCAGCAACCTGGCCGGGACCCTCGAGATCACCGGCTGGGACCGCGACGAGGTCCGCCTCGAAGGCGTCCTGGACGCCAAGGTCGAGAAGGTCGAGATCGAGGGCGACCGCAAGGCGCTGTCCATCGAGGTGAAGTACAAGCGCAACCTCAAGGGCTCGGCCGACGCCACCCGCCTCACCCTGCGCGTCCCGCGGCGCTGCGCGCTGGACGCCGAGAGTGTCAGCTGCGACGTGACGGCGGGCGACCTGCTGGGCTCCGTCTCGGTCTCGACCGTCAGCGGCGAGCTGATCCTGCGCGGCGAACCGGCGTCGGCCTCCATGGCCTCGGTCAGCGGCGACGTGGACGCCGAGGTCGCCACCTCCCGCCTGGGGATCGACACCGTCAGCGGCGGCATCCGCATCCGCGGCAAGCTCGAGGACCTCGAGATCGCCACCGTCAGCGGCGACGTCCGCGTCGAGACCGGCGCCCTGCGCGACTTCGAGTTCAACGCGGTCTCGGGCCAGCTGATCCTCACCGCCGACCCGACGGACGGGGCGAGCTGGATGATCGACGCCCACAGCGGCGCCGTCGTGCTGCGCCTGCCCGCGAAGGTCGACGCCACCTTCGACATCTCCACCTTCAGCGGCGACATCGAGGACGGCTACGGCCACAAGGCCGAGCGCACCAGCAAGCACGCGCCCGGCCGCGAGCTGCGCTTCACCGAAGGCAAGGGCGGCGCCCACATCGACATCTCGGGCTTCAGCAGCGACGTGAAGCTCGTCAAGCGCTGAGCAGGGCGGCAA
>PNOJ01000099.1 GCA_013824755.1 Gemmatimonas sp.
TTTCCGCGAAGCCCTCTCCCTGGTCGTCGGCCGCATCATCGGCTCCGGCATCTTCCGCACGCCCGGCCCGATCATGGCGTTGACCGGTGGGGCCACGCTCTTCTTCGGCACGTGGGTCCTGGCCGGCGTGATGACGCTGCTGAGCGCCCTGTGCTACGCCGAGATGGTGGCGATGCTGCCGCGCTCGGGCGGGCCGTATGCCTACCTCAAGGCCGCGTACCCGCCGTGGTGGGCGTTCCTGCGCGGCTGGGCGATGTTCTTCGTGTCCGAGACGGCGACGATCGCCGCCGTCGCGCTGGTCTTCGCCGAGTACGCGCGGGCGCTGTGGGAGGCGGGCGGGGGCGCGGTCTGGCCGCGCGGCCTCGAGACGGCCGCGGCCGCCGGCGGGGTGTGGCTGCTCACCTGGATCAACGTCCGCGGCGTCCGCGCCGGCGGGCGCACCCAGAACGCGCTCACCGTGCTGAAGCTGGCCGCCCTCGCCGCGGTGGCGTGGGTCGGCCTGACCGCGGCCCGCGCCGCCGTTCCGGACGTCGCTCTGGATGTCGCCTCGGCGCCGCTCGCGCGGCCCGGCGGCTGGGCGGCGGTCCTGGCCGTCGGCGCGTCGCTGCGCTACGCGTTCTTCGCCTTCAGCGGCTGGGAGGGGGCCACCTACGTGGCGGAGGAGGTGCGCGAGCCGGAGCGCAACCTGCCGCGCTCGCTGCTGTGGGGCATCGCCGTGGTGATGGCGACCTACCTGCTGGTGAACCTCGCCTACCTGCGGCAGCTGGGGCCGGCCGGCATGGCCGCTTCGAAGCAGGTCGCCGCCGAGTCGATGCGCGTCGCGCTGGGGCCGGCCGGCGCGGTGCTCATCGCGGTCGCGGTGGTGCTGAGCACCTTCGGCAACATCAACGCGCAGGTCCTGGTCAAGGCCCGCACCTGGCACGCGATGTCCCGTGACGGCCTGTTCCCGGCCGTGTTCGGCGGCGTCCACCCCCGGCACCGCACGCCGGTCGGCGCGCTGGCCGCACAGGGCGCATGGGCAACGGTCCTGCTGGTCGCGGCCGGGCTCGCCGGACGCTCCTACGAGACGGTCATCGACTTCTTCGCCTTCACCTCGGCGGTCTTCAACCTGTCGACCTTCGCTGCGGTCGCGGTCCTGCGCCGCCGCCTGCCCGATGCGCCGCGCCCGTTCCGCGTGCCTGGCTGGCCGTGGACGCTGGGCGTCGTGCTGGTCATCCAGGCGGCGTTCCTGGTGGTCACGGCGATCACCGCGCCCCTGCCTTCGCTGCTCGGCGCCCTGCTCACGCTGACCGGACTGGGCTGGTATTTCCGGCGGCGCTCGGATCGCTCGCCTCATCCGCTGCCCTGATCGCTAGTTGGTGAATATGAAAATAATCAAACAAATGATCACAATATATCAAAATATACGCTTCAAATAATGCTTATTCGCAATTTCTGTCACACGATCGTGCAGAATGATGGTATCCTTGTCTCTGCTCAATGACGGTAAACCGACATCGAGGCCGGGACTCGGTGTCATGTCGATGGTTGGAACCCAAGGGGGATGACGATGAAACTGAACTTGATCACGAAGGGTCGCGTCGCGGTCCTGCTCTCGGCCCTGGTCCTGATCGCCGCCAGCCCCGCGCTGGCCACCCACATCGAGACCTTCGGCGCCACCGCCGACTGCGCCGGCTTCACCGTCGACGCGTCGGTCATCTTCCGGGCCTACCCGATCGTGGTGCCCGAGGCGTTCGTCGCCTACAACGTGGTCCTGTCCCAGGGCGGCGTCCCGCTCCAGACCCGGACCGGCCAGGTCACGATCGTGCCCGCGTTCCCGACGGTCAGCCTGGCCGGGCTCTGGGACGGCGACCTGTGCGGCGACTACACGGTCGACGGCACGGTCGTGCTGACCACGCCGGCCTACCCCCAGGACAACGGCGACGTGCGCAACACCCGCACCTTCAGTGTCGCGTTCAACTGCGACTGCCCCGTGCAGGACGCCTGCCACTTCACGCCCGGCTACTGGAAGAACCATCCCGAGAACTGGCCGATGACGAGCTTCAGCCTCGGCGGCGTGGCCTACAACCAGGCGCAGCTGATCGCGATCATCCGCCGGCCGGTGCGCGGCGACGCCACGGTCATCCTGGCCCACCACCTGATCGCGGCCATGCTGAACGTCGCCAACGGCGCCAGCGACGACATCCAGGACGCCATCGACGACGGCAACGCCTTGCTGGCCATGTACCCGCTGGGCAGCAACCCGGCCGATCCCGCCCGCTCGCAGGCGCTGGCGATCAAGAACCTGCTGGCCGCCTACAACGAGATGGGTTGCCCCGACGGCTGCGACAAGGCGCTGCCGCTGGACGGCGACGACGCGACGAGCAGCTGGGGAGATCTGAAGGCCATCTACCGCTGATCCGCACCGGGGATCGTCAGCGGGGGGGCGTCCTCGAGGGGACGCCCCTCCCGCGTTTCAGGCCTGGAGTTCCAGCCCGCGTCGGCGGATCGCATCGCCGAGGACCGTCGCGGTCGTCTGCATGTGGCCGCCGCCGAGGCCGAACTGGACGTGGATGGAGGTGAATTCGTCGCGGACCTCCGCGTGGATGCCGGGCCACTCGGCCGGCGGGACGTCCAGAGACGAGAAGGCCAGATCGATCAGGGCGTCGCAGCGCGACGGTTCGCGGCAGAGGCAGCTCGGCAGCAGCGAGGCCGCCGCGATGCAGGGTGCGACCGAATCGCCCAGCCCCGCTTCGGCGATCTGCGCCGGGGTGGCGGTGTGGGTACCCACCAGTTCGGCCATCCGCTCCGGGAACTTCCACGAACGCAGGATCCAGGCGCCGGCCCGGCCGTGGTCCCAGCCGTGCGCCTCGCCTTCGATCTCCGCCAGCGGTCGCCGTCTGCGGCGCCACTCGGTCAGCATCGGCTCGTAGAACGTCTGGCATCCGGTCAGCAGCACCGGCACCGCCACGTCGGCCACCAGCATGGCGGTGAAGGCGGCCTCCGTCTCGGCCGGGCGGCAGCGGCGCGCCAGGGCGCGGGCCAGCAGCGAGCGCAGCAGCGTGTCCGTCCAGTACGCCTCCTGCTGGAACAGCTCGCCCGGCGGCCGGGGCAGCGCGTCGCGCATCGAGTAGCCCAGGATCAACGAGCGGACCCGGTCGAAACCCAGCAGGCTGATGGCGTGGCGGATGCTGGTGACTTCCGTCCGCAACGCGAACAGCGAGGAGTTGATGGTCGTCAGCACCCGCACGCTCAGCTCCAGCTCGGCGCCGATGATCGTCTCGAGCTTCACGACGTCCGGTTCCTCGCGGTTGACCTCCTCCAGCACCTTCGCCACGGCCGCGGGCAGCGGCGGCAGCTTCATGCCGGCGAACATGACGTCGAAGTCCCCGTCAGCGACGGCGGCGTGCAGCTTCAGCGAGTCGAGCAGGCCCATGCGGTCTCGTCCTCCGTGACGGTCAGTGGCTGGTGGTTTCCTTCAGGACGTTCAGCACCTCGAGCGCGAGGTGGCCGGCGAGTTCGAATTCCGTGCAGATGGCGCCGAAGCTCTCGCGCACCTGGTCGTGGATCGCCGGCCAGGCCGGCGGCGCGATGTTCAGTTCCTTGCGGGCCACGCGGATCAGGTTGCGGCAGCGGGCCGCGTCCGGCTTGAGCGCGCTCGGCAGCAGCGAAGCCACCATCACCGGCAGCGCCACGGTGTCGCCGAGCCCCTGGCAGCGGATCTGCTCGGCGGTGCAGTTGTGGGCGCCGGCGACCGTCACCAGGGTCGGCGGGAACTCCCACTTCTCGAGGATCCAGGCGCTGGCCAGGGCGTGGTCCCAGCCCACGTGGTCCCGCTCGAGCTGCGCCAGCTCGTTGGGCTGACCGCTCCAGCGCGCGAAGACCGACAGGTAGGTGTCGGCGTAGACGGTCAGCAGGATGGGCACCGAGATGTCCGCCAGCATCATGGCCGTGAACGCTTCCTCCTCGTCGCCGAGCCCGGAGCGGCGCGACAGGATGCGGGCCAGCAGCGAGCGCAACAGGGTGTCGGTCCAGAACGCCTCGTGCTTGAACAGCGCGGTCGGCGGGTGCGGCACCGATTCGAGGATCGCGAAGCTCAGCACGATCGAGCGGATGCGGTCCAGCCCCAACAGCGCCACGGCGTGGCGGATCGAGGTCACCTGGGTGCGCAGGGCGAAATGCGAGGAGTTGATCGTGCGCAGCACCTTGGCGCTGATCAGCGGCTCGGTGGCGATGATGCGCTCGATGCGCCCGACCTCGGCCTCGGGGCTGTTGACCTCCGCCAGCAGCCGCGAGACGGCCGCCGGCAGCACCGGCAGCTTGAAGTGCTGGAAGGCCGCGGCGAACTCGTCCCTGAACGTGCCGGGACCACGGGTGGCGACATCCATCTGCGGGCTCCGAGGGCGACGAAGAGCTCGACAAAGGTACACTGTTAGATCGTGCTATCGGCCGTTCCAGGTTGAACTTGAGCGGTTCGGATGTCGCCGGGTGCGATGCCCCTTCCCTTGCCTGCGTCTCATCTCGTCCGCATCACACAGACCCGCTGAGTCGGGGGTGTCTGCAGGGTCCCTGCGCCAGGAGGGTGCAGGGACCCGGAAGTCAAGCGCTCCGGGCGCACGAGGTGCCCGGAGCGCGTCCCCCGACTCAGCGGGTCTGTGTAATGCGGACGAAGGAGATCCAGGCAACGGGAAGGGACCATCCACCCGGCAACAGCCGAGCCGGTTCAGCGGACCAAGCGGCAACCCAACGCGATCGAGAGGAACTTGGATTCTTCGGTGTCGGCGCGACTGGTCAAGACGCAGGGCGACGAGGTGCCCACGACTGCAGCAGCCAGGCGGCCGCCGGAGAGCAGGGTGCCGGCCTTGTAGAAGACGTTGCCGCTCTCGATGTTGGGGAAGACGAGGATGTCGGCGGCGCCGCCCACCGGCGAGTCCAGGCCCTTGATGGCGCAGGCTTCGGGGGAGATGGCGACGTCCAGGGCCAGGGGGCCGTCGACCACGGCGTCGGGGAATTCTGCGGCCGCGTCCGCCGCGATGGCCGCCGCCTCGACGGTCGCCGGCATCTTGGGGCTGACCTTCTCGCTCGCGGCGAGCAGGGCGGCCAGGGGGCGCTCGAGGCCGAAGCTGTGGGCGGCGTCGACGCAGCAGCGCAGGATCTGCTTCTTGGTCGCGAGGTCCGGCAGCGGGATGATCGCCACGTCACTGACGAACAGCAGCTTGCCGTGGCGGGCGCTGTGGGCGGGCAGCTCCATCACCGACAGGTGGGTCAGGACCGCGCCCGGCGGCAGCAGGCCGCGCTCCTTGTCCAGGATCGACTTCATGTAGTCGGCGGTGGGGATCAGGCCCTTCATCAGCACGTCGGCGCGGCCGTCGCGCACCAGGTCGCGGGCGCGCAACCCGGCGGCCGCGACGTCCGGCTCGCCGATCACCGTGAAGGCGCCGCGGTCGAGGCCCTGCACCTCGCACAGCGCGTCGATGCGGGCGGCATCGCCCACCAGGGTCACCCGCGCGATCCCCTCGCGGACGGCGCGCGCCGCGGCCTCGATCGTGTGGGGATCGTGGCCCGCGGCCACGGCCACGTGCCGGGCCGGCCGCGCCCGCAGGGAGGAGACCAGCTCGTCCAGGGTGCGGATGGGGGTCACGAGGCGGCCTCCGGGGCGTAGGTGCGGGCCTCTTCCTTGCCGTTCAGGACGCGCAGCGCTCCCTGGACCAGGGCCGCCATCTCGTTCTCGCCGGGGTAGACGGCGACGCGGCCGCAGTGCTCCGGGACGTACGAGCGGATCGCCGCGACCAGGCCGTCGCTGCGCGCCATGCCGCCGGTCAGCAGGATGCCGTCGACGGGCTCGTCCTGGAAGGCGGGCAGCAGCATCGCGATGTGCTTGGCGATCTGGTAGGCCATGGCGTCGAAGACCAGCGTCGCCCACTCGTCGCCGTCGGCCACGCGCTGTTCCACCTCGCGCAGGTCCGCGGTGCCGAGCAGGTCGATCAGGCCGCCGCGTCCCTTGTTCAACAGCTTCAGCTCGGCCTTGGTGTGCTTGCCGGAGAAGCAGAGATCGATCAGCTGGCCGGTGGGCACGGTGCCGGAGCGCTGCGGCGAGAAGGGACCCTCGCCGTTGAGCCCGTTGTTGACGTCGAGGTAGCGGCCGCGGCGGTGGGCGCCGACGGTGATGCCGCCGCCCATGTGGCAGACGATCACGTTGATGCGCTCGTAGAACGTCTCGTGCTCCTGCGCGAAGCGCTGCGCCGTGGCGATCTGGTTCAGGGCGTGGCTGATCACCAGGCGGCGGACCGCCTTGAACCCGGTGATCTTGGCTTTCTCCCAGACCTCGTCCACGACCACGGGGTCGACGATGTAGGCGGGCAGGTCGGTGCCGCGGCGTATCTCGTCGGCGATGAGCGCGCCGAGGTTCGAGGCGTGCTCCCCGCCCACGGCGGCGCGCAGGTCGGCCAGCATCCGCTCGTTGACGGCGTAGGTGCCGTGGGGGATGGGCCGCACCAGGCCGCCGCGGCCGGCGACGGCGTCGAGATCGGCCAGCGTCAGGTCGTGCTCGGCCAGGGCGGCCAGCACGGCCTGCTTGCGGAAGCCCGCCTGCTCGGTGATGGGCCGCGCCTCGTAGGGCGCCAGCTCGTCGGCGCCGTGCTGCAGCTCCTTGGTGAAGCTCTCGAGGTCGCCCTCGTAGACGCTGATCTTGGTGCTGGTCGAGCCGGGGTTGATCGCCAGGATGCGCGGGCGCGGGAAGAAGGTGTCCTTGGGGGTGCGGGTCCAGTGGCCGAACTTGTGGAGGCGCAGCAGGCTGGCCTTCACGGCGAGCATCACGTCCTGCGCCGAGGAGTCCATCGGCAGGTCCACGCCCTTGAAGCGCACGCCGAACATCACCGGGAACTTCTTCGCCTCCGGGTAGCGCGTGGCGTAGAGGTGGAACAGCAGGTTCCCGAGGTCGAGGTTGGGGGCGATGATGACGTTGGTGCCGCCGGGCGCGCCCTCGGCCGGCTGGTAGTACATGGCCGAGCGCCGCGACAGGGCGGTGGAGATCTTCACCTCGCCCTCGATGCGGATCGTGCGGTAGCGCTCGCCCAGGGCGACGCGTTCGGCCAGGATCTCCGGCACCAGGGCCGTGGCGCGGCGGACCAGCTCGGGCGACGGGCCCTCGTCGGAGCCCTTGTGCGAGTAGCTGACGATGGCGCCGTTGATCGTCGGCAGCACGTCCTCGGGGAAGAGGTCGCGGGCCACGGCGCAGGTGCCCACCGCGATGCGGGCCAGCGTCTCGGGCGTCATCGTCGCGTTCACGCCGACGTCGCCGAAGACCACGATGTTGTGCGGGAAGATGCCCGTCGGGTGGTCGGGCGGCAGCACGAAGATGCCCGCCTCGCACATGACCTTGTTGACGCGCAGCAGGCGCAGCATGGGGCGGAAGTACTGCCGCGGCTCGTGCGTGAGGCCGCCGACGACCGTGTCGGCGTGGCCGCAGCGCACGCACATGATGCCGAAGCGGGCGGGCTCGCTCAGCAGCCGGCGCGCCTCCTGCGGCAGGTCGGCGCGGCGCAGTTCCGTCGGCAGGGCCAGGTACTCGGCGACGAACTCGTCCAGCAGGTCGGAGCGGGTCGCGGGGTCGATGAAGGAGGCGTTCTGGAAGGTGTACGCCACGCGGGTCGCGTCGAGGTGGGACAGCTGCTCGCGCTGGACGGCCCTCACCGCCGCCTCGTCCGCCAGGAACACCAGCCGGGCGAAGCGCGAGAGGTGGCAGGCGGCCTCGATGGTGCGCGGATCCAGGGCCTCGGTCAGCACCACCGTCGGACGGTTCTGCATCACGGCCAGGATCTGGTCGTCGAGGGTGCGGTCGATGTCGAACGGCAGCGTCGCGCCCGTGATCTCGGTCATGGGTCCTCCGCGGGCGTGGGGGTCGGTGTCGGACGGCGGTTTCTTGGCAATCATGGTCATCGGCCGCGTTGTTTTCAAATTCACAGTTGTTTTGCAGTCGGCCGTTGCCCGGCGCGGCGGGACGGTGTTACGGTCCCGCCCGGGCCGCACCACGGGAGGGAACGTCGCCATGCCACGCAACGGCAACGGCTTGATCGACAGCGAGATGCACCGCGACGCGCTCGCGCGGCTGCGCCGGGTCCTGGGCGGCGAGCCGCCGCGCTGGCTGCTGGTGAGCGTCGCCGACCAGTGCCTGGTGCTGTTCGAGGACGGGCGCGCGGGCCGCGTCTACGGGGTCTCGACGGCGGCCGCCGGCCTCTGCGGCCGCGAGGGCTCCTTCGGCACGCCGCCGGGCGTGCACCGGGTCGCGCGGCGCATCGGCGCCGGGCAGGAGCTCGGCACCTGGTTCGACAGCCGCGAGCCCGAGGGCGTGTGGCGTCCGGGCGAGCCCGCGCCGCGGGACGACCTCATCCTGACGCGCATCCTCACCCTGCAGGGCTGCGAAGAGGGCGTGAACCGCGGTCCCGGCTGCGATTCGGAGGCCCGCTTCATCTACATCCACGGCACCAACCACGAGGACCGCATCGGCGAACCCGTCTCCCAGGGCTGCATCCGCCTGAGCAACACCGACGTGCTCAACCTGTTCGAACGCGTCGAAGAAGGGGATCCCGTTGTCATCGTCTGAGCGCCCGGCCGCCTACCACTTCGTCGGCGTCGGCGGCAGCGGCATGTCCGCGCTGGCCTTCTATCACGCCGCCTGCGGCGGCCGCGTCACCGGCAGCGACCGCGCTTTCGACCGGGGCGACAACGCCGGCCTGGGCGCCGCGCTCGCCGCGGCCGGGATCGCGATCCTGCCCCAGGATGGGTCCGGCGCGGCGGCCGGCTGCGACGAGGTCATCGTCTCGACCGCGGTGGAGACGGACAACCCCGACGTGCGCGCCGCGCGCGAGCGGGGGGTGCCGCTGCTGCACCGCAGCGAGCTGCTGGCCCGCTTCGTGAAGGAGCGGCGCACGATCGCCGTCACCGGGACGAGCGGGAAATCGACGGTCGTGGCCATGACCTTCGCCGCCCTGCGCGGCGCCGGCCTGCAGCCGTCGGTGATCACCGGGGGCGCCCTGGTCGAGCTGGAGGAGCGCGGCGTCCCCGGCAACGCCTGGGCGGATCCGGGCGGCGACCTGCTGGTCGTCGAGGCCGACGAGAGCGACGGCAGCCTGGTGCGCTACGAGCCCTGGTGCGGCGTGGTGCTCAACCTGCAGCGCGACCACAAGGAGACCGCCGAGGTGGCGGCGATGTTCCGCACCTTCCGCGAGCGGACGGCGGGCCCGCTGATCTGCGGCGAGGACGCCAACCTCGACGAGCTGCGCCCCGACGCGCGCTTCGGCTTCGGCCCGCGCGCCGACGTCAGGGCCGAGGCGGTCGAGCTGCGGCCCGACGGCTCGCGCTTCCGCGTCGGCGGCACGGCGTTCGAGCTGCCGACGCCCGGCCGCCACGACGTGCTCAACGCCCTGGCCGCGACCGCCGCGGCGACAGCGGCCGGCGCCTCCCTTCCCGACGTCGCCGCCGCCCTGCGGGACTTCCGGGGCGTGGCCCGCCGTTTCCGGGTCCTCGGCGCCGCACGCGGCGTGACGGTCGTCGACGACTTCGCCCACAACCCCGACAAGCTGCGCGCGGCGCTGGCCGCGGGCCGCCTGCGCGGCGGCCGCATCCTCGCCGTCTTCCAGCCCCACGGCTTCGGGCCCACGCGCTTCCTGCACGACGACCTGGTCGCCGCCTTCGCCGACGC
>PNOJ01000100.1 GCA_013824755.1 Gemmatimonas sp.
TGGGGCTGCTGCTGCTGTTCGGCTGGATCGCCGCGCTCCACTTCCCGCCGCTGCTGCGCGAGCCGCGGCGGCTGGTCACCGCGACGCTGCTGCTGGGCGCGGTGCTGTTCGCCGGCGCGGCCTGCCTGGCCCGCCCCGTGCTGGGGCCGTTCGCGGTGCCGATCACCCTGCTCGGCATGCTGGCCACGGTGCTGTTCCGCGACCGCGTGGGCTACGCGATGACCCTGCTGGCGGTCGGGCTGCTCTGCTTCCACGAGGCCGCCGGCGCGGCCGCGGCGGTGGCCTGGCTGGTGATGGGGCTGCTGGCGGTGACCTTCATGCGGCGCATCCGCCAGCGGGGCCAGTTCTACCAGGCGATCGCGATCCTCGCCGCGGCGGGCGTGCTGCTGGTCGGGCTCGAGCGCGCCGCGGGCGGGGAGCGGGCCGTGGGCTTCCTGCACGAGGCGCTGGTGGCCGCGCTCTCGCCGGTGGCGTCGGTGGCGCTGGGCCTGTTCCTGCTGCCGATCGTCGAGCCGCGGGTCGGCGTGTGCAGCGACCTGACGCTGATCGAGCTGTCGGACCTCAACCACCCCCTGCTCAAGCGGATGGCGCTGGAGTCCCAGGGCACCTTCCACCACAGCCAGGTCGTCGGGCAGCTGGCCGAGAACGCGGCCCGCGCGGTGGGCGCCAATTCCCTGCTCACGCGCGTCGGCGCGCTGTTCCACGACATCGGCAAGCTGAGCAAGCCCGAGTACTTCGTCGAGAACCAGGGGGGCGGCCCCAACAAGCACGACGAGCTGAGCCCGAGCCTCAGCGCCCTGGTGGTCGCCGCCCACGTCAAGGACGGCATCGCCCTGGCGCGGCAGTGGCGGCTGCCGGAGGCCGTGGTCGCCTTCATCCCCGAGCACCACGGCACGCACGTGATGAAATTCTTCTACCACAAGGCCCTGCAGAACGAGAGCAACGAGACGGTCAAGGTGGACGACTTCCGCTACCCGGGCCCCAAGCCGCGCAGCCGCGAGACGGCGATCCTGATGCTCGCCGACGCCGTGGAGGCCGCGACGCGCGCGCTGGCCAAGCCCACGCCGGGGCGCATCCGCGAGGTCGTCAAGCAGGTGGCCGACGAGCGCATGCTCTGCGGCGAGCTCGACCACTGCGGCCTCACGCTGAAGGACATCGCCGCGGTGCGCGAGGCCTTCGTGCCGCTGCTGGCGGGGATCCACCACGCCCGCATCCCCTACCCGGGACAGCGCGAGCGCGCCGAGTCGCTCCACGGCAGGGATTGGACATGAAGCTGACGACGGTGATGCGGCTCGCTCCGGGAACGGCGGCGGACGCCGGGGCGCCCGACGCCGCGACGCGGCGCGAGCTGGCGGCCCTGGCCGAGCCGGTCGGCCTGGACGGGTGGACCGCCGAGCAGGTCTGGGTCGACGACGCCGAGATGGCCCGGCTCAACGGGCTCTACCGCGGCAAGCCGGAGCCGACCGACGTGCTCTCCTTCGGGAACCTGGCCGCCGGGGGCGACGGCCCCCCCGCCGTGCGCGCGGGCGAGGGGCACGCCGCGTGCGACCTGTGGTGGGACGGCGTCGGCGGCGGCGAGACGGGGGAGCCGGGCGACGCGGGCGCGATCGTGATCGCGCCGGGGTTCGTGCGCCGGCGCTGCGAGAACCACGGCTGGGACGTCGCGGCGGAATTCGCGCTGCTGACGGTCCACGGCGCGCTGCACCTGCTGGGCTGGGACCACGAGTCGCCGCCGGAGGCGGCGGCCATGCGGGCCCGGGAGACGGAACTGCTCGCCCGGCGCGGCTGGCCGCACCCGCTGGCGGGGAAGGAGACGGACGATGGGGTCCGGTGACGGCGGGCTGTCGGCGGTGCTGGTCTTCGCGGCCGCCTACGCGTTCGCCATGCTGATGGTGGGGCTGCTCGCGTCCTATTCGCGCGTGGTCGGCCTCTACCGCAACGGGCTGCTGGCGCCGGAGTCGCTGGGGGCCGGCCTGCGGCGCAGCCTGGAAGTGCCCCAGCGGCTGGCCGCCACCGCGGGCACGCTGCACCTGGCGGCGACCGCCGTCGGCTGCCTCGCGGCCGGCCGGTGGGCGGCCGCGGCGTGGCCCGACCTGGACGGTGCCCGCTTCTACGCGACGGTCGCGCTGGTCGTGGCCGGCCTGTGGTCCCTGGGCGCCGCGGCGGCCCGCTGGTCGGCCCGGAACGCCGGCGTGGCGGCCGCGCGGGCGCAGGTGCGGGTCATGGCCCCGGCGGTCTGGCTGCTGCGGCCGTGGACGTCGCTGCTGATGGGGCTGGGCGCCCGTCCCGAGGACACGCTGCCGGGCGCCGACGCCGGCTCGCAGCTGAGCGCCGGCGAGATCCGCAGCCTGATCGACGACCGGCAGGACGGGGTCAGCCTCGAGCACGACGAGCGCGAGATGATCCAGAGCATCTTCGACTTCCGGGAGACGGCGGTGCGGGAGATCATGGTCCCGCGCATCGACATGGTGGCCCTGGACGTCGGCTGCCCGGTGCGCGAAGCCGTGCGCACGATCGAGGAGTGCCGCCATTCGCGCATCCCCCTCTACGAGGGCAGCGTCGACCGCGTCACGGGCCTGCTCTACGCCAAGGACCTGCTGCCGCTGGTCGACGGCGCCGGCATGCGCGACGGCGACCGCCGGGTCGGCGACCTGGCGCGCCCGGCCTACTTCGTCCCCGAGAGCAAGCGGCTCGACGAGGTCCTGGCGGAGTTCCGCTCCCAGCGCATCCACATGGCGGTGGTGATCGACGAGTACGGCGGCACCGCCGGCATCGTGACGCTCGAGGACGTGCTCGAGGAGATCGTGGGCGAGATCGAGGACGAGTTCGACGAGGAGGAGTCGCTCTTCGCCTGGCTCGACGACCGCTCGCTGCGCGTCGACCCCAAGATCAACCTGGAGGACCTGCAGGACGTGCTGGGGATCGAGCTGCCCCTGGGCGAGGGCAGCGAGACCCTGGCGGGGCTGATCTACGAAGCCGCGGGCCGGGTGCCCGCGCAGGGCGACCGCGTGGCCGTCGCCGGCCTCGACGTCGAGGTCGAGCGGGTCGAGGACCGGCGCATCATGCAGGTGCGCCTGGTGTCGACGATCCCGCTGCCCGGCCGTCTGCCGAAAGAGACGTCGTCATGACCTCGCGCCTGAAGCAGTACTTCCTCACCGGGCTGGTGACGATCGCGCCCGCGGCGATCACCGGCTGGATCCTGTGGCGGGTCTACCTGCTGGTCGACCGCGCCCTGCGGCCCGGGCTCGAACGGCTCCCGTACCTGCGCGACCACCTGGCGCCGTTCCTGATCACGCTGATGGGCGTGGTCGGCAGCCTGATCGTGGTGGTGCTGATCGGCCTGGTCACCCGCACCCTCATCGGCGTGGCCATGTTCGGCGCCGTCGACCGCCTGGTCGCCCGCATCCCGGTCATCAAGAGCGTGTTCGGCGCCGTCAAGCAAGTCTCCGAGGTGTTGCTCGCCGACAACCGCCAGGCCTTCCAGAAGGTGGTCGCCTTCGAGTACCCGCGGCGCGGCCTCTACTCGCTGGGGTTTGTCACCCAGGACGAACCGGGGCGCGGGCTGATGCACGTCTTCCTGCCGACCACCCCCAACCCCACCTCGGGGTTCCTGCTGCTGATCCCGCGCGAGCAGACGGTGCTGCTGCCGCTGACGGTCGAAGAGGGCATCCGCCTGATCATCTCGGGGGGGGCGGTGCTCGAGCCCGGGCGCGGCCGCGTGGTCGACGAGGTCCTGGCGCGCGCCGCCGCCGCGCCGCGCGGGGAAGGGGGGGGCGCCCCATGAGCGACCCCACGTTCGAGCCCGGAGCGGAGACGACCGAGGCCGAGGAGACCCTGCTCGACGCCAGCAAGCTCGAGGAGCAGTGGCACCAGTACGCCGAGCTGTTCGAGCGGCTGCTGCGCGAGGGCGACCCGGAGGAGCTGCGGCGCACGGCGGCCGCCCTCACGCCCGGCGACCTGTCGGAGAGCCTGCGCTACCTCGGCGTCGACGACACCGCGCGCGTGCTGCAGCTGCTGCCGCCGGACCTCGTCGCCGACGTGCTGGCCGAGATCGACCAGTACAGCGTCTCGGCCCTGCTGCAGCTGCTGGACATCGAAGCCATCGCCGACCTCATCGAGGAGATGCCCTCGGACGAGGCGGCGGACTTCGTCGGCGAGCTGGAGGACGACCAGGCCCGCGAGATCCTCGCGGCGATGGAGCCGGCCGAGCGCCAGGACGTCGCCGAGCTGCTCCGCTACGAGCCGGACACCGCCGGCGGCCTGATGGCCAAGGAATTCATCGCGGTGCCGCAGGACGCCACGATCATGCAGGCGGTCGACGCCGTGCGCGCCGTCGAGGCGGACGACCGCGAGGGCCTGCACTTCGTGTTCGTGGTCGACGGGGACGGCTGCCCCGCCGGCCGCATCCCGCTGGTGACGATGCTGCTGCAGCCCTGGTCGACGCCGGTCGACACGATCATGGAGCGCGACCCGCTGCGCGTCTCGGTGGACCTCGACCAGGAGGACGTGGCCCTCTACGTGCAGACGCACGACCTGGTCACCCTGCCGGTGGTCGACGCCGAGGGGCGGCTGGTGGGCGTGATCCAGGCCGACGACGTGATCGACGTCCTGGAGGAGGAGGCCACCGAGGACTACGCCAGGCTCGCCGGCACCAGCGAGGAGCTGGGCGAGACCTCGCCCGTGCGCGTCGCGCGAGCCCGGCTGCCCTGGCTGCTGGGCGCCCTGGCCGGCGAGATGGCGACCATGCAGATCATGAGGCACCACCAGGCGACCATCACCACCACCGTGGCGCTGACCTTCTTCCTGCCGGCGATCATGGCCATGGGCGGCAACACCGGCATCCAGACCTCCTCGGTGGTGGTGCGCGGCCTGGCCACCGGCGAGGTCAGCATCTACCGCATCGGCCGCTACCTCATGCGCGAACTGGGCACCGCCCTGCTGACGGGCACCCTGATCTCGGCCTGCGTGATGGTCGCCGCGCGCCTGCTGCTCGGGGACATGGAGGTGGCGGTCGTGCTGACCATCGCCATGATGACCGTGATCCTCAGCGCGGCGATGATCGGCACGACCATCCCGCTGCTGCTCTACCGGGCCGGCGCCGACCCGGCCATCGCCACCGGGCCGTTCATCACCATGTCGAACGACTTCATCGCCGTGATGATCTACCTGGGCATGGCGTCGCTGCTCATCCGCTGACGGGGGGGGATGTGCCGGTCCTGCCGCAACCCGTCGTCCACTCCCGGGCCGTGGTGCTGCGGGCCTGGCCCAGCGGCGAGACCAGCGTGGTCGCCTCGCTGCTGACCGAGGCGCGGGGCTACGTGCGGGTCATCGCCAAGGGGGCGCGCCAGGGGCTCTCCCGGCTGCAGCCCCTGGTCCGGCCGGGCCGGATCGTCGAGGCGGAGTTCGGCTGGAGCCCCGACCGCGAGCTGCAGTACCTCAAGGGCGGGAGCCTCCTGCTGGACCCGCTGCTGGACGACAACAGCCTCGAACGCACGGCCTACGCGCTCTCGGCGCTGGAGCTGGCCGACCGCTGCCGTCCCAGCGGCGAGCGCGAGGCGGGCCTATTCGGGCTTTGCCGGCGCTACCTGGAGATGCTATCATCCGGTGCGGCGGGGGACGAGGCCCCGCTTTTTTACGCCTTCGAGACGGCGCTGCTGGAGCTGCAGGGGATCGCGCCGGAACTGGCGGCCTGCGCCGCCTGCGGCGGCAGCCTGGAACCGCCCGGCAGCCGCTTCAGCCCCGCCGCCGGCGGCGCGGTCTGCGGCGCGTGCGCCGGGGAGGACGACCGGCCGCTCGCGCCCGAGACGTTGGCGGCCCTGCGGTCGCTGGGCGGCGCGGCGCCGGAGCGGTCCTCGCGGCGGACCTCACGCGAGACGGGGATCCTGCTGCACCGCTTCCTGACCTATCACCTGCCGGAGTACCGCCTGCCCGCGGGCCTGGAACTGCTCCGGGCGGCGCGGAGCGCCGACGCCGCGGCCGCGGCCGCAAAGGACGACGAGCCATGCTGAGCTACCAGGAGATGATCGCCGGGCTCCAGAGGTTCTGGATGGACCAGGGCTGCGTCATCATCCAGCCCTACAACTCCGAGGTGGGCGCCGGGACCTTCAACCCGGCCACCTTCCTGCGCTGCCTCGGGCCCGAACCCTGGAAGGTCGCCTACGTCGAGCCGAGCCGCCGCCCCAAGGACGGCCGCTACCTCGAGAATCCGAACCGCGTCCAGCAGTTCCTGCAGTACCAGGTGATCCTGAAGCCGAACCCGGCGGACTCGCAGGGCCTGTACCTGGAATCGCTGCGCGCCATCGGCATCGAACCGCGCGAGCACGACATCCGCTTCGTGGAGGACGACTGGGAGTCGCCGACCCTGGGCGCCAGCGGGCTGGGCTGGGAGGTCTGGATCGACGGCATGGAGATCTCGCAGTTCACCTACTTCCAGCAGGTGGGCGGGCTGCGCCTGAACCCGGTGTCGGTCGAGCTGACCTACGGGCTGCTGCGCCTGGCGATGTACGTCCAGGGCGTCGGGCACGTGAAGGACCTGCTGTGGGGCGGCGGCCTCACCTGGGGCGACGTCCAGGGACAGTTCGAGCAGGAGTTCTCCGCCTTCAACTTCGAGCACGCCGACGTCGAGATGTACCGGCGCCACTTCGACGATCGCGAGGCCGAGGCGTCGCGCCTGGTCGAGGCGGCCCTGGTCTACCCCGCGTACGACGCGGTGATCAAGTGCAGCCACCTGTTCAACCTGCTCGAGGCGCGCGGCGCCATCTCGGTCACCGAGCGGACCGGCTACATCAAGCGCGTGCGCGGGCTGTCGCGCCGCGTCGCGCAGGCCTACCTGGAGAAACGGGAGGCCATGGGCTTCCCCCTGCTGGGCCGCGAGGAGGGATCCCGATGACCGGTGCGAGGATGCTGCCGTTCCTGTTCGAGATCGGCACCGACGAGCTGCCGGCCCGCTTCCTGCCCGTCGAGCGGCAGCACGTGGCGGCCGGCTTCGCGGCCCTGCTCGCCGAGCTGTCGCTGGAGCACCGCGGCTTGCGGGTGCTCGCCACGCCCCGTCGCCTCGCCGTGCTCGTCGAGGCCCTCGCCGAGCAGCAGGCCGACCGCACGATCGAGGTCAAGGGGCCGCCGCTGTCGGCGGCCCGCGGACCGGACGGTTCGCCCACCCCGGCCGCCCTGGGCTTCGCCCGCAAGAACGGCGTGGCGATCGAGGACTGCCTGGAGATGGGCGACGGCAAGGGCGGCGCGTTCCTGGGCGTGCGGCGGACGCTGGCCGGCCGCCCGGCCGCGGAGCTGCTGGCCGAGCGGCTGCCGGGGCTGCTGACCGCGATCCCCTTCCCCAAGACCATGCACTGGGGGACCTCCGACTTCGAGTACGCGCGGCCGATCCAGTGGCTCGTGGCCCTCCTCGGCGAGCAGGTGCTGCCGCTGGAGATGGCCGGCCTGCGCGCGGGGCGCGTCTCGCGCGGCCACCGCACCCTGGCCGCGGGCGCGCCGGTCGAGATCGCCGCGCCCGGCGCGTACCTCGCGGCGCTGCGGGACCACGGCGTCGAGCCCGACCAGGACGAGCGCCGCCGCGTCGTGCGCGAGGGCGGGGAGCGGCTGGCGCGCGAGGCGGGCGGCCGGATCGTCGAGGACGAGGAGCTGCTGCAGGAGGTCACCGATCTGCTGGAACACCCCACGCCCTTCCTCGGCGCCGTCCCGGAGTCCTACTTCGCCCTGCCGGACGAGGTCATCGTCACGGCGCTGAAGGCCCACCAGCGCTACTTCGCGGTGCGGCGCGAGGGCGACGGCCGCCTGCTGCCCGTCTTCTTCGCCGTGCGCGACGGCGACGACACCGCCCTGGACAACGTGATCCGCGGGAACGAGAAGGTGCTCAACGCGCGCCTCAACGACGCCCTGTTCTACTGGCGCTGCGACCTGAAGCTCACGCCCGACCAGCACACCGCGCGGCTCGCGGACGTGACCTGGCTCGAGGGCTACGGCACGGTGCTGGACAAGGTCGGGCGCGTGGGCCGCCTGGTGGAACGGCTCTGGTCCGCGGGCCTGGGCGACGGCGGCGCGCCGCCGCCGGAGCTGCTGCGCGCGGCGCGGATCTGCAAGTTCGACCTCGTCACCGAGATGATCCGCGACGGCAAGGAGTTCACGAAGCTCGAGGGCACCATCGGCGCTCGCTACGCCGCGGCGGCGGGGGAGGCTCCCGCCGTGTGCTCGCTGCTCGAGGAATACTACCGCCCCCGCTCCGCCGCGGACGGGCTGCCCGCCGGGGCGGCCGCCGCCGTGCTGGCCGCGGCCGACCGCCTGGACACCCTGGCGGGCTGCTGGCTGGCCGGGTTCGTCCCCACCGGCGCCAAGGACCCCTACGCGCTGCGGCGCCACACCCTGGCCGTGCTGCGCATCCTGATCGACCGCGCCGCGCGCCTGGACCTCGCCGACGTCGTCGCCCAGGCCCTCGCCGGGTACGCCACGCTGGCCGACGAGCCAGACGTGGCTCGCCCACGGCGAGATCCTCGCCTTCGCCCGCACGCGCCTGGAGGGGCAACTGGTCGCCGGGGGTGTCTCCCTGGAAGCGGTGCGGGCGGTCCTGCCCGCGCACGGGAACGACCCGACCGACGCCGTCGCCTGGGCCCGCGCCCTCGACGGCTTCCGGGAACAGCCGGACTTCCTGCTGCTCGCCAAGGGGGTCAAGCGCTGCCGCAACATCCTGGAGGGACACATCCTCGAGGGGGGAGACCTGGCCGGTTGCGCGGGCAGGTGGCGCGCCGGGGGCGGCACCCCCGGGGGCCGGGGTTTCTCGGGGCTGCCCGAGCCGGCCGAAGCCGCCCTGGCGGCGGCCGTGGCCACGGCCGTGCCCGGCCTGCTCGCGCTGCGGGAGGCGGGGGACTACATCGGGGTCTTCCGTGCGCTTTCCGGGCTGGGGCCGGCCATCGACGGGTTCTTCGAGACGGTCCGGGTCAACGCCGACCAGGTCGAGTTGCGGGAACTGAGGCACGCCTTCCTGCGCGAGATCCATGGCCTGTTCGCCCAGTTCGCCGATCTCGGCGAAGTGGCCCCCCTGGAATCGGCATCCTGACCTCGGACCGGCTGATTTCCGACCGGGAGCCCCACGGGGGCTCCCTCTATTTTTGACATATGCTATTGACTTGCCGGGGGAGGTTGGGTATGCTCACGCGTGCGACTCAAGGGCAAAAGCCTTTTCCGAAGTGACGTTGCGCCCGACTCCACTCCAAGTAAGTCCCTAATTAACTTGACACGCTTGCTTGATTCGCGAGTCAACACGTCACGGTCACAGAGGAAAAGACCCCTTCACAGCAAGCCCCCTGAGGCCAGTGACTGGAAGAGCTTTTGCCTGCACTGCTGGAGCCTTCGATCTTCCTTCGGGAACTCGGGGGCAATGCCTTTCACCTGCACCATTTGTTGACTCGTTCAACGATGGGGGGAAAGTATGAGGAAACTCACTCTCGTGTGCTTGGCCCTGCTTTTGACGGCTGGCTCCGCCTTCGCCGTCGGCAGCTCCCAGCGCTTCGCCGACTACAACCTGGTCGACGTCACCAATACCATGGCGCTGACGTCCGGCGGCTCGACGGCCAAGCAGGACACCGTGTACCTGATCGGCGGTCCCGCCCGCAACGACGGCAAGTTCCAGAACGACGCCAACCC
>PNOJ01000101.1 GCA_013824755.1 Gemmatimonas sp.
TACGAGGGCTTCGGCCTCGCCGCCGCCGAGGCCGGCGCCTGCGGCCGGCCCGTCGTCGCGACGCGCGTCAGTTCCCTGCCCGAAGTGGTGCGCGACGGCGAAACGGGACTGCTGGTGCCTCCGGACGATCCGGACGCCCTGGCCGCCGCGATCCTGAAGCTGCTGGGCGACCCCGGCCTGCGCCACCGCCTGGGCGCGGCCGCCGCCGCCCGCATCCGGACCGACTACGACCGGGCCGCGATGCTGTCGCGGCTCGAGGACCTGCTGCGGCCCGCGCCGCGGCCGAGGGAGGCGACGTGAGCGAACTGCGCGTGGCGGCGATCCAGACCTCGCCGGCGTTCGGCGAGATCGCCGATAACCTCGAGGCCGCCCTGGCGCTGGTGCCGCCCGGGCTCGACCTGGCGGTCCTGCCCGAACTGTGCACGACCGGCTACCAGTTCCGCGGCCGCGAGGAACTGCGGGACCTGGCCGAGCCGGCGGACGGCCCGACGGCGCGCCGCCTGGCGGACAAGGCCGCGACGACCGGCACCACCCTGGTGGCCGGCTTCGCCGAACGCGACGGCGATCGGCTCTACAACAGCAGCCTGCTGGTGCGACCCGACGGCACCACGGCGCTCTACCGCAAGGTCCACCTCTTCTGGGACGAGAAACTCCTCTTCGAGCCGGGCGACCTCGGCTTCCCGGTCTTCGCGGCCTGCGGCACGACCTTGGGCATGATGATCTGCTTCGACTGGATCTTCCCGGAGGCGGCCCGCACCCTGGCGCGGCGCGGCGCGAAGCTGCTGGCGCACCCCAGCAACCTGGTGCTGCCCCACTGCCCCGACGCCATGGTGACGCGCTGCCTGGAGAACCGCTGCTTCGCGGTGACGGCGAACCGGGTGGGGCACGAGGCGAGGATCGAGGGCCGGCGGTTGGACTTCATCGGCCGCAGCCAGGTGTGCGGCCCCCGCGGCGCGCCCCTGGCCCGGCTCGGCGGCGACGCGGCCGGGGCCGCCGTCGCGCGCCTCGACCTGGCCGACGCCGACCCGCGCCTGACGCCCCGCAACGATCTGTGGGAGGACCGTCGGCCCGACCAGTACGCCGGCGACTAGCCCGCGGCCTCGGCGCCGGCCCGCCAGTCCTTCGGCACCACGACCACGCCGGCCTCGGTCACCTTGAACAGCCGGTGGTCGGCCTCGCGGTCCCAGCCGATGTGCATGCCGTCGGGGATCTCGGCGCCCTTGTCGACGATGGCGCGGTGGACCGCCGCGCGCTTGCCGATGCGCGCGTTGTCCATGATCACCGAATCCACCACGTGGCAGCCGGCGTCGAGGTAGACGTTGCGGCCCAGGATCGAGCGCTCGGCGGTGCCGCCGGAGATGATGGTGCCGCCGCCGACGATCGAGCCGATGAGCTGGCCGAGCGGGCTGGTGCCGTCGAAGTGGTTGTGGACCGTCTTGGCGGGCGGCGCCGGCGCCATCCAGGTGCGGATGGGCCACTCGCGGTCGTAGAGGCTGAACGGCGGCACCGGGCGGATGAGGTCCATCGAGGCGGCGTAGTAGGTGTCGAGCGTGCCGATGTCGCGCCAGTAGCGGGGCTGGTCGGTCTCGTGGTCGAGGAAGGGGTAGGCCAGCACGCCGCCCTCGCGCACCATGGCCGGGATGACGTTCTTGCCGAAATCGTGGGAAGATCTCGGGTCGCCCGCGTCCTTGAGCAGCTCGCTGACGAGGTCCTCGCGGTTGAAGACGTAGACCCCCATGTTGACCAGGCACCAGTCGGGCTTGCCGGGGATCGTCTTGGGCTCCGACGGCTTCTCCTGGAACCCGATCACCCAGCCCTTCTCGTCGACCTCCAGGATGCCGAACTCGTGGGCCTCGCTGCGCGGCACCACGACCGCGGCCAGGGTCAGGCGCGCCTTGCGGCGGGAATGCAGGACGATCAGCGTGGAGTAGTCCATGCGGTAGATGTGGTCGCCCGAGAGGATCAACACGAAGTCGGGCTGCTCGCGGTCGATGAGGTAGATGTTCTGGTAGATGGCGTCGGCGGTGCCGCGGTACCACATCTCGCCGACGCGGTGCTGGGGCGGGATGCCGTAGAGGAACTCGCCGGCCTCGTGGTTGAAGATCTGCCAGCCCTTCAGCAGGTGCTTGTCCAGCGAGTAGGACTTGTACTGCGTCAGCACGTAGATGCGGCGCAGGCCCGAGTTCCAGATGTTGCTGAGCGTGAAGTCGATGATGCGGTAGTTGGCGCCGAACGGCACGCCGGGCTTGGAGCGCTCGTCGGTCAGCGGCCGCAGGCGTTCGCCGCGGCCCCCGGCCATGATCATCGTCAGGGTGTGGCGCGGCAGGTCGAGGATCTTCACAGGCATGTCCGACTTGCTGCCAACGCTCATGTTCCCTCCAGGCTGCGGTAGAGATCCTCGTACGCGGCCGCCGGCGCCGCCCAGCCGTGGTCGGCGTCCATCCCCCTGCGCACGAGACTACCCCATCGATCCGGTTCGCGCCAAGCCTCGATCGCACGGGCGAGCGCGGCGCCCAGCGACGCCGGCGTCGCCTCGTCGAAGACGAAGCCGACGCCGTCGGGCCCGGCGGCGTCGGCCACGGTGTCGGCCAGCCCGCCGGTGCGCCGCACCACCGGCGGCGTGCCGTAGCGCAGGGCGTACAGCTGCGCCAGGCCGCAGGGTTCGAAGCGCGACGGCATCACGAACGCGTCGGCGCCGGCGTAGAAACGGCGCGAGAGGGCCTCGTCGAAGCGGGGGGCGAAGGCCACCCGCCCCGGCCGGGCCGCCGCGGCCCCGCGCAGGGCCTGTTCGAGGGCCGGCTCGCCGGTGCCGAGCACGGCCAGCCGCCAGCCCTCGTCCACGAGCCCGTCGACCAGCGGCAGCAGCAGATCGATCCCCTTCTGGTGCGCCAGCCGCCCGACCGAAACGAGCACCGGACCGCCGTCCTCGAGCCCGAGCTCGCGCAGCAGGGCGGTGCGGCAGGCGGTCTTGCCGGCCGGCGCCCGCGCCGAGTAGTTGGCGGGCAGGCAGCGGTCGGTGGCCGGGTCCCACGCCGTGCGGTCCATGCCGTTGAGGATCCCCGAGAAGGCCGCGCCCCGGTCGCGCAGCACGCCGGCCAGCCCGCAACCGAGGTCCTCGTCGAGGGTCACCTCGTGCGCGTAGGTCGGGCTGACCGTGTTGACCCGGTCGGACAGCAGGATGCCGGCCTTCATCAGGTTCAGGCCGCCGTGGAACTCCATCTCGCCGGGATGCCAGGCCAGGCGCGTCGGCAGGTCCAGGCCGGGGAACTCCCAGCGCGGGTGGAGCGACTGGTGGGCGAGGTTGTGGATCGTCAGCAGCGTGCGGGTCGCGGCCAGCGGCGTGCCGGTCCGCGACCAGCAGGCCAGGTCGACGGCCGCCAGGGCGGCCGCCGCGTCGTGGACGTGGATCACGTCGGGCGCCCAGTCCAGCATCACCGTCGCGGTCAGCGCCCCCTGCGCCAGCAGGGCCAGGCGAGGCAGCGTGTCCGCGAACTCGCCCGCCTCCGCGTAGCCGTAGACGCCGGCGCGGCCGAACAGCCCCTCGTTCTCCAGCAGCAGCACGTCGGGACCCGCCGCGGCCGTCGCCCGCCAGAAACGGCAGCGGCGCACCGCGTCGCCGCGGCGCACCGCGAAGGGCGGCAGCTGCGGGCAGGGAGCCAGCCCGTGGCGCTCGCGGTCGATGTCGCCGTAGAGGGGCAGCACGACCTTCACCTCGTGGCCGCGCGCGGCCAGGGCGCCGGCGAGCGCCGCCACCATGTCGCCGAGGCCGCCGGCTTTGGCCAGCGGCGCGTACTCGGCGGCGACCATCAGGATCCTCATCTCAAGCCTCCCGCGTGGTGGCGACCCCGTGCTCGACCGCGAACGACTGCCGGAAGGTCTGGGTGACGCCGGGCTCGAGGTCGAGGTCCCAGACGAAGAGCAGCAGGTGGCCCTGGTAGGTCAGCCGGAAACCGTCCTCGGCCTGCGTCGCCGTGCGCACGGCATGGATCCACACCTCCGCTTCGTTGCCCAGCTCCCAGCGCAGCGCGGCGCGGTGCAGGGGCACCAGCACGGCCAGCTCGCGTCGGCGGTCGAGGCGGACCGAGTCCAGCGGCACCGCCGGCTCGCCGCCCTCCGGGGCGTAGGCGCCGCCGTCGTACAGGGCCAGGTTCCATTCCGGCGCGAACCGGCAACGCACGGGCTCACGGCCCGTGTTGCGCACCGTCCAGGCGATGTCGAAGGCCGCGCCGTTGCGGTGCAGGGCCACCGTCTTCTCCACCTGCAGCGGGTAGGAGCGACCGTCGCGGTCGCGGTAGCGGCCGTCGCGGCGGGTCTGGAAGCGGTCATCCTCGAGGCTGCCGGTCTGCCCGAAGCGCGGCGACGTCATCGCCGCCGGCGCGGCGGCGAAATCGCCACCGTCCTGGCCGCCCATGTCCGGCAGCACGTCGGGGAAGCCCGCGTCCAGGTGCAGGAAACGTTCGAGCAGCGAGTAGCGCGGCTGGGGATCCACGGCCAACGCGCGCTTGATCTCCGGGGTGACGCGCGTCACGAGGTCGTGGATCGAAACGCCCTGGCCCTCGCCGGCCGCGTCGCCGCCCCCCTGGCCGACCAGCGGCGCCCGCTCGATCTTCGTGTGGTAGGCCTCGCGCCGGCGGCGCAGGGTGTTCTGGAGGTTCCAGTCCTCGCGGCGGTCCTCGAGCCCGACCAGGGCGCCGCCGCGGTCCGGCGAGAGGTAGAGCTCGAGCGCGTCGTTGCCCAGCCGCACGTCGGTGCCCGCCCGGCCCACCAGCGTCACCATCTGGGCCCGCGGCGGCGGCGCCACGGTCTGGATGATCTCGGTGCCCAGGATCAGGTGGCGGTAGATGGCGTGGCGCAGGTGCGGCAGGTAGAGGCCGCCGAAGACGCCGTGCCAGTAGGCGCAGTTGCACTGGGCCCGCCAGAGGTGGTCGCGGGCCTCGTCGACGCGCAGCTCGTCGGCGCCGGTGGCCTCGGCGGCGGCGATCTCCTCGTGCAGCAGCAGGGAGCGCCGCTGCATCAGCAGGCTCTCCTCGTACTTCTGGAAGAACTGGCGCCAGAAGCCGCCGCGGAAGAAGGGGCGCATCTCGTCCCAGCGCCCCTGGTCGCGGTAACGGTGAACCGCATCGGCGAAGGTCTCGGCGGCGGGCATCGGCAGCGACCACTCCGACATCTCGAAGTAGCTGCCCGGCGGCAGGTAGACGCGTTCGCGCGGCGGGCGGGCCCGCAGCACCTCGGACGGGTGCGCCAGTTCGAGCCAGTCCGACTCGGCGACCAGGGCCGAGCAGAAGCGGTCCAGCCAGCCGCGGCCGTAGACGAGGTCGTGGGTGCCCGGCCAGGCGCCGAACTTCTCGCCGTCGTCGACCATGACCAGCACGCCCTCGGGGTCGCGCTCGTGCAGGGCGCGGCAGGCGGCCACGGTCTCGGCCGGGTCGCGGAAGGGGATCAGGTAGCGCAGCTGCTCGCTGATGGGCAGCAGGGCCACCTCGTCGCCGAGGTCGTCGGTCAGCAGCGGGCCGTGGGTCAGCCGCTCCGCCGGCACGCCGGCCTGGACGAAGTGGTAGTCGTCGAGCAGGGCGAACTCCACGCCGGCGCGGGCCAGCGAGCCGGCCAGGTGGGGTTCCCAGACGCGCTCGGCCATCCAGACGCCGCGGCAGTCGGCGCCCAGGTGCTGACGCACCCAGTCGCACATCATCCGCAGCTGCCCGACGCGGTCGCGTTCCGGGATGGCGGCGAGGATCGGCTCGTAGAAGCCGCCGCCGAGCACCTCCACGCGGCCGGCGCGCACCAGGAACGCGGCGCGCTCGAGCCACTCCGGGTGGTGGCGCTGCAGCCACTCCAGCAGCGGGCCGGTCACGTGCAGGCAGAAGCGGAACCCCTCGTGGCGCTCGACCCGCTCCAGGAACGGCAGGTAGCTGCTGCGGTAGATGTCCTCGATCACGTGGTCGAAGTTGCCGACGGGCTGGTGGTTGTGGATGCCGATGACGAGCTTCACGCCTGACCTCCTGCGAGCAGCACGGGGATCTCGAGTCCGGGGTCCGCCTCGGCGCCGGCAAGGTCCAGGGCCTGCTGGAGGTGGCGGCGGAACGTGGTGTCGAATTCGCGGGCGTAGTCGGTGGGGTTGTCGTCGCCGTACCACCAGAACCAGTCGCTGCTCTCGGCGTTGGCCATGGCCGTCATCGCGGCCGCCAGCGGGCCCGCGCAGCCGGGGCCGATCACGGCCGGGTCGGGCGCCTCCACCTCGAGGCCGCCGGCCAGGCGGATGCGGCGCAGCGCGCCGGCGGCGGCCAGCCGCTCCTGGAAGCGGTCGCGCACGCGTGACAGGTACTCCCAGCCGCGGTTCTTCTCGGCGTGGCCGACCCAGGTCGTGAAGTCGGCCCGGATCCAGGAGCCGGCGCAGACGCGCCCGAGCTCGGCGACCCGGCCGCCCGCGGCCAAGTGCTCGTCGAAGGTCGTCCAGCGCAGGTCGGGCGCCTCGGCGACGGCGCGGTACATGGCCTGCAGGAAGTCCCGGCCGTTGTGCTCGTAGAACTCCCAGGGGTTCTCCCCGTCCAGGATGATCGGCACGACGCAGCCCGCGCCGTCGTCGGCCGCCGTCGCCGCCGTCTCCGCGCGGATCGCCCGCAGGTGGACCAGCAGGTCGGCGACGGCGTCCGCCGCCCGCCACGACTGGTAGCGGAAGCCCAGCGCGTCGCTCAGGCCCGTGTCGCGGAAGAACAGCGCCGGCGCGTCGTCGCCGCCCCAGCGCCAGGCCTGGAAATGACGCCGCGCCTCTGCAGCCTGGCCGCCGCGCGCCAGGGAGCGCGCGAGCACGCCCTGGTCGGTCGCCGCCCAGCGCACACCCTCGGTCTGCAGCACGCGCAGCGCGGTCTCGCTGATCGAACCTTCGGCGGGCCACATGCCGCGCGGCCGCACCCCGAGCACGCGCTCGGTCTCGTCCAGGGCCGTCTTGACGTGGTACCAGGCGTCGCCGGGGTAGCGGAAACGGGCCGACGGCAGGGGCAGCTGCGGCAGGGCCTCGTGCGCGGCCTCGGTGTCGCAGAGCAGCGGCAGGATGGGGTGGTTCAGCGGCGTGCAGGAGATCTCGACGCTGCCCCGGGCGGCCGCCTCGCGGTAGGCCGGCAGCACGCGCTGCAGGAACGCGTGCTGGCACGCGAGGAGCGCCGCCTTGTCCTCGGCGGTGTAGTCGCTCCCGCGGGCGAACAGCCGCGCGACCAGCGGCTCCTCGCGTAGCGTGCGCCCGCACCAAGCGAGGTGGAAGAGCACCTGCAGGTCCAGCAGGTCCCGGTCCGTGAAGCGCTCGGCGCGGCCCGCCGGCACCTCGACCCCCTCGCCGCGCAGCTCCCACAGCTCGCGCAGGCGGGGGAACTCGGCGAAGCGGCGGGCGTGGTGGAAGGCGAAGAAGTTCCGCACGATCCGCGCGCGGTCGGCGGCGTCCAGGTCGGCGGGCGCGGCCCGGGCCAGCAGGAGGTGGTCGTCCGGCACCCCCGCGGCCGCCGCCTCGAGCTGCCGCAGCAGCGAGGGCACGACGTTGAACACGGCCCGGGCGCCCGGCTGCTCCTGAACGTAACGTACCATGTCATAATAACTTAAGAGGGCGTGCAGGCGCACCCAGGGCATGCGCGGCCGGCCCAGGACGGCGTCGGTGTAGTCGGGCTGGTGCATGTGCCACAGGACGGCGACGGACAGAGGCTGGGCGGACATCTCGCTCCCTCGAAAAAAACGTGGTCGTGGTGGAACCTCGGGCCTCGGCCCTGCGTAGAATACATCATCGGATCGGACAAGCAACTCAGGACCGATCACGAAACACGGATCAAACCGCGAGAGTCATTCCCCAGAGGGCGAGAGCAGAGCGAGTCAAGCGTGCAGCGGCGGGAGCGGGGCGACCCGCTCCCGTCGTTTTATCCCCCCTTGACGGGAATCGCCCCTGGAGCGTCGCCGGGAAATGGACTAGGATCGGCCCCGTCCCCACCCTGGAGGAGCGACGGCATGGCGCGCGTGGAACTGCATGGAGTCGGCAAGACCTACCCCGGCGGCGTGATGGCCGCCGAGGACGTGAACCTCGACGTCGCCGACGGCGAGTTCGTGGTGCTGGTCGGCCCGTCGGGCTGCGGCAAGTCCACGACCCTGCGCATGGTCGCCGGCCTGGAGTCGATCACCACCGGCACGGTCAGTATCGGCGGGCGCGTCGTCAACGACGTGGAGCCCAAGGACCGCAACATCGCCATGGTGTTCCAGAGCTACGCCCTCTACCCCCACATGACGGTGCGCGACAACCTGGCCTTCGGCCTGAAGCTGCGCGGCGCGTCCCGCGAGGAGACCGCGACGAAGGTCGCCGCGGCCGCCGGCGTGCTGGGCATCGACGAGCTGCTGGACCGCAAGCCGCGGGCCCTGTCCGGCGGCCAGCGCCAGCGCGTGGCCTTGGGGCGGGCCCTGGTGCGCGACCCGGACGTCTTCCTCTTCGACGAGCCGCTGAGCAACCTCGACGCCAAGATGCGCGTGCAGATGCGCACCGAGATCTCCCGCCTGCACCACAGCCTGGGCGCCACGATGCTCTACGTCACCCACGACCAGGTCGAGGCCATGACCATGGGCCAGCGCATCGTGGTCATGCACAAGGGCCGCGTGCAGCAGGTCGACACGCCGTTGAACCTGTACGAGCGGCCCGCCAACCGCTTCGTGGCGGGCTTCATCGGCTCGCCGGCGATGAACTTTCTGGACGGGCGGCTGGTGCGCGACGGGGGATTGCATCTGGCGCTCAAGGACGGCGCCGCGCTGCCGTTGCCCGCCGGCTGGGAGCCGCCGGCCGCGGCGCTCGGGCGCGACGTGGTGCTGGGCGTGCGGCCGGAGCACCTGGACCTCGTCACGGGCGGGGGCTTCGCTGCTCCTGTGCAGGTCATCGAGCCGCTGGGGAACGAGACGCTGCTGTACACGGAGATCGGCGGCGCGGCGGTGACGGTTCGCGGGCCGGGTCGGGTGGATGCCGTGGTGGGCGGGGCTGTGAATCTGCTGCCGCGGGCGGGGCACCTGCACCTGTTCGAGGCGGGCAGCGGGGTGGCGCTGGGAGCTTGAGCCGGATCGCGACCGTCAGGGTCGTGGAGTGGCGTGGACCTCCACCGTCGGCCGCAACCGTTCCGCCCCCGTCCCATCCAGATCCCAAGCCACGATCTCCCGACCGCTTTCGTCGCGGGTCACCGTGACGCGCAGGACCGCATCCCCGACGTTCACCCGGCCCGACAGCCGCGGCCAGATTTCCGGCAGCGACGGTGCGATCACGATCCGCGGCGGGTCCGCCGCGAGG
>PNOJ01000102.1 GCA_013824755.1 Gemmatimonas sp.
GCTTCGAGGTCCAGCGTGATCAGCACCACGAAGGCCGTCAGGCTGGTCACGCCGATCAGCCAGATCTTGCGCCACTCGTAGCGGATCCGGTACTTGCGCTGGGCCAGCGGCCCGCTCCAGAACAGCATGACCGCCTGGATCAGGGCCGCCGAGTAGGCGGCGCCGAACAGGCCCCACAGCTTGATGAAGATCACCGACAGGCCGACCTTCACCGCCGAGGTCACGCCGCGGATCCAGGACAGCGAGCGCATGTCCTTGGCGTAGTACATGCCGAAGGTGACGTGCCAGTAGCAGCCCTGCATGATCATCGTCAGGACCTCGACGCGCGCGATGCGGTGGGCGTTCCAGAACTCGGGCGGCGTCAGCAGGCGCAGCACGGCCGGGATGTTCACCACGATCACCAGCCCCACCGACGCCACCAGCAGCAGGTACCAGGTGAAGACGCGGCCGATCTGCTCCGGCGCCCCGGGCTCGTCGGCCATGGCGGTGCGCGTGGTGTTCCAGGACTTCATGAAGGGCTGCGTGATCATCAGGCTGATCAGCGAGGGGAACTTGTAGCCCATCTCCAGGACGCCCACGCTGGCCAGGTCGAGCTGGTAGCGCACCAGCACGCGCTCCGCCTGGCGCGAGACGAACGAGGCCAGGTTGCCGGGGACCAGGGGCAGCTGGAAGAAGAACAGCTCGCGCGCGATCCCGCGGTCCCAGGCCGCGCCGCAGCGCCGCACCGCGATCACCACGAACCAGGCCGAGGAGACCAGGGTGGTCAGGGTCCCGCTCAGGAAGTAGCCGAACAGGCCCCAGTCCAGGACCAGCACGAACCAGATGCTGGTGGCCACGCCCAGCACCAGCCGCACCAGGCCGTTGACCGAGAAGGCGACCGAGCGCTGCTCGATCAGCAGGATCGCCGAGGCGGCCGTCCCGGTCAGCTCGAAGATGAAGCCCAGCAGGGCCAGCACGAGCAGGTGCCACAGCTTGGCGTCGCCGAGCAGGACGCCGCTCAGCGGCCCGCTGGCCAGCATCAGCGGCACGCACAGCAGCGTGCTGATCACGGCCGTCTGCAGCATGCCGGTGCTGACGACGCGGTTGCGTTCCTCGGGCGGGCGGTCGTAGTAGAAGCGGGTGACCGCGCTCTGCACGCCGTAGGACATCAGCGTGAACAGGAAGGCCAGCGAGGCCTCGATCATGCCGATCACGCCGTAGCCCACGTCCTGCAGGACGTGGGCGTAGAACGGCAGCAGGAAGAAGCTGATCATCTTGCCGGTGACGGCCGCCAGCGTGTAGATCCAGGCGTGCTTGAAGGTGGAGCGGGTGGTGTTCATGCCGCTCCGGGCGGGGCGAGGTCGCGCCCGGGCGGGGCGTCGCGCAGGAACTGGCCGTGCCAGACCACCATCGTGTAGACCTGGGCCAGGGCGTGGAAGTGCCAGTCGGCGCCGCGGTACAGGTCCACGCGCAGGGCGTCGACCCCGGCCTGGTCGAACCAGTCGCAGCCGGTGGCGCGCACGTCGGACAGCACCCCGTCGAACTCGCGGCGGAACTCCCGGTCGCGGCGCAGCCAGGCGGGACGGTCGGTGTAGGCGTGCCGGTCGCGGACGTTGACCAGGCCGCGGGTCAGCCGGCGCACCCGGCGGTTCAGCTGCAGCAGGCGGCGGCGGCGCGCGACCGTGCGGCGCACGGCCTCCTCCGCGGCGAACAGGTCGTGGCCGGTGCGGCTCCAGGGCACGCGCGCCAGCGCGGTCAGGCGCGTGCGGTAGAGGTCGAGGTACAGCTCGTTCTCGAACTTCGCGCGCGGCGGCAGCCGCAGCCAGAAGTCGAAGAGGTCCTCGTCCACGAACGGCAGCAGGTCGTGGAAGAAGAACTTGTGCACGTCCACCGAGGCCTGCATGCGCCGGCCGAGGTTGAAGTGCATGTGCAGCATCTTCTGGTCGCCGAACAGGGGCGCGTGGCGCCAGTCGGCGAAGGCGTCCCAGACCTGCTCGCGGGCCAGCCGCTGCAGCTCCGCGGCCGCGTCCGGCCGCATGATCGCGGCGAAGCCGGCGCTGCCCGCGGCGACGCCGGAGAAGTCCAGCACGCGGCGGCGCAGCTCGTCCTCGTCCGCGATCGCCCGCAGGTCGTCCTCGCCGCAGAAGTGCCCGGTGCCGATGGACAGGTACGGCCCCAGGATCCCGTTGCAGAAGGGGACCGGGCCGTCGCCGAGCGCCTCGCTGACGCCGATCAGCGTGGCGTTGCGCAGGTTCATCTGGCCGTCGTTGAGCCACACCGCGCGGCGCGCGTGGCGGCCCGCCCAGTCGGGGTCGATCTCGATCAGGCGGTGGCGGTCGCGCAGGCCCAGGACCTCGGCGGTCTTGCGCGCGATCGCGACCTCGCTGCAGTCGGGCTGGCCGTGGGTGAACAGGTCCAGGCCGGCCCGGTCCTTCACCTGGTGCAGCAGCATCCGGGAGTCCAGGCCGCCGGACAGGGCGACCACGAGGCGCCCGTCGTAGCCCGCGGGCAGGCGCTTGGCCGAGGCGCGGGCGTACAGGGCCTCGGCCTCGTCGAGCAGGTCGTCGCGGGCGCGGCCTTCTTCGGGGCGGAGCTCCGCGCGCCAGCGCCGCGAGACCGTCACGGCGTCGCCGTCCCAGACGACGCGCTCGGCCGGACCGAGCATGGTCACGCCCTGCAGCAGCGTGGCGCGGCCGTAGGGGCACTCCTTGGCCAGGAAGGTGGCGGCCGAGGCGGCGTCGACCCGGCGCGGCAGGCCGCGCCAGGCCAGGAAGGCCTTCAGCTCGGGGCCGAACAGGAACACCTCGTCGTCGGCGTACCAGTAGAGGTGGGCGAAGCCGAGCTTGTCGTTCAGCAGCTGGACGCGGCCGTCGCGGCGGTCGGCCACCACGAGGTTGAAGTGGCCGCCGACCCGGTCGATGAAGCCGTCGCCGTCGGCGAGGTAGAGGTCGAGCAGGCGGCGGGCGAGGCCGGGCGCGTCGTCGGGCAGCGGGACGCCGTCGACCGTGAAGGCCGTGCCGTCGACCAGCAGCAGGGCCTGCGGCGTCTCGGCCAGGCGGTCCGCCTCGCGGAACCAGGGGCTGGTCGAGGTCGCGCCCAGGGCGCGCGGGCCGTCCCGGCGCAGCAGGGTGCGGTACCAGTCGCGATGCCGCAGCAGGTCCAGCATGGCGTCGGCGACGGGCGTCGGGTCACGGTCGGGCCGCGCGGCGACGGTCCCGAAGATCCCTGGCATGAGGTCGGCTCCTTCCGGGTCGGTCCGCGGGTCGGCACGCAGGATAGCACAGCGGGCGCGCGATGCCAGGGGGGAAAGGCGAGCCGCTGCCTCCCCTTGCCCGCCGCCCCCCAACGAGTTATCGTGCGTCCGGGCCCGAACTGGAGGGGAACCGCGATGTCGAGCCAGCCGTCCCGCGACCTGCAGACGTTCCCGAACCCCCAGCCGGGCCGGGACTACGAGATCGTCTTCGATTGCCCCGAGTTCACCTGCCTGTGCCCGCTGACCGGCCAGCCCGACTTCGCCCACCTGCGGGTCCGCTACATCCCGGACGCCTCCTGCGTCGAGCTGAAGTCCCTGAAGCTCTACCTCTGGTCCTACCGCAACGAGGGCGCCTTCCACGAGAAGGTCACCAACGCCATCGCCGACGACCTGGTCGGCCTGCTGGCCCCCCGCTATCTGGAGATCGACGCCAAGTGGTTCGTGCGCGGCGGCATCACGACCTACGTGCGCGCCGAGCACCGCTCCCCGGACTGGACCGGCAGCATCCCGGAGGCCCGCGCGTCCTGGTGAGGTGAGCGAAGCGGCGTCAGTTCACGGGTCCGAGGTAGCTGTAGACGGCGATCCAGTGGCTGGCGCTGCCCGCGAGCACGAACAGGTGCCAGATCGCGTGGTGGTAGGGCAGTTTCTTCCAGAGGTAGAAGGCCGTGCCGCCCGTGTAGAAGAGGCCGCCGACCAGCAGCCAGACCAGGCCGCCGGCGGGCACGGTCGCCAGCATCGGCTTCAGGGTGATCACCGCGAGCCAGCCCATCCCGATGTAGAGCAGGGTCGAGACGACGCGGAAGCGGCCGGCGTAGATCGACTTGAAGACCACGCCGACGACGGCCAGCCCCCAGATGACCCCGAACATGCTCCAGCCCCAGCCGCCCCGCAGGCTCACCAGCAAAAACGGCGTGTAGGTGCCGGCGATCAGCAGGTAGATGGCGGCGTGGTCGAGCGAGCGGAAGACGCGCTTGGCGCCCCGCGGGATCATGGCGTGGTAGAGGCAGGAGACCGTGTACAGCAGCACCAGGGTCGCGCCGAAGACGGCGAAGCTGACCATGCGCCAAGGGTCGCCCGACGCGTGGGCGCGCACGGCCAGCAGCACCAGGCCCGCGACGGCCAGCGCGGCGCCGACGCCGTGGGTGACGCTGTTGGCGATCTCTTCGCCGCGGGTGTAGTGGTGGCGCGGCGACGGCGACTCGGGGGGCATGTCGGCTCCTGATAGGTCGGCGGCAGCAGGATTCACAACTCACTTCCGGTATTCAAGATACGCCATTCCGGGGCGACGGCAACCCCCCAGCTGATCATGTTTTATCAACTCCCTTCCGCTCTCGGTGCGGGAGTGCTAGGATCCGGGGCGCCGATCGACGATTCCATGATCGCGACCCTCATCCCCGGGAGTTCCCCATGAAAATCCTCGCCTGGTTCCTGCTCGGCAGCCTGACGCTGCTGCTCGCCTGCTCGGGCGACGATCCGGCCGCGCCCGACACCGCCACCCCCGAGGAGATCGCACAGATCCTCGAGGACGCGGGCCTGCTCGCGCCGCTGGCGGCGGAGCAGGACGAGATCACCGACACCTGGGACGAGGAGGACGGCGGCTACCGCTACACCTACGAGGTCCACGACGTCGTGGACAACATCGAGAGCATCGCGTTCCTGGGCCTCAACGACGACGTCATCTGGCCCGGCAGCCTGATCCGCGGCAACCAGGCCCACCAGTTCGTCTACGTGCCGGTCACCGTGGCCCGCGCGCCCATCACCCTGTCGGTCTCTCTCGAGGGCTCCTCTACCCCCGGCGACATCACCCGGGTCGTCTCCGACCCGCGCCTGTCCACGGTGCGCCAGGGCATCTCCGACCTGCTGGAGACGGCCGTCGGCGAGGACACGCACGTCCCGGCGCGCGTGGAGTTCACGATGGACCAGGTCCACAGCGAGTCGCAGATGAACCTCTTCGTGGGTGCTGACGTCTCCTACGGCGCGGGCTCGCTGAGCACGGCCTTCAACTGGGACGAGGGCTCGACCACGAACAAGATCATGGCCAAGTACATGCAGATCTACTACACGATCGACATGGACACGCCGTCCAGCCCCTCGGCGCTGTTCGCCCCGACGGCGACCGCCGCCGAGATCGCCGCCGCCCTGCCGCCCGGCTCGATGCCCATGTACGTCTCGAGCGTGAGCTACGGCATGATGGCCCTGACCTGCATCGAGACCGAGTTCTCCGAGGAGCAGATGGGGCTGGCGCTGAACGCCGCCTACAACGGCACCGTCGACGTGGAGCTGGACTTCGGCTACACGGCGCGCGAGGTGCTGCAGAGCGCCTCGATCAAGACCATCGTCTACGGCGGCTCCACCCAGGGTCTGGACGACATCGAACTGGGCTTCGAGGGGTTCATGCAGGTCATCGACGCGAGCACCGAGTTCACGCCCGAGTCGCCCGGCGTGCCCCTGGTCTACCGCTTCCGCCACGTCGCGGACAACACGCTGGCCCTGGTGACCCTCACCTCGCAGTACACGCTGGTGCGGCCCCTGCAGATCGAGCAGCTGGTCCGGGTCCAGGTCAACCAGTTCGTCTGCCTGATGGCCGACGACGAGGGCACCGACAACGCCGTGGACATGGACCGGTTCTACGTATGGGCCAACGCCTTCAACTGCCTGAACGGCGCGGATCCCGGCACCCAGTGCAACCCCTTGAACCAGCAGGTCTACGGCCTGGCCCTCGGCGACTGGGTCGAGATGGGCGACGGCCACCCCGTCGTCCACGACGCCGGCGGCGCCTCGGTCATCATCGCCTTCGACACCGAGAGCTTCGACTTCGGCTACGCCAAGCTCAACCTGCACTCCTACGTCCGGGACTACGATCCGGCCTCGTCCAACGAGGAAGCCACCGGCTACCTGAACCTGGTGGGCGACACGATGTGGGGCGAGAAGAGCATCATGCTCTACAGTTCGGACTTCACATTCCGGGTGGATCTGTTGATCTCGCCGGTGAACTGAGGCGACGCCGGCTAGACGTTGCCGAGGTGGACGGACTCCAGGAGCGCGCGGCCGATCCGGGCCGCGCGCTCCATCGTTTCGCGCGGCGTGGGCGGCGCCTGCAGCCGCCAGGCCGGCCGGTAGGCGGAGAAGTGCAACGGGATCCGCCGGTCCACCGAGGCCACGAAGTCCACGACGGCGCGCAGCTGGTCGTCGGCGTCGTTCAGCCCCGGGATCACGAGGTTGGTGATCTCGAGGTGGACGCCGGCGGCGTGAAGGCGGCGGATCGTCGAGAGCACCGGCGCGAGGCGGGCCTTGCAGATCTTCCGGTAGAAGGCGTCGTCCATCGACTTCAGGTCGACGTTGGCGGCGTCGAGCCAGGGGACCAGTTCCTCCAGCGGCCCCGGTTCGACGAACCCGTTGGTCACCACCACGTTCTTCAGCCCGGCCGCCCGCGCCAGCCTGGCCGTGTCGCGCACGTACTCGAACCAGACCAGCGGCTCGCTGTAGGTGTAGGCCAGCCCGAGCGACCCCTCGTCCAGAGCCAGGGCCACGGCCTGCGTTGGCGTGAGGCGCCGCACGGGCCGGTCCAGTTCCTGGCTGATGCTCCAGTTCTGGCAGAACGCGCAGTGCAGGTTGCAGCCGCGGGAGGCCAGCGAGAGGATCCGCGAGCCGGGGTGGAAGTGCAGCAGCGGCTTCTTCTCGATGGGGTCCATGGCCAGCGCCACGACCTCGCCGTACTGCAGCGTTTCCATGCGGCCGCCGCGGTTGCCGCGGGTGCCGCAGGGGCCATCCCGGCCCTCGCGCAGCCGGCAGCGCAGGGGGCACAGGCCGCAGAGCACCGCGCCGTGCGGGGCGGGGCTCCACCAGGCCGCGTCGACGCGCCCGCTCACGACAGCACCTCCCCCAGGGCCTCCAGGGCCCAGCGCGCGACCTCGCGGACGCCCGCGTCGGGGTCGTCGTCAGCGGCGGCGCGGATCGCCGGCAGCAGGTCGCGACGGCCGGTGTTGGCCGCGACGATCAGCGCGTTGCGCCGCATCCCTTCGGGGTGGGCTCGCCAGAGCGGCGTGCGGCGGAAGCGCGCGCGGAAGGCGTCGGCGTCCAGGCGGATCAGGTCGCCCAGGTCCACCTCCGCGTGCTCGGGCAGGGCCGCGTACTCGGGACGGGGCGGCTCGCCCGCGGGGCGGCGCAGGGCCTTGTGGTTCCAGGGGCAGACCTGCTGGCAGATGTCGCAGCCGAACAACTGGTCTCCCTGCCAGGCGCGCTGTGTCGCAGGCGCGCCGCCCTGCCACTCGATCGACCAGGTCGCCAGACAACGGTGCGCGTCCAGGACGAAGGGCGTGTCCAGGGCGCCGGTGGGGCAGTTGTCCTGACAGAGGCTGCAGCTGCCGCAGAGCGAGGCCATGCCGTCGGGGTCGGGCAGGCGCTGAGCGGGCGGGCCGACCAACGGGCGCGGCGCGTCGGCGAGGCCGGTCACCTCCAGCTCAAGCAGGGCCACCCCCAGGAAGATGCCCGAGCCCAGACGCGGGTGGATCAGCAGCGTGTTCTTGCCGAAGAAACCGAGACCGGCGAGCCAGGCGTACTCGCGCTCCAGGAAGGGGCCGGCGTCCACGGCGTCCACGGCTCGCAGGTCGGCCTCGGCGGCGATCACGCCCGTACGGTGCAGTTCGCGGCGCAGCAGCCCGGTCGTGCTGCGGATGGCGCCGCGCATCACGTCGTGGTAGTCGAGGCCGCGGGCGTAGCGCGCCACGCCCAGGACCCAGCCGCCGTCGCCCGGCTCGTCCCGCGCCGGCCAGCCGGCTGCGTAGCGCTGGCCGAAGATCAGCAGCGTGCGCGCCCAGGGCTGCTCACAGGTGGGGTCGGCTCGGTCCTGCGGCGCACGCAGCAAGTAGTCGAGATCGCCGTGCTTGCCCTGCCGGAGCCAGTCGAACCAGGCGTCGGCGTGGGGCAGGCGGCGGGGCAGGGCCACCACGCCGCAAAGGTCCAGGCCGTGGGCGCGGCAGGCCGGGGCGAGGATCTCGCGCAGGCGCAGGGCCGTGACCCGTGGTGCGTCCACGATCAGCCTCCGAACCTGGCCGCAGCCGCGTCGTACTGCGCGAGCAGCCGGGCCACGAGCTCCGCGACGCCGGGCACGTCGTCGATCAGGCCGGCGACCTGGCCGATCTCCAGCTCGCCCTCCTCCAGATCGCCCTCGCCCATGCCGCGGCGGGCGCGCCCCTCCCCCAGCAGGGCCGCCAGTTCCTCGCGCGCGGCGCCGCGCGCCTCCAGCTCCTCGACGCGTTCGCGGAACGGGTTGCGCAGCAGGCGCACCGGCACGTGCTTCTTCAGGACCAGGCGCGTGTCGTCGCCGTCGACCACGGCCTGCTTGAAGGCGTCGTGGCTTGCGGACTCCCGGGTGACGGCGAAGCGCGAGCCGATCTGCACGCCGGCGGCGCCGAGGGCGAACATCGCGGCGATCTGGGCGCCGGTGGCGATCCCGCCGGCGGCGATCACCGGGATGCCGACCGCGCGCACGCAGGCCGGCACCAGCACCAGGGTCGTCAGCTCGTCGCGGCCGTTGTGGCCGCCGGCCTCGAAGCCCTCGCAGACCACGGCGTCGCAGCCCGCGTCCTCGCACTTGCGGGCCAGGGCCGCGGTCGCGACCACGTGGACGAAGACGGCGCCGGCCGCCTTGATCCTGCCCGCCACGCGGGCCGGCGAGCCCGCCGAGGTGACCAGGACGCCCACGCCCTCTTCGATCGCGATGTCCAGGCTCTCGTGCGCGTGCCTGTCGATCAGGGGGATGTTGACGCCGACGGGACGGCCGGTGAGGGCGCGGGCGGTGCGGATCTCCGCGCGCAGATCGTCCGGGCGGCGGCCGCCGGCGCCGATCAGGCCCAGGCAGCCGGCCTCGGCGGCGGCGGCGGCCAGGCGCGCGCCGCTGTTGTAGACCATGCCGGCTTGGACGATCGGGTGC
>PNOJ01000103.1 GCA_013824755.1 Gemmatimonas sp.
CCAGCGGATCGCGGGCGACGCCGTCGACGCGGTAGACCGCGCCGGCCGCTTCCAGGCGCGGCAGGGAGGAGAGGTCGGCGCCGGCGAGCGGCGCGGCGGGGGCGTTGCCCGGGCAGAGGCAACCCAACAGCAGGACCATCGCTCCGAAGCGTGTCACGATCCCGCCTTCAGCGCAGCCCCGTGATGCTCCTGCAGCGACCGCACCCGCAACTCCCGATCCCGCAACGCCCTGATCCCCGCGACCGCCGCCTGCGCCGCCGACATCGTCGTCAGCAGCGGCACCCGGTGGCGCACCGCGGCGGCATACATCGCGGCCTGGTCGGCGTGGGCCTGCTGCCCCAGCGGCGTGTTCAGGATGAGGTCGACCGCCCCCTCCTCGATCAGCTGCACGGTGGTGCGCCCCGCGCGCCCGGCCTTGGGCGCCACGGTCACCGGCAGCCCCACGCGCCGCAGGGCGTCGGCCGTGCCTTCGGTGGCGAAGAGCGCGAAGCCCATGCGGTGCAGGTCGCGGGCGACCTTCAGGGCGGCGGACTTGTCGTAGTCGTTGACGGTCAACAGCACACTGCCGGTCTTCGGCAGCACGACGCCGGCGGCCAGTTCGGCCTTGGCGAAGGCGTGCCCGAAGTGCGAGGCGTGGCCCATGACCTCGCCGGTGGAGCGCATCTCTGGGCTCAGGCGCACGTCGGCGCCGGGCAGCTTGTCGAAGGGCATGACCGCTTCCTTCACGAAGAATCCGTCGACCCGCGGCGTCGCGACGAAACCGAGCTCGGCGAGCGTGCGCCCCGCCTGCACACGCGCCGCCAGGTCGGCGATGGGCGCGCCGGTCGCCTTGCAGACGAAGGGCACGGTGCGGCTGGCCCGCGGGTTCACCTCCAGCACGTGGACGACGTCGTCCTTGATGGCGAACTGGACGTTCATCAGGCCGCGCACACCGAGCGCGCGGCCGATGGTCTCGACGTACTCGCGCACGATGTCCAGGTGATACTGGCTGATCTTGAACGGCGGCAGCACGCAGGCGCTGTCGCCGGAGTGGACGCCCGCCTCCTCGATGTGCTGCATGATGCCCGCCACGACCACGCGCTCGCCGTCGGCCAGCGCATCGACGTCCACCTCGAAGGCGTCCTCGAGGTACCGGTCGACCAGGATCGGCCCGCCGCCGGCGACCCGCAGGGCTGCGGCCAGGAAGCGCCCGAGCTGCTCGTCGTCGTAGGCCACGGCCATGGCGCGGCCCCCCAGCACGAACGACGGCCGCACCAGCACCGGGTAGCCGAGGCGCCGGGCGATGGCCAGGGCCTCGTCGCCGTCGCGGGCCATGCCCCAGTCGGGGCAGTCGATGTGCAGCTCGCGCAGCAGGGCGCCGAAGCGGCCGCGGTCCTCGGCCAGGGCGATCGCGTCGGGGGGCGTGCCCCAGATCGGCGCGCCGGCCGCCGCCAGACCCGCGGTCAGGTTGACCGGCGTCTGACCGCCGAACTGCACGATGACGCCGTCGGGGCGCTCCACGTCGATCACGTTCAGCACGTCCTCGAGCGTCACCGGCTCGAAGTAGAGGCGATCGGCGGTGTCGTAGTCGGTGCTGACGGTCTCGGGGTTGCAGTTGACCATGATCGTCTCGAAGCCCAGCGCCGACAGGGCCCAGCAGGCCTGCACGCAGCAGAAGTCGAACTCCAGGCCCTGGCCGATGCGGTTGGGGCCGCCGCCCAGGACCACGACCTTCGGCCGCGTCGAAGGCAGCGCCTCGCAGCCGCGCTCGTAGCACGAGTAGAGGTAGGGCGTGCGCGCGGCGAACTCCGCGGCGCAGGTGTCGACGCGGTAGTAGGAGGGCACGACGCCCAGCTCGAGACGCCGTGCGCGCACCGCGGCCGGGTCCAGCCCGCGCAGGCGCGCGATCTGCGTGTCGGCGAAACCCAGCCGCTTGGCCGCCCGCAACAGATCCTCGTCCAGCGCGGGCGCCGCGCGCAGCCCGGCCTCGAAATCCAGCAGCCGCGCGAGCTGCGCCGTGAACCAGGGATCGTAGCCGGCGTCCGCCGCGGCTTGAGCGCCGGCCGCGCGGTCGGCGCCCAGCAGGGCGGCCAGGTGGAAGAGGCGGTCGGCGGTCGGCCGGCGCGCGGCGTCCCCGTCCGGTGCGAAGCGGGCCGCCAGGTCCGCGCCGAACCCGTCGAGTCCGATCTCCAGGCTGCGGATCGCCTTGTTCAAAGCCTCGGGGAAGGTGCGGCCGATGGCCATGGCCTCGCCCACGCTCTTCATCTGCGGCCCGAGGGTCGCGTCCACGCCGGGGAACTTCTCGAAGTTCCAGCGCGGGATCTTCACCACGCAGTAGTCGAGGCTGGGCTCGAAGCTGGCGGGCGTGACGCCCGTGATGTCGTTGGTGATCTCGTCGAGCGTGTAGCCCACGGCGATCAGGGCCGCCAGCTTGGCGATGGGGAAGCCGGTGGCCTTGCTGGCCAGGGCCGAGGAGCGCGACACGCGCGGGTTCATCTCGATGACCATGGTCTCGCCGGTGCGCGGGTCGACGGCGAACTGGACGTTGCTGCCGCCGGTCTCGACGCCCACGGCGTCGGTGACGCGGCGCGCCAGGTCGCGCAGGTCCTGCAGCTCGACGTCGGTGAGCGTCTGGGCCGGCGCCACGGTGATGCTGTCGCCGGTGTGCACGCCCATGGGGTCGAGGTTCTCGATCGCGCAGACCACGACGAAGTTGCCGGCCCCGTCGCGCATCACCTCCAGCTCGAATTCCTTCCAGCCCAGCAGCGACCGCTCGACCAGCACCTCGCCGACGGGGCTCTGGCGCAGGCCGTGCGCGACGGCCGTCTCCAATTCGGCGAGGTCGCGGGCGACGCCGCCGCCGGCGCCGCCGAGGGTGCGCGAGGCCCGCACCAGGGCGGGGAAGCCCACCTCGCGGGCGGCGTCGGCGACCTCGCCGACCGCGCGCACGAAGCGGCTCACCGGCACCGGCAGGCCGGCGGCGATCATGGCGGCCTTGAAGCGGGAGCGGTCCTCGGCGGTGCGGATCGCCTCGAGGCGGGCGCCGATCAGCTCCACCCCGAACCGCTCCAGCGTGCCGCGCTCGGCCAGCTCCACGGCCAGGTTCAGCGCCGTCTGGCCGCCGACGGTCGGCAGCAGGGCGTCGGGCCGCTCGCGCTCGATGATGCGCTCCAGGAAGCCGTCGGTCAGCGGCTCGACGTAAGTCGCGTCCGCCAGCTGCGGGTCGGTCATGATCGTCGCGGGGTTCGAGTTCGCCAGCACGACGCGGTAGCCCTCGGCGCGCAGGGCCTTGCAGGCCTGCACGCCCGAGTAGTCGAACTCGCAGCCCTGGCCGATGGCGATCGGCCCGGCGCCCACGATCAGGATGCTGCGCAGGTCGTCACGCCTGGGCATGGGTCGCCTCCCCGCGCGCGGCCGCCATCAGGGCGACGAACTCGTCGAAGTGCCGCAGCGAGTCGCGCGGCCCCGGCGCGCTCTCGGGGTGGTACTGCACCGCGAAGGCCCGCAGCGCCGGCGCCGCCAGCCCCTCGCAGCAGCCGTCGCTCAGGTTGACCAGGGTGACCGCGGCGCCCTCGGGCAGCGTGGCGGGGTCGACGGCGAAGCCGTGGTTGTGTGCGGAGATCTCGACGCGGCCGCCCGCCGGCGCGCGCACCGGCTGGTTCCCGCCGCGGTGACCGAACTTCAGCTTGTAGGTGCGCGCGCCCAGGGCCAAGGCCAGGATCTGGTGTCCGAGGCAGATGCCGAAGAGCGGCACGCGCCCCAGCAGCTCCCGCACCGCGGCGATCGCCGCGGTCACCGCCGCCGGGTCGCCCGGCCCGTTGGACAGGAAGATCCCGTCGGGCCTCATCGCGAGTGCTTCCGCGGCCGTCGTGTCCGCGGGCACGACCGTGACGCGGCAGCCGCGCACCGCCAGCTGCCGCAGGATGCTGCGCTTGATCCCGAAGTCGTAGGCGACGACGTGGTGGTATCCCGAATCATTCCAGGCGTAGGGCTCCGCGCAGGTGACCTCGCGGGCCAGGTCCAGGCCGCTCATGTCGCGCGTCGCGCGGGCCAGGGCCACCAGGCGCGCCGGGTCGGGGTCGGCGGTCGACAACGCGGCGCGCATCGCGCCCTGTTCCCGGATGTGCCGAACCAGGGCGCGCGTCTCCACGCCGGTGATCGCGGGCCGGCCGTGCCCGCGCAGCCAGTCGTCGAGGCGGCCCGTGGCGCGCCAGCTGCTGACCACCGGGCTGAGGTCGCGCACGACCAGGGCGGCGGCCCACACGCGGCCGCTCTCGTCATCCTGAGCGTTGATCCCGGTGTTGCCGACGTGGGGGCAGGTCAGGGTCACCAACTGGCCGTGGTAGGAGGGATCGGTGAGGATCTCCTGGTAGCCGGCGAGGCTGGTGTTGAAGACGATCTCGCCGGCGGCGTCGGCGCGGGCGCCGAAACCGAGTCCGGGCCAGGTCGTGCCGTCCTCGAGGGCGAGCAGGGCGGGGGTGGAGCCGGTCATGGAACGTCCCGTCGCGCTGGGTCGCGCGCTGGTCCGCACGGCGGGGGGCAGGAACCCACGCGACCCGTCCGGGTCAAGACGGATACCCGGCCTCCCGGGGAAATGCCAGGGGAGATTGCGCCGCGGCGCGAATCTCCCCCCAAGCGACTGCTAGAGTTTGAATTGGTACTGCAGGCGGACGACCGTCTGGCCCGCCGCTGACCCCGCGAGCAGCCCCGAACCCGTGTTGGCGACCGGGATGCGGTCCAGGGCGCGGACCAGGTCCAGGGTCCAGCGGGAGGACTGGCCGTCGCGGTACCAGTTGACGCCCAGGGTGGCGATGTCCAGGGCCTCGTCGTCGACCGTGGCGGTGGCGCCCGAGACGCCGGCGCCCTTGTTGCGATGGTAGACGCCGTCGAAGTCCAGGTGCTCCCAGCGGCCGAACGCGTCCCAGCTTCCGGGCACGAGGGACACGGCGCCCTGGGCCACCAGGGCCGTCTGGTCGGCGATCGCCGCGCCGTGGGAGCCGTCCAGGCTCTGCATGATCACGGCGGCGAAGAGGCTGTAGCCGGGGCCGCTGACCGCAACGTCGGCGCTGGCCTTCAGGACGTCGGGATCGACGCCCTGCTCGAAGTCGGCGGCCACGCCGAGCAGGACGGCCGTGCCCTCGTCCGGCAGGGCGCGGTAGTCGGCGCAGCGCTTGCGGTCCCCGCGCAGGGCGAACTCGCCGCGCGCGGCCAGCGCGATGTCGGTGCGGTCGCCGCCGAGGTCGGTGCCGGCCGAGTAGGAACCGTCGTGCAGGGACAGGGCCACCCGCGAGCGGGCGAACTCGCGCATCAGCGCCACGCCTTCGGCGTAGTCCACGGTGAAGTAGTCGGCGGTGTAGGAGCGCTCGGCGGCCAGCTGGTCGGTGCTGCCGACGCTCTCCTCGCGCAGGAACTCGGGCTTGAACTGGCCGACCCGCAGGCGCCACAGCTGCGGCAGCGCGAGGTCCGCGTAGGCGTACTCGATCTCGATCCCGCCCGAGGCCCGGTCGGCGCCCACCATGAAGCGGCCGCTCATGCGCCCGTCCTCCGACTTGGCGCGCACGTCCAGGCGCGCGGTCCGCACCTGCCAGGCGCCGTCGGTGGCGGGGTTGGCGCCCGGCTCGTCGAGGTGCGACAGCATGGCGCGCAGCTGCGTCTCGAGCCCGTACTTGAGCGTCGGCCCCTCGCCGGCGACTGCCGGCAGCGCGATCGCGGCGACCAGCGCCAGGGTCGTGATCGGTCCGAGAATCCGCCGCAGATCCATGGTCTCGTCCTTCCGTCCGGGATGGGGTGGGCGCACAAGCGCGCCATCGTTCTCTAGTTCATCATCACCGACACTAGCATGTGATGCACCCGTGAAAACGACATTCACAACTTGTTAATATTCAATGAATCGGAACCATCGGCCGTCACGCGGCAATCAAATACAGCAGATATTCCGTTAAATATAACGGATATGCCGTCTATGATCACGGCATCCCAAGCTGCCAGCCCAAACCGATCAAGGAAACGCTCCATCAAGGCGTCGGGGAGGGCGAGGTCGAGGCGGAAGCGACCAGCCCGGCCGGATCCAGCCTGTAGAGCCCCTGCAGCTGCGCGTAGAGGTCGGCGTGCCGGCGGCGCAGCGCGACGGGGTCCTCGAAGAAGCTCTCGGTCGCCACCGCGAAGAACTCCGACGGATCCTCGGCGCCGTAGGTGTCCAGCACCGTCGGCCGCCGCTTGTCCGCATCCAGCTGCAGCTTCGCGTAGGCTTCGGCGAGCACCCGCGCCCATTCCTCGTGCCCCGACTCCAAGCGGGGGGTGCCGTCGGCTTCCCCGGTCTCCTGGTCCAGCTGGTGGGCGAACTCGTGCAGCACGACGTGGCGCCCGTCGCGGCCGTGGCGGGCGTCGTGGAGCACCTCGTCCCAGGCCAGGACGACGGCGCCGATGTCCCAGGCCTCGCCGTCCATCTCGTCGTCGTACTCGTCGACCAGCCCCGTTTCGTCCTCCTCCGCGATCTGCGCGACGAAGGTCGTCGGGTAGAGCAGCACCGACTGCAGCCGCGGGTAGACGCCGGTCTCGCGCCCCAGCAGCAGCAGGCAGGCGTTGGCGGCGACCGTCACGCGCATCTCGTCGGTCAGCGCCAGCCCGCCGCAGCCTTCGAAGTTCTTCTCGGCCAGGAAGACCTGGGCCAGGCCCAGCAGCTCGGCGCGCGCGTCGGCGGGCAGGTGGCGCCAGAAGGGGACGTTGCGCTCCACGACGGCGAGCCGTTCGGCGGGGAATGGCCGCGCCCTCAGCTTGGCGTGGCGTCGTCGCCTGAAGAAGTCCAGCATGCGGTGCCTCCGGAACGGGGAACGGGTCCGGCCATTGTCGGCCGGACCCGTTCCCCAGTCAATCGGGGGCCGCAGCTACTTCACGCCGTAGCAGATGATCTCCATGGGCGCGGGCTCCTCGCCCTCCTCGGTCCCGCCGGCGGCCCCCTGCGTCTGCAGGGTGACCATGGCGTCGGTGAAGCCCTTGACCACCACGAAGCGTCCCTTGCCGCCCTCCATCAGGGCGTCCTTGCTGCTGTCGCCGGGGCAGGCCACGCGGACCTGCTCCAGGAACTCGCCCGCGGGGGAGAAGACGTCGTAGGTGGCCAGGATGCCCGCCGGCTGCTCGTGCCAGCCGCGGCTGCCCAGGACCCACAGGTTGCCGTCCTCGCCCAGCATCATGCCGTTGATGGTCTCCTCGGTCTTGGAGACCGAGTGCTCGACGGGGAACGGGACGTTGCGCAGCTGGGCCGACATGATCGACTCGACCAGCGCGAGCTCCTCGGGCGTGCGGGTCCAGTTCACGTACTGCCGCTCGATCACGCGCTCGAGCTTGCCGTCGGGCGCGTAGACGTCGATGGCGTAGGTGTTGCGCTGCGAGGCGACGTAGACGCGGCCGTCGTTGCCGAGCACCCACTTGCGGAACTGCGGGAAGTACTCGGCCTCCTCGTCGATGGACAGCTTGCTGAACTCGTACTTGCGCGACTTGTGCGCGTAGGTCACCAGCGGTTTGCCGTCGGCCGCGTAGCTGCGGATGAAGTTGTCGCGGACCTGGAAGCCTTCGGTCTGGTTGATCGTGCTCTCGACGCCGCCGAGCACGAGGCGCCCGCCCCGGCCCTGCACGTCCGTCAGCGTCAGGAAGCCGCCCTCGGTGGGGGTGTCCCCGCCGGGCACGAAGGTCTTGGCCGGCGTGTCGTTCAGGTCGACGCAGACGATGCGGCCGGGGAAGGTTTGCACCAGGCCCAGCGTGCCGTCGGGCATGAAGAGCATGTCGACAGGGTAGCGCACTTCGCCGGGGCCCTCGCCCTCGCGGCTGAGGGTGCGCGTGAACGCGCCCTTGCTGTCGAAGACGTGGACCTGGTGGAGCTGCGTGTCCAGCAGGTAGACGTTGCCGGCGGCGTCGGCGACGACGCGGGTGATCAGGCCGAAGATGCTCTCCTCGTCGTCCTCCCCGCCGGCGCGCCAGATCTCCTTCAGGGTCATGGTCCGCACCCCGCCCGCCGGCTTGGCGCCGTTGCGCACGTGCAGCACGCCGTCGACGGTGACCTGTTCGGCGGCGGCGAGGGCCGTCCCGGCCGCGGCGGCGAGGAGCAGGACGGCGGTGAACAGCGTGATGACCTTCGGGGACAAACGTGAGCTTGCGAGCATCTGGACGACCTCCCGGGATAGTGTTGCCGGGGCGTTCGTACGTGCCCGACGGCTCCAGGTTGCTCCACGGCCGCTCCGCCGTCAACTGATGCGGGGTGCCGGGCAGGTAGCCCGCCCCGAAATGATATTGATGATCAAATAATCGCCCCCCAAAACGGTAGGAGCTCCCTCATTGTTGACAATATGGTGTCGTTTCCGGTATGATGCGCAACGCGAGGTCAGGATCCGCCCGCCTACCCTCTCGCCCCGCGTCCCATCCGTTGTCCGGCGACTCCGCAAGCGACCGGCATCGTCATCGTTACCATTCCAGGGGGTACCGTCATGAAATCCATGCGTCTGTGGTCGAGTCCGATCTTGTTGCTGCTCGTGACCGTCATGGCATCCTCGCTCGCGTTCGCCGAACCGATCCAGGGGATCTACACGTCCACCGACCTCGGCGGCCTGCTCCTGACCGGCCGCGCCGCGACCTGGCGGTCCGGCATCAACTCCGGCTTCCCCCACGTCCTGCACGCCCAGTCCTGGAACGGCACCGCGCTCGGCACGCAGTGGGAGATCAGCTGCCCCACGTCCTCCAGCATGAGCGCCCAGGACAACCGCGTCGGCGGCGTGGGCACGATCGTCTACACCTCGACCTTCAGCGGCGGCACGTTCGCCTTCTTCGCCGGCGGCTGGCCGTGGGGCGACGGGGCCGGGACGCTGGGCGCCATGACCGTCATCACGACGGTCCAGTACATCATGATCGGCGGCAACAGCACGCCGGTGGCCGCGGTCGTCAACGGCAACACCAGCGGCACCTTCGAC